>JBALUX010000178.1:0-5245 GCA_036963725.1 Parasphingorhabdus sp. | reverse complement strand
CCGGTGCGGACGTGGCGAAATGGTAGACGCAGCAGACTTAAAATCTGCTATCCGAAATGGGTGTGCGGGTTCGAGTCCCGCCGTCCGCACCAGTTTTAACCAATCATCTGAGCTTCTCGCCGGATCGGCGCTAAATGTCAGGCTTTGCACTGATCCTTATAGCATCGCCATGTCGACTGGTTGATCCAGCAATACCCGTCCAGCCAGTTCGAATACCGCCGGTGCGGTAGCGATATGCTGGGTGGCGACATGGGCGTCGCGGAAGCGCCGTTGCAGGCTGCTGGCGGAATAGACCGCACCGCCGCCGCCCAATGTATAAGCGGTTTTGCAGACTTCAGCCGAAATCTCGGTGGCATGGGCGCAGGCGAGGCGCAGATTGGCCCGGCCTTCGGCAGAAATTTCTGCATTGCCCTGCGCTTCTGTCCAGCATTCACTGATCGCAGCTTCCAGATAGGCGAAGGCGCCGCCGAGCAGAGCCGTTGCCCGAGCCAGTTCAGCCTGCACGGTCGCCCGCTGCGCCATCGACCGACCACCGCCCGGCGTCTTCTTGTTGATCGCGATATTACGGATTTCCTCAAGCGCAGCGCGGGCATTGCCGAGCGCCACCGCGGATACGCCCAGCGCCAGCAGGCCGAAGAGCGGAAATTTGTATAATGCGCCCGGATCACGCGGCCGGTCGCCGACGAAGGACACGCTGCGATCCTTTGGTACCTTCAGTTTATCGACCGAAAAATCTCCGGATCCGGTGCCCTTTAAACCCGCAACGTGCCAGCTATCGATGAACGACACGTCCTTAGCCGGGAAGAACAGCATCCGGTGATAAGGCGCACCGTTTTCGAATTTCTGCAGCTCGCCATCCTTGAAAATCATCGCGCCGCCGCCGAGCCAGGAACAATTGGCCGAGCCCGATCCCCATTGCCACTGGCCGCTGAGCAAATAATGATCGCCCTTGTCCTCGGCCTTGCCCATCGGCGCAAAAACACCGCCAGTGATGACGTCATCGGCACCAAAGATTTCCTGCGCAACCGGTTCCGGCATATAGGCAGCCCCCAGGGTCGAGGTAACCGCGATCATCACGCACCAGCCGGCACTGGCATCCGCTTCGGCAACGGTGCCGACGATTTTCATGAAGTCGAGCGGCTCCAGCTCCAGCCCGCCCAGCGCTGCCGGTTTGGACAGATTGAACGCGCCCGCGTCAGCCAGTTTTTCTGCAAGATCAGCTGGCAGTCGCCGTGCCTTTTCGGTTTCCTCTGCCCGCGCCGCAATTTCGGGCAGCAGCGCCAATATCCGGGGGCCGACCTCGCCGATCGTGGAAATATCATATTGTAAACCGGTCATGCAGCAATTCTCCTCAGCGCAAGGAACAGCACAAGAGTTCCGCTTTGTCGAGCGGGCAAAAACATCTAGACAGGCGAGATGCGCTTTATCGCCCTTCTCTGCACCTGCCTGGTGCTGATTTCCTGCGACCGCGGTCCCTCAGTCGACAGCGCCCCCGGCCCGGCGCAAATCGTCCGCTTGTCCGATTCGGAGATCAAGGGCCTCGACCCGCAAAAAGTCTCCGATCTCTCTTCGCTTCGGGTTGCCGCCGACCAGTACGAAGGCCTGACTCGCCTCGATGCCAGCGGAAATGCGGAGCCGGGACTAGCCAGAGACTGGGAAATATCGCCCGATGGACTAACCTGGACTTTTGCCTTGCGGGATAATCTGCATTTCTCCGATGGCACGACTTTTGATTCGACGCTTTTCCCCGCCCTCCTACGGCGCCTGCGCGCTGTGGAAACGGCTGCGGCGGCCAAGGCGCTGTTCGGCAATATCGTGGCTGTGGAAGCCCTCAGCGGCAATAGTGTGACTATCACCCTCGCCTCTCCCGATCCGTCCCTGCCCGCCTTGCTGGCGCATCCGGCCATGGCGGCGATCCCGCTTCACCGGATCAGCCAGGCCGGTGACAAATGGACCTCCGACCGGCCGATGATTGCCAGCGGCCCGTATCGATTATCCGGATGGAAACTGAACGATCACGCCCGGCTGGAACGCAATCCCGAGTGGCATGATGAAGCGGCGCCGACAGCAACCATTATCTGGAAACCGATGGATGACAGTCTCTCCGCGATGCGCCTGTTCCTCTCCGGCGGCGCGGATATCGCCGCCGACTATCCGGCGAGCCGCCATCAATGGCTGAAACAGAACAACCCCGATCTGGCCCATAGCGTGCCCTATCTCGGCAGCTATTATTTTGCCTTCAACACCCGCGCGCCGCCCTTTGATGACCGCAGGGTCCGGACCGCCCTGTCGATGGCGGTCGAGCGCGAGTGGATTGCCGACAAGGTCATCGGTATCGGCAATATCCCGGCCTGGAGTTTGTTGCCCCCGGGGCTGGTCGGCGCGCAAGCGGCAAAGCCCGAATGGGCTGACTGGCCGCGGGAAAAGCGGCTGCAGGCCGCGCGCGCATTGCTCGACGCTGCCGGCTTTGGCGCGGACAATCCGCTGCGTTTCGAGATCCGCTTCAACAGTTCCGCCGAACATCGTCGCGTATCGGTAGCTATGGCAGCCATGTGGAAACCGCTTGGCGTGGAAGCCAGCCTGTTCAACAGCGAGGCAGCGCTGCATTTTTCCGCGCTGCGCCGACATGAGTTCGCACTGGCCCGCTCCGGCTGGATCGCCGATTTGCCGACGCCGGAAAATTTCCTGCTGGTTCATCAGCAGGCTAATGGCGGCGGCAATTATTCGGGCTATGGCAATCCGGATTTTGACCGGATTTTGGCGCTGGCGATCGCCGAACCGGATACAAGCAAACGCCGGACATTGATGCGCCAGGCCGAAGCGATCCTGATCTCTGACGCACCAATCCTGCCGCTCTATTTCTACGTGACCCGCAGTCTTGTGGCTGAGCGAATAGAGGGATGGAAAGATAATATTTCCAATGTGCATCCCAGTCGCACTCTGCGTATAAGACCGTGATGGATCTCCGTTCGACATTCTGGCGAAACAGCATTTTTGCGGCTCTTGCGGTCACAATTCTGGGCGCCTGCGGCTTTGCCGAAGACGAAGATCAGGTCAGAGTTACCGTGGTCGAAGATGGCTCCACCCAGATCAATCCGGTCGGGACGCGGCTGAATTTCGCTTCCGCGACGATGCGCGCGGCGATGGCCAAGGGTCTCGTCGGGCTGGATGAAGAGGGCCGGGTCGTGCCGGCGCTGGCCGCGCGCTGGATCGTTTCCGACGATGGTCTGAGCTATATTTTCCGGCTGTTCGATGCAAAATGGGATGACGGCAGGCAGATTACTGCCGAGCGCGTCGCCCGCCTGCTGCGCGAGCGTTTTGCCGAGTTACGCAACAGCCGCCTGCAATATGACGTCTCGGTGGTCGACGAAGTGGTCTCGATGACCGGCCGGGTTATCGAGATCAAACTGGATTCGCCGCACCCCAATTTCCTGCAGCTGCTCGCCCAGCCCGAAATGGGCCTGTTCCGCGCCGGACATGGTGCCGGGCCAATGCGCTTGCTGAGCGAGGAGAATGGCATCAAACTGACGCAATTTGACGAACCGTCGCAGGAAGAACAGGACGCGGAAGAAGAAGACGAGCGCTGGGTGTCCCTGCGCAGCGAAACCGCCGCAACCGCCATCGCCCGCTACCGGGCCGGCGGCGCTCAAATCGTACTGAACGGAAAATATCATCATCTTCCGCTTGTCGATGCGGCAGATATCAGCAGCGGAGACTTGCGACTGGATCCCGTCGCCGGCCTGTTCGGACTGCGTTTCATCCGCGCCAATGGTTTCTGGGCGGTTCCCGGCAACCGCGAGATATTGGCGATGGCGATCAACCGTCCGGCTTTGCTGACCTCCTTTCCCGGTGTCAGCGCCTGGCAGAGCCGGCTCAAGATCATCCCCGAGGCGCTCGATGTCGAGGGGATCAACGCCTATCCTGACTGGGTCGGCATGGCGATGCCGGACCGGATAGTCTTTGCCAGAAACCATATCAGCCGCTGGAAAGCTTCGGAAGGGCCGGTCGTGCCGCTGGCCATTGCCCTGCCCGACGCAGCGGGCGCCACCATATTGTTCAAGCGTATCCAGTCTGACCTCAGAAGAGTGGGTCTGGACGCGCGAAAGGTCGCACTGAACCAGAAAGCGGATGTCCAGTTGATGGACGAGATCGCACCCTATGACAGCGCCCAATGGTTCTTGAAGCAGTTCACTTGCGTCAAAACCACAGTGTGCCTGAATGATGCCGATTCAAAAATCGCCGAAGCCGATGCCGCAACCAATTTGCAGATCAAGGCGCGGCTCTATGCCCAGGTCGAGCAAATGCTGGTCGATCACTATAATTTCATTCCGATCGCGGTTCCGATCCGCTGGTCGATCGCCAGGCAGGGCCAGCGCGGCTTTGCCGTCAACCCGCGCGGCTGGCATCCATTGAACCCGCTGGTTGGAATACCCATATCCTGACTGTGTTGCTACTATATGACGGGGAGATCTGATGGCCATTTTCGAAGAACAGTTAAAGCGTCTGGCAGAACAATTGCCCGACAGCAGCCGCGATCCGCAAGCGGTACGGGCCCGCGTCGAAGCGATGGAAAAAATGCTGGAACGGGCATTTGTGGTCCCCGGAATCAATCGACCGGTAGGCGCCGATTGGATCGTCGGGCTGGTTCCGGTTGTTGGCGATATCGTCACCGCGCTGATGTCTGCCTATATCGTCTGGGAAGCCCGCAACCTTGGCATGTCGAAACTGCAGTTGACCCGTATGGCGGCCAATGTCGGCATCGATACGGCGGTTGGCGCCATCCCGCTCTTCGGCGATGTTTTCGACTTTTTCTGGCGCTCGAACAGCAAGAATTTGAAGATCATCCATAAGCATCTCGACAAGCATCACCCGGGAACCCGGACGCTGGACGGTTAGGCATGTGCTCCCGCGCAGGCGGGAGTCCTTCTTCTGCGCTATGCCAAATAGACTTTGGTCACAATGGGAAGCGGCCTCACGGCAAGCGATCCTTACTTCCATCGCGCAGATATTCGAGAGCAGGAGATGGCCCCCTGCCTACGCAGGGGAACTATCCCCCGCGCCAGATCTTGACCGGCATATCGTCCTTCGCCGCCCGCATATAGGCGGGACAGCGTTGCGGGCGGAAGCTCTTGCCGAGACACAGCTTCACCTCCTGCAGCCAGCCCCGCTGATTGATTTTCAACCGTATCATATCGGGCTGAAGGCCATCGTTCGCCGCCGCAAAGGCGTTGCGGAACTGGCCTGC
>JBALUX010000177.1:0-5364 GCA_036963725.1 Parasphingorhabdus sp. | reverse complement strand
AGCATGATCTGGTAGCGGCCCTTGGGCATGATCGGCAATTCGGCGCGGGTCTTGTCCGGCCACATGCCCATGCCGAGAAAACCGGTACCGGTTTTCTCGCCGATGGCCTTGACCTGTTGCAGGTGGCGGCCGGTTTCGTTGCAGGTCTCGTGCAGATTTTCGAGCGGTGCGCCGGAGAGTTCCAGCTGGCCTGCGGGCTCGAGGCTGATCGCGCCATCACTGCCGGACATGGCAATGACCTTGCCGCCTTCTTCGACCGGTTTCCAGCCGAATTCCTGCATCGCGAGCAGCAGGTCCCTGATGCCGCCCGGTTCGTCATAGCTCGGCGCGTGATGGTCGGTGGTGGAATAGACGAATTTCTCGTGCTCGGTGCCGATCCGCCAGCGGTCCTTCGGCTTTTCGCCCTCGGCCATCGGATTGATCAACTGCTCGATATTCTCGATCACAGGATCGTCGCTGCTGGAAACCTGTCTTGTGCTCATCTTCTGGCCTTAGGAAATCATCGGTGGCTAGGCCACAGAAAAAAATACTGATCCGCTAAAAGCTATTGTTGCTTGTCACAGGAACCAGCTCACCGCTGCGAAGCCGCCGACGAAGAGAATGCCGACGGCGGTGGTGGCGAGAGCGAAATTCTTGTCGATCCAGGTCTTCATCGGCGGCCCGAAATAGCGGAGCAGGGCGGCGACCAGAAAGAAGCGCGCGGAACGGGCGACAATCGCCGCGCCGATCAGGATATGCAGCGGCATGGCGGTGCTGCCGGCGGCGATGGTGATGACCTTGAACGGCAGCGGCGTGAAACCTGCGAGCAGGACAACGACCCAGCCCTGTTCGTTGAAATTCTGGGCAAACACATCGAATTTCTCGAGTACGCCGTAAAATTCGAGGATCGGCATGCCGACGGTTTCAAAGACGAAATAGCCGATGGCGTAGCCGAGCAGCGCCCCGAGGACCGAGGCGATGGTGCAGATCAGGGCGTACCAATAGGCGCGCTCCGGTCTAGCCAGACACATGGGGGCCAGCATGACGTCGGGCGGGATCGGGAAGAAACTGGATTCGGCAAAGCTGATCCCGGCGAGCCATTTGGGCGCCTGTCGATGCGCGGCCTTGTCCAGCATCCATTCGTAGAGTTTCTTGAGCATTATTTTTTAGACCTCAATCGCCGGGCGGGCGCATACGCGCCCTTGGCTTTCCTCGCATAAGCTCGGGCGCGCGGTCGCGCTTGCCTCACTTCGCTCGGTTTGTTGGAGCGAATTCAGAGTGAAGCGAAGCACAGCCAATTGGCCGTCGCGCCATAAACCCACCGTCTAGTGACCGGGTGTGCCGGTGATTTCCTCGAGCAGCTCTTTCGGAGTCTCGCGCCCATGGTCGGTGCCGGCGGAACGGTTGCCTTTCGCCAGGGCGAAGACGACACCGGAGAGCGCCAGCAGGCCGATGATATTGGGCAGGGTCATCGCGGCATTGGATATGTCGCCGAGACGCCAGACCAGTTGCAGCGGTGCGAAGGACCCGACGAAGATCACCACACACCACAATATCCGCCAGATGATGTGCAGGGTTTTCTCGCCCTTCAGGCTGGACCCCGGCAGTCGGTCATAGAGATAGGTGATCGCCCGCTCGCCATAATAACTCCAGGTGAGCAGAGTGGTGAACACAAACAGGATCAGCGCGACCGATACGATCAGGGTGCCGACCGGAATGCCGAACACGAGATAGGGGAAGGCCGCTGCATAGGCGCCGGAGGTCATGGCAAAGCCCTGCAGATCCGATTGCCAGGCATGTTCGACCACCTGTTTGACACCATCGGCGTCGGTAAAGGTAAAGTCGCCGGCGACGGTGAGCATCACCAGCGCGGTCATCGTGCAGATGACGACCGTATCGATGAAGGTTCCCATCATCGCAAAACGGCCCTGCGCCGCCGGATCATTGGTCTGGGCGACGGCATGGGCGATCGGCGTCGAACCCTGTCCCGCTTCGTTGGAGAACAGTCCGCGCGCGACACCGGCTCGGATCGCCATGATGATCGCTGCGCCGAGGAACCCGCCACTGGCCGACTGGACATTGAACGCACCGTCGAAGATACGGCCGAAGGTTTCCGGCAGATAGGGCAGGTTGATCAGCAGGGCGAGAATCGCCATCAGCAGATAGGCACCGGCCATCCACGGCACGATGGTTTCGGCAACCTTGCCGATCGATTTAATGCCGCCAATGATGACTGCGAAGACGGCCACGGCAGCCACCGCGCCGCCGATCCATTCGGGGATGCCGAACAATTCGTTGGCGCTGTCGCCGAGGCTATTTGCCTGGATGCCGTTGCCGGTGACCAAAGCGGAAAACAGGGTGCCGAGGCAGAAGAGTATTGCGAGCCACGTCCATTTCGGACCGAGGCCGATGGCGATATAGGTCATTGGACCGCCGCGATAGGTGCCGTCAGCGGCCTGCGAACGAAAGCGCACGGCCAGAGAGCCTTCGGCAAAGGCCAGCGCCATGCCGAACAAAGCGGTCACCCACATCCAGAAGATTGCGCCGGGTCCGCCGAGCGTGATCGCTGTAGCGACGCCCGCGAGATTGCCGGTGCCGACCTGTCCGGAAAGCGCGGTCGATAGCGCAGCAAAGGGAGAAATTTCGCCAGCGCCCTTTTTGTCCGACTTTTTGAACAAGCCCGCCAGTGCAGGGAAAAGACGGCGCAGCGGATAGCCGCGCAAACCGATCATGAAATAGATGCCGGCGCCCAGCAAGATCACCACCATCGGAGGAATTGGCAGTATTTCTTGTCCGGCCCAGCTTCCGCCCCAGATGAAATCCGATATATTGGTGATTGGCTCGATCGCTGCTTCGAGACCTGATACAGGTGCTGCACTCACAAAAATTCTCCCCGATGGCGCACAATGGCGCATATTCTATCCCGTGCGGCAGGATTAGCAGGCGGAGGGTTTTTGGCAAATGCTTTTGCCAAATGGTCGCGAGCCCTTATGCTGCTCCGGAACCGGAAAATCGGATGGAGTCTGAATGATGCAAAGCCTGTGGGTAAAGAAAAACGAACTCGCGCAATCGCAATGGCATGACAGCGATGCGCCGTCTCTGGCCGGGGGCCAGATATTGCTGGCGGTCGAGAAATATGCCCTGACGGCGAACAACATTACCTATGCGGTGGTTGGCGACGGCTTTGGCTACTGGAATTTCTTCCCGACCGGTGATGATGAATGGGGCATTGTTCCGGTCTGGGGCTTTGCCAAGGTCGTGGCGTCGGAAAATGCCGATATTGCGGTGGGCGAGCGGGTCTACGGCTATTTGCCGATGGCCAGCCATTTGCTGGTCACGCCGACCAATGTGCAGGACGGCGGCTTCGTCGACGGTGCCGAGCACCGGCAGGGGCTGGCGATCATCTACAATCAATATAACCGGCTTGGCACGGACGAGGGTGCGCTGGAGGCAGAGCGGGCCATTTTCCAACCCTTGTTCACCACCAGTTTCCTGATCGAGCATTTCATGCGGTCGAATGACTGGTTCGGCGCCGAGGCGTTGCTGATGACCAGCGCGTCGTCTAAAACCTCGCTCGGTCTGGCGATGGTTGCCAAAAGCCTGAGCCCATCGATCCGGCGCATCGGCCTGACATCGGCGGGCAACAAGGATTTTGTCGAGAAGTCGGGGCTTTATGACGAGGTCGTGACCTACGACAATCTGTCCGCTACCGACGCGGCCACGCCTACAGTCTCGGTCGATTTCGCCGGCAGCGGCCAGTTGCTGGGTGCGATCCACGATCATTGGGGCGACAATCTGAAATTCAGCTCGCTGGTTGGCGTGACCCATATTTCGGAGCGTGGCGGTGCCGACGATCTGCCCGGTCCCAAGCCTGAGCTTTTCTTTGCCCCGACCGCAGCCGAAGCTTTGATCAAGGAAATCGGACCGGCGGCGTTCCGCGCGCGGGTCGACGAGCAATTTTCCGCATTCGTGGCCGGTGCCAGCGCCTATCTCAAGATCGAGGATCTGGAAGGACGTGATGCCCTGCAATCCGCTTATCTGTCGATGCTGGCAAACGAGGTAGAGCCCAGCCGCGGCCTGATGTGCCATCTGGCTTAAAACAGTATGACTTGATTGTCGGTCGATATGGCAGGATAACGGTCCCGATCGGGTCGCACCGATGGGGGAAACAGCGTGGCTGAACCTACAGAATTGCCCGACCTGGGGACTCATGCCCTTTTCAGGGACGTGGCACCGGAGGCGCGGAACGCGCTGCAATCGGCGTCGGTGATGAAGCGGGTTGCCGGCGGCGAGGCGCTGGTTCGTCAGGGAGACGATGCCGACGCGCTCTATTTTGTTGAATCGGGCCGGTTCCGGGTGGTGGTCAACAAGACCCGGATCGTTGCCCATATCGAAACCGGCGAGGCGGTTGGCGAACTGGCTTTTTTCGCCGGTGGCAAGCGCACCGCCGACGTCATTGCCACCCGCGATTCCAGAGTGCTCGAAGTCTCGCGCCGCGCCTTTGACGATATTGCCCGGCAGCATCCCGAATTATACGCCGCGATGCTGAAGCTGGTTTCCGAGCGTTTGGCCGTTGCGACGGCGCGGACGTCTTCGGTGACAGCAAAAAATCCGCGGGTGATTGCCATGCTGCCCGCCGGCAACAGCCAGATGCCGGACGGATTTCTGGCGCGGATGGCAGAGGCCTTTGAAGCGGTGGTCCGGCCGGATACACCGGTGATACCGATCGACCGGGGGACGAGCGAGGCGGCGGACGCGCATGAATATCAGTCCTGGCTTGCGGAGCAGGAAGCCAAAAGCGCTTATGTCCTGATCGACGGCAGCGGACCGGACGACTGGGGGCAGATGGTCTGCCGCAACGCCGATGCGCTGGTAATGGTCGGGCGACCTGGTCAGGCTGATCCCGGAGCCAATGCGATGGAAACAGCGGCGATGGGCTGGATCGCGGAGCCTCAGCGCACCCTGCTGTTGCTCCGTTCGAACGCCGGCAAGACGATCAGCCATAGCGCTGACTGGATCGATCCGCGCGCGCCCAAGCTGCACCATCATGTTGCGCTCGACACGGATACGGATTTCACCAAGGTTGCCCGCTTCCTGACCGGCCGGGCGGTCGGCGTAGTGCTGGCCGGAGGCGGCGCACTGGGCTGCGCCCATCTCGGCGTCATCAAGGCGCTGCAGCAGGCTGATATTCCGATCGACTTCATTGGCGGTGCCAGCGCCGGCGCGGCCATGGGCGGGGCGATTGCGCGCGGCATGTCGGTGGATGAAACGCTCGACCAGATGGAGGCGATGTTCATCCATGCCAAAGCGATGCGGCGACTGACTTTGCCGATCTATTCTTTGCTCGATCCGACGGTGTTCGATAGCGAACTCAGAACCCGCTAC
>JBALUX010000176.1:0-5396 GCA_036963725.1 Parasphingorhabdus sp. | reverse complement strand
GCCCATTTCAACGAAGTCTATTTCGAGGACGTGATTGTCCCCGACGACTGCCTGCTCGGCGAGGAAGGCGGCGGCTGGAAACAGGTGACCGGCGAATTGGCGATGGAACGCTCCGGGCCGGAACGCTTCCTCTCCAGCTATATCACCCTGGAAACCGCGTTATATCAGCTGAGCGGCAAAATGGGTTCTGACAGCCACGCCCGTCTCGGCAAGCTGATCGCCAGTCTGCGCACGCTGAAGGGCATGTCCTGGGGCATTGCCAATCTGCTCAGCCAGGGCGTGTCGCCGGAGACAGAAGCGGCGCTGGTCAAGGACCTCGGCAACCGGCTGGAAAATGATCTGACCCAGCAGGTCCGCGCGATGCTCGTCGACCTGCCCTCCGAAGACTGGAGCCCGGATATGCGCCGGATCATGAACATCGGCGTGCTGCGCTCCCCGCCCAATACATTGCGCGGTGGCACCACCGAGGTGATGCGCGGGATCACCGCGCGGCAATTGGGGCTGAGATAATGTCAGAGCTCAAGCATATCACACCGTTCGTCCTGAGCCTGTCGAAGGACAACCGCCGGCAACAGCCGCACTTCGACAAGCTCAGTGCGAACGGCTCTATTCAAGGTGCCCTTTTATCATGATCAACACCGAAGGCATGGTCGCCGAAACGGCCACGAAAATCTACACCGACCTGTGCGGCCGCGAAGTCCCGCATGAAGCCGAAGCGGGCAAATATCCGCAGGCACTGTGGAATGCACTGACCGAAAATGGCCTGCCGCTCGCCTGGGTCAGCGAAGCCAATGGCGGCTTTGGCGCGGACTATGACGAGACATTCGGCGCGATCTGGGCTTCGGCACAGGCTGCATCGCCAGTGCCCTTTGCCGAGACTTTGATCGCCAACTGGATGCTCGACCGGGCCGGTCTGGCACCCGCCGACGGCAGCGCCAGCTTCGCGCTCAGCGGCCACACACCGAGCGCCGACATTCCGTTCGGCATGCACGCCGACAAGATCGTCCTGTTCGACGAGGCGCATCACGAGATTTCGCTGTTCGATAACCGGGAAGCTGTTCGCTCGCCGGAAGAGGCGCTGTCGCCCGACGGCATGACGCAATTCGTCTTCTCCGGCCATGTCGTGGAACAGTCGGCAAAAACCGGCATATCCCGCTGCGCGGTTGAAGCACTAATCCTGACCGTCCGTGCTGTACAAATGGCAGCGGCGATGGAGAGCGCGCTTAACCTGTCCATCGAATATGTCACCCAGCGCGAACAATTCGGTCGGCCTTTGTCGAAATTCCAGGCAATCCAGCAGCAACTCGCGGTCGCCGCATCCGAATGCGCCGCCGCGACCATGGCCGCTACGCAGGCTGCCAGCGCGATTGCTCGCCATACCGATGATCCGGAACAGGCGTGGCACGAGGCGGTCATCGCGAAAGTCCAGATCGGCCATAGCGTGGAGGCGGTCACCGTGCCTTTCCATCAGGTGCACGGCGCGATGGGCTATACGCAGGAATATGATCTGCACCATTATACCCGTCGCCTTTGGGCCTGGCGCGACGCGCTGGGCAACGAATTTCACTGGTCGAAGCGACTGGGTGAAGAGCTTGCCCTAACGTCACCCGATCAAATCTGGAAAGGCGTGACAACGGGCCAATGGATTGCTAGTTAATCGTCCGATTAAATGATTCCCGGTTGGAGCAGACATGCTTCCAATTCTTCCAATGACAGGAGCACATCCCATGAAAACACGCATCACTGAGCTTTTCGGCATCGAACATCCGATCATCCAGGGCGGCATGCATTATGTGGGATTTGCCGAACTCGCCGCAGCCGTATCCAACGCCGGCGGACTGGGCATCATCACCGCATTGACCCAGCCATCTGCCGCCGCACTGGCCGACGAAATCGCCAAATGCCGCGAGATGACCGACAAGCCGTTCGGCGTAAACCTGACCTTCCTGCCAGTCGTCAATTCGCCCGATTATGAAGGCATGGTCAAGGCGATCATCGAAGGCGGCGTCAAGGTCGTCGAAACCGCCGGCAACAATCCGGTCCAGGTGCTCCCCGCGCTACACGGTGCCGGCATCAAGGTGATCCACAAATGCACCGCCGTCCGCCACGCGCTGAAAGCTCAGAGCATCGGCTGTGACGCGGTTTCCGTCGACGGCTTCGAATGCGGCGGCCATCCCGGCGAAGACGATATTCCGAACATGATCCTGCTGCCCCGCGCCGCCGACGAACTGGATATTCCGTTCGTATCCTCCGGTGGCCAGGCCGATGGCCGCAGCCTTGTCGCCTCGCTCGCCATGGGCGCCGAAGGCATGAACATGGGCACGCGCTTTATCGCGACCAAGGAAGCACCGGTGCACCAGAATGTGAAGGACGCGATTGTCGCGGCCAGCGAACTGGATACCCGCCTCGTCATGCGCCCCTTGCGCAATACCGAACGGGTGCTCAACAATTCCGCGGTCGAGCGGCTGCTCGAAATCGAAAAGGAAAAAGGCGCAGACCTGCAATTTTCCGACGTTATCGAGCAGGTCGCGGGCGTTTATCCGAAGATCATGAAGGAAGGCACGATGGATGCCGGTGCATGGAGCTGCGGTATGGTTGCCGGCTTGATCAACGACATCCCGACCTGTCAGGAACTGATCGACCGGATCATGGCCGAAGCGGACCAGATCATCAATCAGCGGCTCAAGGGGTTCATGGAGGGCTAGAGCCTCTATCCTGCTGTTGATTGACTATCGGCAAATTTCATTTACCTCTAGGTCTTTAACTGAAGCTGGAGCATCCCAAACATGGCAGAACCATTTTACATGCGGGCAAAACGCGTTGTTTCGGCGGGGATTGAATCGGCTCTCGATCAGGCAGAGCGTGCCAGCGGCACCAGCCTGATGCGGGAAGCCATTCGCGAGGTTGACCGCGCGATGAACAAGGTCCGTAGCGAACATGATGATGCCATCGATCGCCAGAGCCAGGCCGTCGGCCAGCAGAAACTGTCGGCACAGCGCGCCGAAGAATGGTTGGGCAAAGTCCAGTTCACTCTGGAAAAAGGCCGTGAGGATCTGGCCGAAGCCGCGATCATGCAGCAGATGGAATTTGAGGCCAAGGTCAAGCATTTCAAGGGTCAGGAAGCATCTGCAAAGACAGATGCCAGCCGTCTCGACGGCTTGCTGGAAGAGCTTTCTGCCCGCAAAGCTGTCATGGAAGATGAACTCGCCGCGTTTGAAAAGATGATGAGCGAGAATAGCGCTGCCAGCGATAGCAAGTCCAAATCCGACCGAAGCGTTGACCGGAAAGTCGAACGCGCCGAGGCAACTTTTGACCGCACCATGGAACTGGCTGGCGGCGTGAATGGCACTTCAAAACATGCTACGGAAATCGGCAAAATGCAGCGACACTCCGAAGTCGAAGAGCGGCTGGCGGCGATGAAAAAAGCGATGAAAGGCAAAAGCGGTAAAGGCGACAAAAGCAAATAGACCGGCCAACAGCTTCCGGCATTTCCAGACCGGAGACGCTTCATTTATACCGGTCTCCTATAGGCACAAAAAAGCCCCCGGAATCGCTTCCGGGGGCTTTTGTCTGATTATGGATTGATCATTCGGTTTAACGGGAAATCGCGTTGCCGATAACCGCTCCGATTATGCCGCTGGTCAAGCCGATGAGGACGGCATCATTGCCGGACCGGACCCATTGATAGCCACGTGGCGCGTTGGAGAGGCGGTAATCACGCGGATTGTTGATCACCCGGTAATTGGTCGCATAGCGCCGGTCAAACTTCTGGCCCTTGGTCCAGTTCCGGTGGTTCTGGTTCGTGCTATAGCGGGTTTTGCTGTAGCGAACGGGAGCGGCTTTCTGCTTCGTAACCGTCTTGGTCACGGTGCGCTTGCCCTGCTTGTTGGTCACCGTTTTCTGGCTCGTCGTTTTATGCGACCGCTCGACATTGTCGCGCGGAGCAGCCTGAGCCTGAGCGGTAACCATTGGAGACACCGCCATGGTTGTTACTGCCATAGCCATCAGAAACTTTTTCATATTCAAATCCTTTTCTATCTGGCGCCAACTGCGGCGTCACAAACAGAAATAGGGGAGACCTGTCGCAGGCCTTTGTCAGATTCACGCTTTTTTGTACTAGATTGTCGCAAATACCCGATCCGGTTCATCTGGCGATCAGCTAGCGGGGCCTCATTCCCCCCAAAGCGCCAAAATAGACCGCAAAGCCGTCACCAACGCCAGCGGCTGGTCGAGCATCAGATGATGTTCGGCCTCGGGTATCGCGATCATCGGGATATGGTCGCCACCAAGTTCGCGCAGATAGGCGGCGCTGTCGCCGTTGAACAGCTCGCTATTCTCGCCGTAAACGATCGCCAGCCGGTGCGGCAGATCGACAATCCGCTGGGGCGCCTGCAGCCATTTCGCTTGATCACTGACGCTACGATGGAAAACCATAGGATCAAATTTCCACGACCAGCCGCCTTCGACCTGCTTCATCGAATGATAGGCCATATATTCGAGCAGGAAGGGCGCTTGCGCGTCCTGCGGCGGCGACAGAATGAAGCGTCCGCGCGCGGTTTCGTAATCGGGATAGATATTGTTCGGCTTGTCCGACTTGCCGGATCCGGGCGGGCCTTTGGAACCCTTGAAATGGGCCATCAGTTTTTCCGGCCGCATGATCATCAGATCGCAGATGATCAGGCCGCCAAATCGCTCGCCCGCCAGTTCCATAGCGGTAAGGGCAACGCCGGAACCAAAGCTGTGCGCGATGATCTTCGGCTTCACCGGTCCGGAGAACAGATCAAGCGCTTCGGCCACAGCAACCATGCCAGCGGCGCGCGTGTCGCCATCGCTGTCGGGGACCATCTCGCTCTCGCCCATACCCGCGAGGTCATAGGAAATGATGTCATATTCCTCGGCCAGAAAAGGCGCAATGAAAGCAAAGCAGCGCGCGTGGGCAAGAAAGCCATGGGTCATAAGCAGCGGCGGCTTGCCGCGCTTGCCCCAGCGGAAATAGTGGACCTTGTGCCCGTCGACTTCGACAAAAGCTTCTTCGCGCGGAACGTCCATCGCCTGGACGAACCAAGTGGGCAGGTCTTGCGACGCTGCCCACTGGTCTACAATATCTTTGCTTGCCATAGGTTCGGCTTATTCACCTTTCCAGTCAGGCTTGCGCTTCTGGGCGAAGGCTAGCGAGCCTTCCTGCGCATCCTTGGAGGTAAAGACCGGCGTGGTGATTTCGGCCTGCTTCTTCCAGGCTTCTTCGCTGGTCCAGTCATAGCTTTCGTTGATGATCTTCTTGGTCGCCTTGAGCGCCAGAGGGCCATTGGCTGCAACCGTGGTTGCCAGCTCGATTGCGGCCTCGAGGGCAGCGCCCTCGGTTACGCGGTTGACGAAACCGACTTCATAGGCGCGCT
>JBALUX010000175.1:0-5418 GCA_036963725.1 Parasphingorhabdus sp. | reverse complement strand
ATTCGAACCTCAATTAACGGAGTCAGAGTCCGTGGTATTACCATTATACGACAGGGGAGTGCCGGTGCGGGGCAATAGGCATGGAGCGGGTCAGGGTCAAGCCTTTTGGTGGCCTTATTCAACGATTGGCTCGAGCAGTTCGGGGCCATTGTTGCGATTGCTGTTGACCAGGCTGGAAATCCGGGTGGTTGTCAGCTCGCCCTGATAGGTTTTGGCCAGATTTTGAGCCGCTTTCCAGCCACCGTCCATCCATGTGCCGATATCCGCTTGTTCGAGGATGGCCGGCGCGCGGTCGTGAATCGGGGTGAAGGATTCCGGTGCGGCGGTGGTGATTACCGCATAGCTGTCGATAGCGAGCCGGTCATTATGCGTCCACAGGCCGGCGAGCAACATCGGCTGCTTGTCGCCACGCTCGACCTTGAAGGGTATTCGGGTCGCTCCGTCGCGTTGCCATTCGTAGAAGCCGGAGACCATGATGATGCAGCGATTCTGCTCCAGCAGCGGCTTGAAGGACGGTTTCTCGGCCAGGGTCTCGGCGCGGGCGTTGATCATATTGGCGGCAAATTTCGTGTCTTTGGCCCAGTGCGGCACCAGCCCCCAGCGCATCAGTTCCAGTGAGCGCCCGCCCTCGCGGTTGACGCACACCGGCACCATCTGGGTCGGACAGATATTATAATTGGGCTGAAAATTGCTGTTCGGCGGCGGCTGGACGATCGCCAATATGTCGCGATATTCTGCCCAGGTCAGTTCTTCATGGCTGAATTTGCGGCCACACATGATATTTTCCGTTCGACTTGGTTACCGCCCCTTGCGTCAAAGCGGCTGCGGCGTTATCTTCACAGGCAAGTACCGGCGGTATTATCCGATCCGGAGAACATAAGAGTACGGTCATGGCGGATCAAGCATCCCCATCGCCGCAAGATACAAAAGGCGGATCATCCGCAAGGAAATCCCGCCCGAAACATGCGGCGACACATAATGGACAGAGTCGGGTTGCGCCTCCTGTCCACCCAAATGCAGGGCGCTGGCCCAAATTGCGCTCCTATGCAGCAATTGATCTGGGAACCAACAACTGCCGGTTGCTGGTGGCAAAGCCGTCTTCGGACGGCTTCATTGTCACCGATGCCTTTTCGCGCGTGGTGCGACTGGGCGAGGGGCTGGTTGAATCCGGAAAAATCAGCAATCGCGCCATGGACAGAGCGGTCGCCGCTTTGTCGATCTGCGCCGACAAGCTGCGGCGTCGCAATGTCACGCTCGCCCGCTCGGTGGCCACCGAGGCCTGCCGCCGTGCCAGCAACGGCGACAAATTCATCGAACGGGTGCGACGGGAAACCGGCATTGCGCTCGATGTGATCACCGCAGAAGAAGAAGCGCGGCTGGCGGTGCTCGGCTGTCATATCTTGCTCGAACCTGGTGAAGGGCCGGCGCTGATTTTCGACATTGGTGGCGGTTCGACCGAACTGGTGCTGGTCGACACAAGCGGTTCGGCGCCGGAGATTCTCGACTGGCAGAGCGCCCCCTGGGGCGTGGTCTCGCTGACCGAGAGCGAGAAATTCGATGGCGACGACCCGGTTGCGCGGCGCGAGGCTTTTGCCGCGATGCGCGCGCGGGTCACGGACAGTTTCGCCAGTTTCGCAGCGCGCCTGCCGCGGCTCGACCAATGCGACTACCGCTTGCTCGGGACCAGCGGCACCGTAACCACGCTGGCCAGCCTGCATCTGAAACTGCCGCAATATGATCGCAAAGTGATCGACGGTCTGATTGTTCCGACGGAATCAATGCGGGAAATCAGCAATATGCTGGCCCATGCTTCGCCGGGAGAGCGAGCGGATATTCCTTGCATTGGCAAGGAACGCGCCGATCTGGTGGTCGGCGGCTGTGCCATTCTGGAATCGATCCTCGATATATGGCCGGCCAGTCGCGTCGGTGTCGCAGACCGCGGCATTCGCGAAGGCATATTGCGTTCGCTGATGTCGGCCAACGAACGGAGGTCAGTGCGATGAGCCGGGGCAGATCAGGAACGAGACAGAAGGTCAAAACCGCCAAGGGCCGCAAAATCGGTTCTACCCGCTGGCTCGAGCGCCAGCTCAACGATCCCTATGTCAAACAGGCCAGAGCCGAGGGCTATCGTTCTCGTGCCGCCTATAAGCTGCTGGAACTGGACGAGCGCTTCAAACTGGTGCGCAACGCCAAAGCAGTGGTCGATCTCGGTATTGCGCCGGGTGGCTGGGCCCAGGTGATGCGCAAATTTGCGCCGAAAGCCGCTGTGGTCGGCATTGATCTGCTCGACGTCGATCCGATCGAGGGCGTCACTATCTTCAAGATGGACTTCATGGATGATGCCGCGCCGGACATGTTGATCGAAGCGCTGGGCAGCGCGCCGGACCTGGTATTGTCCGACATGGCCGCCAATACGGTTGGCCATCAGCAGACAGACCATTTGCGGACCATGGGTCTGGTCGAGGCCGGTGCCTATTTTGCGGTGGAAAATCTGCAGGAGGGCGGCGCTTTTGTTGCCAAGGTATTGGCCGGCGGCACCGACAATGATCTGCTGACTCTGCTCAAAAAACATTTCACCGTGGTCAAACATGCCAAGCCGCCGGCGAGCCGCAAGGGCTCGTCCGAATGGTATGTGATTGCCCAGGGGTTCAAGGGCAGGGCAGACGAAGCCTAGTTTGCCGCCCGCGCCTTCGCGACCATTTCCTTCAGACCATCATAGCCGACGGCGCCGACTTCCGACTGGTTGCCGACCACCCAGGCTGGCGTGCCGGTGAAGCGCAATTGCTGTGCGGCAGCGATATTGTCCTGGATTTCCTTTTTGGCTTCAGCCGAAGCGATAAAGGCGCGAGCGGCCGCCATGTCGAGACCAATCTCGTTGGCAGCAGCATTGATGGTCGAGGGTGTCGGGCGACCAGTGGCAAACATGGTCTTGTGAAAGGCGTAATATTTGCCCTGCTTGGCTGCAGCCAGCGCCATCAGGGCGGCGTCGTTGCTTGATTCGCTGAGTATCGGCAGTTCGCGGAACACGACTTTGACATTCTTGTCTTCGGCAATCAGTCTGGCGACGTCGCGCTCTGTCTGTTTGCAATAGGGGCAATTGAAATCGGAATATTCGACGACGATCACATCACCATTGGGGTTGCCGGCAAAAGCGTTGCCAGCAAAAGGCTTCTCGATCTGTGCCCGCAGATTATCGATCGCGCCGGTCTTCTGGCGGTTCTGCAATATTTCCACCGCTTCCGGAATGATTTCGGGATTCTTGAGAATATAGTCGCGGACAATGGCCTCGATCGCTTTCTGTTCCTGGGCATTGATGCCGGCCGCGAGCGCCGCTTCGCTGGCTGCTTCGGTCGAGCTACTGCTGCCTGCCTGCCAGAACCAGACACTCACTGCCGCCGCTATGGCCAATCCGCCACCCGCCATAATCATCCACTTTCTGTTTGAAACTTCATCCACAATCGGGTTCTTTCGTTGAAGCACGGCATTGGCCATGGCCGCGGGGCTTGTCCAGCCCAAATGGCCCGAACCAGCGCATCACGACCTAGCGGCGGCGGTTGTTCTTTTCAAATTCGGCCTTGGCGATGAAGGAAATATCCTGTGCCCGGATCCAGTCAGGTGTGTTTTCCGAGATGCCGGACATGGCGACTTGCGAACTGCGGATGGCGCCGGCATAATTGCGCTCCAGCAAGGCGCTTTCCGCTGTAGCCAGCTGCGCCCGCGCGATATCGCCCTTCTGGGAATAGACAACGCCGAGTTGATACCAGGCGAAGGGGTTGCGGTTATCCTTGTGCACGGCGGCTTTCAACACCGTCTCTGCCTCGTCCAGATATTGCGGGTCTTCGGTGGCGATCAGGGCATGGCCGAACAGGCTCGCGATCAGCGGCTGGTTATTGGTCAGCTGCACCGACTTGCGCAGCGACTTGAGCGCTCCGTCCGGATTGCCGGATTCGAGCAGGATCTGGCCCTGCAGCTCGAGAAAATAGGGGTCTTCCGGCGCCGCTTTGAGCAGATTGTCGACTTCGTATAGCGCGCGGTCCGGGTAGGCGCTCTTGTGCCAGGCATAGGCGCGCGCATAGCGGGCAGGGACCGACTGGTCGCTTTCGGGATATTTGCGCAAGGTCACCGCAGGGTCGGAGGTAAAGCCGAGCAGCTTGGCCTTGACCCGCTGGAAACGGGATTCGATTTCCGGATTGGACGGCTTGTCCCAGGCCGGATCCTTTTGATAGACATCGCGGAGCAGGGTTACGCGTTCGCCGGAAAGCGGATGGGTTCGCCCGTAGCTATCCTCCTGCGGAATGCCGAGACGGAATTCGTAATTTTGCAGCTTCTTGAAAAAATCGATCGAGCCTCTGCCGGATATGCCGGCTGCTCCCAGATAGCGGGCACCGGCGGAATCGGCTGACCGTTCCTGTACCCGGCTGAAGGCGAGGAACTTGCCCATTGCCGCTTGCTGGCCGGCGGCCAATATGCCCATGCCGGCGTCACCGGCTCCGGCAGCAATGGCTGCGGCGCCCAGAACCAGGCTGAGAATGGTAATTCCGGTCGCGGTTTTCGCGCCTTCATCGAAGCGGATGATATGTCCGCCGGTAATATGGCCGAGTTCATGGGCCATGACGCCTTGTACTTCATTGGCGCTGTCGGCGGTTTCGATAAGGCCGGAATAGAAATAGATGCGTTGGCCGCCGGCGACAAAGGCGTTGATCTGGCTGTCGTTGATCAGGATGACCTCGACCTCGTCGGCATCCAGTTCGGAGACCGCCACGAGCGGAGAAACCATGTCGGTGAACAGGGCTTCGGTCTCGGCATCCCGCAAGATCGACTGGGCGGCCACGGGTTGTACGACGATCGAGATGATCGCGAGAAATGCAACCATCAGACGGGTCAGCCGGCCTGCGGCAGACGGACCGATGCGGGAAAATGAAACAGCAAAAAAATTGCGCATGAAATTCCTTAGCATGAAAGTCTGGTTGGAGCCTTTTCTCCTGCCATCAGCTGCCTGAACCGCGGATGAAAACCATAGCGTCCCCGCCAGAAACATCTGGCGGGGACGCTATGTTGTCAATCATCCAAAGGTGCGCTGCCACCAGCCCTGACGAGGTGGTCCATCACTGGACTCGGTCGCGTCGCTGTCGGACGTTTTTGCTACGGCCTCGTCTTTAGGCTTGGCTACAGCTTCGTCCTTGGGCTTGGCAGCGGCTCTCGGCTTCCGCGGCTTGGCAGGCGCTTTTTCCTTGGCTTCTTTCGGAGCTTCGGTTGCTGCCTTGTCAGTCGCTTCGGCGCTATCCGCCTTTTTGCCCCGTGATCTCGGCGCGCGTTTTACCGGTGCCTTTTTCTCTAGGGTCGCGTCAGCGGCTTCGCCCGTTGCTTCGGCAGCCGGAGTGGCTGCTGCTGCTGCGGGCTTGGCCTTGCGCGGTGCAC
>JBALUX010000174.1:0-5464 GCA_036963725.1 Parasphingorhabdus sp. | reverse complement strand
TCACCCTGGGCGGTTTCTATATCGGCGACGCGATCGAATTTGCCGATGGTATGGTGACGCTCTATCCGGCGCTGCGCTACGATTTTTACGATCTCGACCCGACCGACGATCCGCTGCTGCCGAGCTTTACGCCCAGCGCACAGGACGGATCGAAACTGTCGCCCAAGCTCGGCGCGGTGGTCAAGCTCGGCGATATCCGCCTGTTCGGCAACTATGCCCGCGGTTTCCGCGCGCCGACGCCCAGCCAGGTCAATAATTTCTTTGAAAATCTCGCCTTCGGCTACACATCGGCGGCCAATCCCGATCTCGGACCGGAAACCAGCGACAGTTTCGAGGCCGGTATCCGCTATGCAACCGACAGGGTCGGATTGTCGCTGACGGCCTTTACCGCCGACTATTCCGACTTCATCAGCCAGGAAGTGGTTGGCGGAAGTTTCACGCCAACCGATCCGGCCATCTACCAGTTCATCAATCTCGATGATGTGACGGTCAAGGGTGTCGAGGCCAAGGCCAGCTACGAAGCCGACAATGGCTTCCGCGCCCGTTTTGCCGTCGCTTTTGCCGATGGCACGGTAAAGTCGCCGAACAATCCGCCGGCATCGCTGGGTACGGTTGATCCGATCAACGCGATATTGGGCCTGGGCTATCGCGAACCGACCGGTGCCTTCGGCGGGGAAGTGATCCTCAGCTATAATGCGCAGAAGGAATTCAACGAAACGACCGGCGTCTGCAGCGCCACCTGTTTCCGTCCGGATGAATCCCTGATTGTCGACGCGACGGCCTTTGTCCGGATCGCCGAGAATTTCAAACTGCGGGCCGGCATTTTCAACATCACCGACAAGAAATACTGGGTCTGGAGCAGCGTCCGGGGGCTGGAGGCAACATCGCCGATCATCGACGCCTTCACGCAGCCGGGCCGCAACGCCAGCGTTTCGCTCAGCATATCATTCTAATTCTAAGGGGGAGAAATAATGATGAACATGAAATGGAAAACAAAACTGGGGGCGGCGCTGTTCGCTCTAGCCATGGCGACATCACCGGCGCTGGCCGCTGGCGACCAGCTGCAACTGGCGGCGACCGCCACGCAGGCGTCCTTCGACCAGGACCGCGCCGACATATTGGCGATGGCCGGAGACTATAAAGTCCGCTTCGACATGGCGGAAACCACGTCATGGCGGGACGATTACGAACCGATCAAGGCGAAGATTTCCGGCGGGCATGAAAGCGTCCGCGTGATCAAGGATACGGGCACGGAAATCATCCTGCAGCATCTGCTGGTTGCTGAACATGAAGGCGAAACCTTCATCATCAAGCACTGGCGCCAGGACTGGGTCTATGAACCGGCCAAGTTGCTGGTCTATGCCGGGGCCGGCAAATGGGTGAACAGGGATGTTCCGGAGTCCGAACGCCAGGGCAGCTGGTCGCAAACCGTCTGGCAGGTCGACGACAGCCCCCGCTATGGCGGCGTCGGCAAATGGCAGACGGTCAATGGTCTCCGCAACTGGACCAGCGACTGGACGGCCCGCCCTCTGGCGCGCCGCGATGCCGTGCGCGATCCGGTCTATGACCATTATCAGGCGATCAACCGCCACCAGCCGATGCCCGGTGGCTGGATCCACTGGCAGGACAATAGCAAGATGAAGACGGTCGATGGCAAGGCCGTTCCCTATGTCCAGGAATCGGTGCTTAACACATACACGAAATTCGATGGTTACAGCGTCGACGCGGCTGACGATTATTGGGCGAAAACCAAAGGCTATTGGGAACAGGTGCGGGCTGAGTGGGATGCCGCGATCGCTGCCAGTGGCGGTGTCACCGTTGAAGAAGAGGCGCACACCGGCACCGTGATCAGCGGGCGGCTGTTGTCCATGGGCACGGAAATTTCCGACGGCAAGTTAACCGAGACTGCTGCAGTGGAGGAAGCGCGGTCGCTTATTCGGGTCGCAACCAGTAAGCAACCCGCCCAAGCCGCTGCACAGACAGCTCCAGCATCAGCAGATTATTGATGCCGGAGCCTATATCCGCATTTGCGCAATCGCTGGCCGCGACCCCCAAGATCGCCGCCTTGCCTGCTGCGCAAATGCGGATAGTTGTCGCCATGCGGATTGCCGTTCTGGCGTGGAAAAAGCGGCAGGACCCGAAACCCTATCTGGTCAAGCAACTGGGCGATGAAATCGCGGCCCGCCATTTCGCCCATATCATCGAATTGATGAGCGATTGCTGGCCCGAACCGATGGCCGTGCACCGCCCCTGTTGCCAGCAGACCAGCTATGACGAGATGCTGATGCTCGACCTGACTACGGCAGCGGTACAGCGCGAACCGGACCATTTTCACGGCTTGGTCGGCGAAATGATCGGCCGGTCAGACCGACAGAAACTGCATCTCGCCTTCACCAAATTTACCAGCCGGTTCCAGCGCTAAGGAAATATTGCGTGAATAAAGTCAAAACCCGGAACCTGCTGATATTGGTTCATCTGTTCCTCGCCGCCTTTCTGGCGCCTTCCTTCCTGATGGTCGGCATAACCGGCGCGCTCAAGCTCGCCGGCGTCGATCCGGCGATCGAGGATATTCCGATTGAATTGCCCGCCGATACGCAGATCGATCCGGACAGCCCGACGCTGAAACAGGATATCGGCGCTGTTCTCTCGGCGCAGGGCATTGATCTGGATATCGAAAGCGTTCGCAGCCGGGGTGGAAAGATGACCACCCGGCCGACCTCGCGGACCTTTGCGCGGATCAACGAGACGCCCGACGGCCTGGAGGCATCGCTGCACAAGCCCGGCTTTCAATATGCGATGATGGAATTGCACAAGGGCCATGGTCCCGCGATCTTCAAAACCTATCAGCTGATCGCCGGCATCGCCCTGTTTCTGGTCATTGTTGGCGGTCTGGTCGTCGGCCTATTGGGAAAGCCCTATCGCCGCAAAACCCTTGTCTCGCTGGCATTGGGAGCAGTAGCTTTTCTCGCTCTCGGTTTCGCGGTCTGATCCCCGAAGGACAGACTACGCCAGAGCAACCCCTTCAATCGTGATCCGGTTCAGATAGCGCCGGTGGCCCTGATAGTCGTTCATCGCATAATGCCAGGTCGACCGATTGTCCCACATCGCCAGATCGCCCTCGCGCCATATATGGCGATAGTGGAAGCGGTCCTGCATGATATGGGCGTATAATTCCTGCAGAAGCGCCCGGCTCTCGGCCGGATCCATGTCGACAATCTCCAGCGTGAAACCCGGATTGACATAGAGCCCTTTCACTCCGGTGTCGGGATGGGCGAGCACCACCGGATGGACCGCCGTCTGCCCTGCCTGATCGGCATTGGTGTAGCGGTCGCCGATCGCCTTGCGATAGGCGCTCTCCTCGCCGAACACATGGGCGTTGCCGTGCCGCGCTTTCAAGTTTTTGATCCGGTCTTTCATCCCGTCATCCAGCGCTTCATAGGCCGCTGCCATGCCGGCGAACAACGTATCGCCGCCGCTCGGCGGGATTTCCAGCGCGTATAGGATCGATCCCATTGCCGGCGCTTGGTCATAGCTGTGGTCGGTGTGCCAGCCGCCACCAATATTGAGCTGCTGGTCCGGTTCCTTGAGCACTTCGGCAATTTCCGGATAGCCCTCGCGGCGCTTGAAAAAGCGGTTGAGGTCGATCGCGCCCCAGCGCTTGGCAAAGGCGATATGGTCTTCGGGGGTAAGCTTCTGGTCGCGGAAGAATAATGTACCATGGTCGAGAAAGGCGCGACGGATATCGGCAAATCCCTGATCGCTCAGGCTGGTGACATCGACATCTTCGACAATCGCGCCGACCGCTTCGCTGGCCTTTGAAATCCGCATTTTTTTCTCCCCGATTATCCCGCTCTCTGCGAAGCGGGTTTTATGCTAGTGTAGCAGCGATTTTGAAATTTAGGAGTCCTTCGATGCCCAAGACAAGCAACATGCCATCCCTCAGCCGCCGTCAGTTGCTGGCTGCCAGCGCCGCTACCGGGGCAGCGCTTTCCGCCGGTCCGGCGTCTGCTGCTAAGGTCGAGGGCAAGCCTGATCTCACCGGCAAGTCGATATTGATCACCGGCTGTTCTTCCGGTTTCGGCAATCTCGGCGCGGTGCTCTACGCAGAGCTGGGCGCGAAAGTCTTTGCCACCATGCGCAATCTGCCGCGCGCCGAGGGAGATACCCTGGCCAAGATGGCCAAGGACAAGAATCTGGACATTACTATTCTCGAACTCGACGTATTGTCTGATGATTCCGTGACGAAAGCGGTCGCGGAAGCCGAAGGGCTTAACGGCGGCGCGTTTGACGTTGTCATCAACAATGCCGGAATCGGCACCGGCGCTCCGGTAGAGTTACAGGATCTCGAGACCATGCAGCTTCTGTTCGATACCAATGTCATGGGCTACCAGCGGGTCGCCCGCGCGGTTCTGCCCAAGATGCGCGCCAAGAAATCCGGTCTGGTCGTCAATGTCTCTTCCCAACTCGGCCGGGTGATGGTGCCGGGCATGGGGCTGTACAGTTCGACCAAATTCGCGGTGGAATCGATGAGCGAGCAAATGGCCTATGAACTGGTTCCGCACGGCGTCGATGTCACCATCGTCCAGCCCGGCGGCTTTCCAACCAAGATCTGGGAAAACGGCAACCAATATACCGCACCGATGCTCGAACGCGCCGATGACGAGCGCAAGGCCGCCTATCAGGCGCTGGTCGACGGCGCGCTTCGCGACGGCGGCGGGTCAACCGATCCGATGGATGTGCCGCGCGCCATCGCCGACCTGATCGCCAAGGCACCCGGCAAGAGACCGCTGCGCCTCCCCGTCCACCCCGGCGCCAAGCCGCAGCTGGAGATCAACGAAGTCAGTGCCCGGATACAGGTCTCGATGCTAGGCAGCTCGCCTTTTGGACCCTGGGTCAAGGATGTGAACAACCGTGAGTTTCGCCGGGTCTTCAGGCCGTGCGTTTCACCGCAAACAACGGTGATAGATAAACGACTAGAAAAATAATATTGGGGATGACATTCGGCGCATTGCCCGATGCCACCGATGCGGTGCTGTCGACAATGAACCAGACCAGAAATGTGGTGATCGATCCCTTGCGGACCAGTTCGCTGCCCTGCTCGACACCCGGCGCGGTGATGAAGACATACATGGCCATCATGCCGGCAAAGACGCCGCCGGCGATCGCCATCGCCATTTTCGCTTCCGGCGTGTCCAGCCCGGCGACGCCATTGCCGCCGGAGGAAGCGAGGTGAAAGAATATATCATTCGCACCGGTAAAGTCGTTCACCCCGGAGAAGGCGAACAACATGGCGACGAAAATCGAAAAAATCCCGACTATACGGATATAGCGGCCAGCGGCTTGTGGTGACATGATCAGCTCCTTGTTCCTGGATGCTCGCGTTAAAACACGCACCGATCATCAAAACAATTACCTCTCGGGTAAGTGCGCGGGGTGCGATCTATGCTATCGGTTGCAGGCAGGC
>JBALUX010000173.1:0-5506 GCA_036963725.1 Parasphingorhabdus sp. | reverse complement strand
GGGAAGCGTCTCTGGTCAACACCCGCATCCGCAAGGCTGTGCGTCAGCGCGGTGCGAAGGTTTATGGCATCGGGCCGGAAGCAGACCAGACCTATCCGGTCGAATGGCTGGGCGACGATATGGGCCTGCTGGCGAAACTGCCCAAGGCGCTTGCCGATGCACTGAAAGCTGCAGAGAAGCCGGCGATCATTCTCGGCGGTGGTGCGCTCAGCGTCGAAGGCGCGCATGGCGCGGCGCTCAAGCTGGCAAGCAAATATAAGCTTGTCCGCGATGGCTGGAACGGTTTTAACGTCCTGCATATCGGTGCCTCGCGCACCGGCGGGCTGATGCTCGGCTATGCTTATGACGGCGGAATCAAGGCGATTGCGGCTAAGCAGCCGAAGCTGGTCTTTGCTTTGGGCGCAGATGAAACCGACTTTTCGCAGTTCGACAAGAGCTTCAAGGTCTATATCGGCCATCATGGCGATGCCGGTGCCCATGCGGCGGATGTCATTTTGCCGGGTGCTGCCTATACCGAGAAAAACGGCACTTATGTCAATCTGGAAGGCCGGGTTCAGCGTTCGAACAAGGCGATCTTTGCGCCGGGCGACGCGCGCGAGGACTGGAGTATCTTGCGGGCCCTGTCCGATGTGATGGGCAAGACTTTGCCTTTCGACAGTTTCGCGGAATTGCGCGCGAAAATGGCCAAGGATCATCCCGCGCTGGCGGCCGAAGGTCTGGTGACGCTCGAATGGTCGCCGCCAACCGGCTTGCCCGACAAGCCAAAGGGGCAGGGCGTCCATCCGATCAAGGATTTCTACCTTACCAACAGCATTGCCCGCGCGAGTGCGACGATGCAGCGCTGTTCCGCGGAATTGCTGCATGCCGATGACGAGATTATGGAGGCGGCGGAATGATGCAAACTGCTACCTTTTTTCCTCCTTGTGCGAAGCACGGGGAGGGGGACCGCGCGAAGCGTGGTGGAGGGGCCTTAGCCTCGACCAGTTGCCCCTCCGTCGCGCCTTCGGCACGCCACCTCCCCAAAGCTGCGCTTCAGGGAGGAAATATTAAATGACCGAATATCTCCAGACCACATTCCTGGGTGCCGAGCTCGGCTGGTTCGTCGCTACGCTCGCACTGATACTCTTGATCGCGCTGCCGCTGATGCTGGCCGTCGCGATGATCATCTATGTCGACCGGAAAATCTGGGCGGCGATGGCGCTGCGCCGCGGCCCCAATGTGGTTGGTCCCTTCGGCTTGCTCCAGAGCTTCGCCGATGGCCTGAAAGTATTCCTGCAGGAAACCATCATTCCTTCTGGCGCCAACAAGGGTCTTTTCCTGCTCGCGCCGATCATCACCTTCACCGTTGCTTTGCTCGCATGGGCGGTTATCCCGTTCGGCGAAGGCATGGTTTTGGCCAACATCAATATCGGCTTGCTCTACATTCTCGCGATCAGTTCGCTGGGCGTGTACGGCGTGGTTATCGCCGGTTGGGCGAGTAACTCGAAATATCCGTTTTTCTCAGCCATGCGCGCCGCCGCGCAGATGATCTCTTATGAAGTCTCAATCGGCTTCATCCTGATTTCGGTGGTGCTGTTCGCCGGAACCTTCAATCTTACCGATATCGTGCTTTCGCAAGAAGGACATCTTTTCGGGATGATCAACGCTTATGGTCTGAACCCGCTGCTGTTCCCGATGGCGGTGGTGTTCCTGATCGCCTCGATGGCGGAAACCGCGCGTCACCCGTTCGATCTGACCGAAGCGGAGAGCGAGCTGGTTGCCGGTTATCAGACCGAATATAGCTCGATGTCCTTCGCCCTGTTCTGGCTTGGCGAATATGCCAATATCCTGCTGATGTGCGCGCTCAACGTCATCCTGTTCTGGGGTGGCTGGCTGCCGCCGCTGGATGTCGACTGGATCCCGTGGTTCGATATTCCGGGTATCTTCTGGCTGTTCGGCAAGATGTTCTTCTTCTTCTTCATTTTCAGCTGGGTGATGGCGACGGTTCCGCGCTACCGCTATGACCAGCTGATGCGTCTGGGCTGGAAGATATTCCTGCCGCTGAGCCTGCTGTGGGTGGTGCTGGTGAGCGGATATCTCATGCTGACGAGGTATGGGTAATGAGAATTATTGCCATTGGATTGCTTGGATTATTGTTTGCAGAACCCATTTCTGCAGAAGAGATCAGTGAAGCCTATGTTTTTCAGTGCGATTTCATGTTGATGACTTCACAACATCCGCAACGTTTCTCGGCACCATCGCCAGTAGAAATCCAGTTTTCACGGAACAATGACGGGATCGACAACATTCATGTGATCGACACGGGTGGCATCATTTATCCGGGCGGTAATCTGAAAGCGGTCAAAACGGAGGACGCTATCAGGATAGAGACGGTTGAAATTCCGGCTGAAAGACCAGGGGTTTGGTCAGCATCTATCGTGAAGGATCAATATAAATTTCGATTGGCGACCCCGGACATGCCAGATGCCGTGTCATTTGGTCTCTCGAAAGAATCGAAAAATCCTGAGGGCGAGCATATCGTTATTTGGAATGCGAAGCACCAGCCCGAAGGTATGCCCAAACCTCTAAAGGGCACGGGAGTCGGATATTGCCGACCAAAAAGTCAGAACGAGGTTGAATCATAATGATCATCGCACAGTCCATCGCCGTCATTGTGAGCGCAGTGAAGCAATCCAGTGCGCCGTTCGCGGCTCTGGATTGCCACGTCGCTGGCGCTCCTCGCAATGACGGGGCAAATGAGATGCTGGAAAAGAACGGGTGGCCGCTGTGATTTTAGCGATGTCTCTACTGGCTGCCAGTTCCACTTGGCTTGATGGTGCTGAGTGGGGTAAGCCATTTTCGGTGACTTTTGATTGCCGCCTAGCGAAAGTTTCATCTGACTGGACTGGAAACTTGAAGGCTACCGCCAATTTTAGTGAGGGCGCGGTAGGGTCGCAACCATTTAGGTTAGAAGTTGCGGCAGACAGCGACGTTCTCGCTGGATTCACTGAACAGCAGAAACCATCGGCGCATAGCGGGCGATTACGCGTATATTCAGAAAATCTAATTTTGCAGTTCCCATTCAATCAATCGACGAAAATTGGTTCCAAATCCTATCCTTCAGTGATCATGGGTTTTAAAGCGGACGACCAAGATGCCGGTGATCTAGTTATGGCTGGCCCTTGCAAAGTATCTTCAATGGAAGCGGCGAACTCATGACCATCACACAAACCATCAAGGCCTTCACCCTGTTCGAATTTATCGGGGCGCATGCGCTGACGCTGAAATATTTCTTCAAGAAGAAGAAAACGATCAACTATCCCTATGAAAAGAACCCGATTTCACCGCGGTTCCGGGGCGAGCATGCGTTGCGCCGCTATCCCAATGGCGAGGAACGCTGCATTGCCTGCAAGCTGTGCGAAGCGGTGTGTCCGGCGCAGGCGATCACGATCGAGGCCGAACCACGCGAAGATGGTTCGCGCCGCACCACACGCTATGACATCGATATGACCAAATGCATTTACTGCGGTTTCTGCCAGGAGGCCTGCCCGGTTGATGCGGTCGTCGAAGGACCGAATTTTGAATATGCGACGGAAACGCGCGAAGAGCTGATTTACGACAAATCGAAGCTGCTAGAAAATGGCGACAAATGGGAGCGGGCAATCGCGGCAAACCTTGCCGCCGATGCGCCTTATCGGTAATGGGCGCTGTGATGATTGAGATGGGGGCATTTTTGCAAAATTGCGCTGTATATTTCCTCCCGATGCGTAGCATGGGGAGGGGGACCTACCGCAGGTTGGTGGAGGGGGCGAGTGCGCAGCGCTCGCTTCGTTCGCGGCCCCTCCGTCACGCCTTCGCCAAGGCTTCGGCGCGCCACCTCCCCAAAGCTTCGCTTCAGGGAGGATGTGCATAATGCAAATATTCGCTTTCTATCTATTCGCATCCATCGTGCTTGCCAGCGGGGCCATGTGCATTTTCTCGCGCAATCCGGTGCACAGCGTCTTGTGGCTGATCCTCGCCTTTTTCAACGCGGCGGGTCTGATGTTGCTGGTTGGCGCGGAGTTTATCGCGGCGCTGCTGGTCATCGTCTATGTCGGCGCGGTCGCGGTATTGTTCCTGTTTGTCGTGATGATGCTCGATATTGATTTCGCCGAACTGCGGGCCGGTTTTATGAAGAACCTGCCGCTCGGCCTGTTGCTGGCGCTGGTGTTGGTGGTGGAGATCATCTTCGGCGTCGGTACCTGGCAATCTGCAGGCATGGGCGAGGCCACCGCTGTGGTCGGCCTGCCGGAAGGCGCGCCGTCGAACATCGAACAGCTGGGCGCGTTGCTCTATACCAAATATGTTTTCCTGTTTGAGGCTGCGGGCATGGTCCTGCTGGTCGCCATGGTCGGCGCAATCGTGCTGACCCATCGCACCCGCGGCGGCGTCCGCAAACAGAATATCGCCGACCAGGTCGCCCGGCGTCCCGAAGACGCGACCCGCAACACACAGCCCGAAGTCGGCAAGGGAGTGGAATTGTGATTCAGAATCTATCGGCTCCGTCCGCCAGATATTCAGCAACCGGGGATATGTCATGATCGGCATTGAACATTATCTCGTCGTCAGCTCGATCCTGTTCGTGATGGGCATGCTCGGCATATTTTTGAATCGCAAGAATATCATCATCATCCTGATGGCGATCGAACTGATCCTGCTCGCGGTGAATCTCAATTTTGTCGCGTTCAGCGCCTTTCTCGGCGACATGACCGGGCAGGTGTTCGCCATGTTCATCCTGACCGTGGCCGCAGGCGAGGCCGCCATCGGGCTGGCCATACTCGTGATTTATTTCCGTCAGCGCGGCACCATTGCCGTCGATGATGTCAACCGGATGAAGGGGTGAACATGAGTTCGTCTAACAATACCGTTCGCCCTGAGCCTGTCGAGCCGGAGACGACCGAAGGTCAACGGCAGGTTTCGCGCACGCCGTCCATATTTCGACAAGCTCAGCACGAACGGCTCCGGGGGCAAGCGTGAACAATATCACTCTCATAGTATTCCTGCCCCTGCTGGCAGCGATTGTTGCCGGTTTCGGCAACCGTATCATCGGCAATGTGCCGGCCAAAATCGTCACAACGGGTGCATTGTTCGCGTCTTGTGCGCTGAGTTGGCCGGTATTCATCGGCTTTCTGAGCGGAGCCAGCAGCGCCGAAGTCGTTCCAGTGCTGACATGGATCGTATCGGGTGACCTGACCTTTGACTGGGCCTTGCGCGTCGATGCGCTGACTGCCGTGATGCTGGTTGTCGTAACCACCGTGTCCGCGCTCGTGCATCTGTATAGCTGGGGCTATATGGACGAAGATCCGGACCAGCCGCGCTTCTTCGCCTATCTGTCGCTCTTCACCTTCGCCATGCTGATGCTGGTGACCGCCAATAATCTGGTCCAGATGTTCTTCGGTTGGGAAGGCGTCGGCCTTGCATCCTATCTGCTGATCGGTTTCTGGTTCAAGAAGCCGAGCGCCAATGCCGCCGCGATCAAGGCGTTTGT
>JBALUX010000172.1:0-5520 GCA_036963725.1 Parasphingorhabdus sp. | reverse complement strand
AGACCAACGTGGCCAACCACCGGAATGCCGCGCTGGACCAGGAATGCGACGGTTTCGGCCATTACTTCACCACCCTCGAGCTTGACCGCCGCTGCCCCGGTTTCCTTCAGGATATGGGCGGCGCTTTCATAGGCTTTTTCCGGCGACGCTTCATAGGAACCAAACGGCATGTCGACGACGACCACGCTATGATAGCTGCCGCGGACCACCGCAGCGCCATGGTTGCACATCATGTCGAGCGTCACCGGAATCGTCGAATCGAGCCCGTAGATCACCTGCGCCAGCGAATCGCCGACCAGCAGCATATCGCAATGCGCGTCGAGCAATTGCGCCGTGCGCGCGGTATAGGCGGTCAGCATGACCACCGGCTCGTCCGTTACCCCATCGACCTTGCGGCCCTGGATTTTCGGAACCGACAGGCGCCGCATCGGCTGTGGCCGGGGATTGGCGCGACTGGTGGATGTATCGAGTTTGAAGGTTGTGGACATGGAATATGTTTAGCCTCCCTTGCCGGATAAGGCCAGTATACTGTTACCGCGATTGCCCATTGCCTTGCAAATATTATTGCGGCACACTTCTTCCCTCTCGCGACTCACCAAAATCCGATCTCCATTCACTGGAAATATTCATGCCTGTGGCCCGCAAGCCAGAGTCCATTTTGCTGTTCGTCGCCTTCATCGTGTTCATCGACATGATGGGCATCGGCCTGATCCTGCCCGTCATGCCCTCGCTGATCGAGGGGATCACCGGCACAACCATCGATCGCGCCGCCGAAATCGGCGGCTGGCTGCTATTCGCTTATGCGATGATGCAATTTCTGTTCGCCCCGATCATTGGCGGCCTGAGCGATAGGTTCGGGCGCCGGCCGGTATTGCTGGTCACGCTGTTCCTGCTCGGGCTCGACTATGCAATCATGGCGTGGGCCCCGACATTGATCTGGCTGTTCATCGGCCGGATATTGTTCGGGATCATGGGCGCAAGCTGGGCCGCGGCCAATAGCTGCGTCGCCGATGTGACATCGCCTGCCGAGCGCGGCAAATATTTCGGCATATTGGGCGGTGCCGGCGCGATAGGCTTTGTCCTCGGCCCCGGCATCGGCGGCGTGCTGGGCGAATATGGCGACCGGCTGCCGTTTATCGCCGCCTCGATTCTGGCGCTGGTCGGGACCGGCGTCGGCATTGTAATTCTGAAGGAAACGCTACCGAAGCAGAAGCGCCGGCCATTTTCGATCACCCGGGCCAATCCGATGGGTAGCATCATCCAGATGAGCAAAACGCCGCTCGTACTCGGTTTTCTGTCGACAATATTCGTACTCCAGCTGGCGGCTCAGGCGCAAATTGCGATCTGGGCTTACTGGCTGATCGAACGGTTTGACTGGAGCATCTTGAAGATCGGACTGAGCGTCGCCCTGTTCGGCATATTGCTGGCGCTGGTCCAGGGCATATTGACCGGGCCACTGATCCGAAAGCTGGGCGAGCGACGCGCCGGCCAGTTCGGCTTGCTGTTCGGGATCCCCGCCTATCTGATCTTCGCCTTCGCACCCAATGACTGGTTCGTGTTCCTCGGCATCATCGTTGGCGCGGCCAGCGGTTTCGCCTTTCCGGCGATGCAACAGATGATGAGCAGCCGGATCAGCGAGGATGCCCAGGGCGAATTGCAGGGATCGATTGCCAGCACGATCAGCCTGACCTCGATCATTGGACCGGTGGTGATGACCGGCGTATTCGGGGCTTATGCCGACAATGAAGGGCTCTATTTCCCCGGCGCACCCTTCATTCTGGGCGCCGTGCTGATGGTCGTTTCCATATTGATATACGCAGTCACCACCCGCCGCCATTATTCCGCCGCAGATACCGCCTGAGCCGGATTGTCGCTGAACAAACCGTCGATGCCCGTCGCGAGGAAGGCACGGATTTCGCCTTGCAGGTCGCCCGGCTCGCGCGGATCGATACCGCTCTTGAAATCGGTCGGCAGAAAGTAATTTTCGCGGCGGAAGGTCCATGGATGAACCATCAGACCGGCCTTGTGCGCAGCCTCGACCAGCCCGGTCGGCTCGCCCAGTTGGCCAATGGCATTGCGGCCGATCACCAGATCTTTCGACGGCCCGATCCCGTCGGCATAGGCAGCAATATCCTGCAAGCCCGCCGCCGTGATCATGGACGCGTAGGCCTGTCCGGCCATGTCCGGCGGCCCGCCTTCGCTCGCCACCAACTGCACCAGCCGGACACCGGTTTTTCCGGCCAGAGCCTTCAGATTGCCGACCTCGAACGACTGGATGAACACCGGATCATCCTTGCCATCATAGCCATATTGTTTGAGCAATTTGAGCATTGGTTCGTCATGGCCCAGTCCCAGAGCGTTGAAGTAGCTAGGATGCTTGGTTTCCGGATAGACGCCAATCCGTTTGCCACTTTTGTCTGCATGCGCTTCGAGCAATTGCAGTATTGCCTCGAAAGTCGGTATCTCGAAGCGGCCATCATATTGCATATTCGCCGCCCGCAAATCGGGCAGCCGCTCCTTCGCGCGCAATGTCTTCAGTTCGGCGAGGGTGAAATCTTCGGTGAACCAGCCTTCACGGCTGGTGCCGTCGATCGTCTTGGCCGTCTTGCGACCGGCAAACTCCGGTCTACCAGCGACATCGGTGGTGTCGCTGATGTCATTTTCATGCCGGGCCACCAATATGCCGTCGCTGGTCAGCACCAGATCGGGCTCGATGAAGTCCGCGCCCTGTTCGATCGCCAGCTGATAGGCAGCCAGCGTATGTTCCGGCCGTTCCCCGCTGGCACCGCGATGGGCGATGATAATCGGTGGCTCTCCGGTCAATGTCGCTATCTTCATGCTCGCGTCTCCCGCTTGCTCCGTCCCTGCTCCGCATCCGGTCAGCGCCAGCGCGAACAGCATCAAAAGAACAGGCCGGACGCGCATCGCTAGCCGACCTCGACGCCGTTCCAGAAGGCGATCCGCCCCTCTATTTCGGCGGCGGCTTCCTTGGGCGCGGGATAGAACCAGGCTGCGTCCTCGTTGATCTCGCCCTCGACGATCAGGCTATGATAGGACGCGTCGCCTTTCCACGGGCAGTGGCTGGTCTTGTCGCTATACATCAGATATTTCGACCAGACGGAATCGCGCGGGAAATAATGATTGCCCTCGACCATCACTATATCGTCGCTGTCCGCTATCACCGCACCATTCCATTTAGCCTGAACCATGATCCTGTCACCTTATATCTCAACCGGGCGGGGCCAACAAAGTTTATCAGCGCCATCCCTAATATTTCCGAAGCCAGCAAAGGCATTCGACGATCAGGGTAAAATGGATAATCGCTACTGGCTATACGGCCATAAGGGCGGCTGGATTGCCGAGGATTTCGCGCAACATGGCAATTTCAGCCAACCGGCGGCCTAGCTGTTGCGCGCCGTCAGGCCCGCAGCTTCATAATCCGATGCCTTGAAACCGACGACCAGCTCGTCGCCATGTTCCAGCACCGGCCGTTTGATCATGCTGGGGTTTTCCGCCATCACCATCACCGCGGTATCGTCGCCGATATTTTCCTTCACCATGTCGGGCAGCTTGCGGAAGGTGGTGCCGCGCTTGTTGACCAGCGCTTCCCAGCCAACCTGCATCACCCACATTTCCAGCTTGTCCCGGGTGATACCGGACTTTTTATAATCGTGAAAAACATAGTTGATGCCGTTGCGTTCCATCCAGTTGCGCGCCTTCTTGACGGTGTCGCAATTGGAAATGCCGTACATTTTGGTTTCATTACTCATAGGCTTGGTCCTGTTTTTTCAACACATCAGACGATTATTGATCAGTCAAAGTGTTCGTCGATGGGACTTAGTCAGAATTGCGTTTCGCGCAAGTGGCAATTGTTCAGGCGCTGGCCATGGATATTGCCGAAAACAGAAAAGGGCACGGCTGGCGGGCGACAAATTATTGGGCGACATCCCGTTTTGCCGCACAGCAAAGCTGCAAATTTTCGCGCAGTCCTCCTTCAATCGAGCCAGGCGAACGCCTGTTTTAGAAAGGTCCGTCCGTCGCTACGCTGCATCTCGCCATGCGCCATTACAACCTGGCCGGGATTCCAGGCCAGCAGCCGATCCCGCGCGGTCCGCGTCGCCTTGCGCCTGAAAAAGGACATCCGCCATTCGAGCGGCGCATAGCCTTTGCCCTCGACAATACCCCATGGCTTCGCGATCCAGCGCTTCCAGCCCTTCCAGTGCTGGCGAATGAACGTCTCGCTGAAATTTTCAGACAGGTCTGCCAGAATGACGGTTTCCGATGGCCGATGGAAAAAGACGATCTCGTCCATCACCGGCGAACCGTTGAACCAGATCTGGTCGATCGCCTTTTCCCATGCGGCGGGTGGAACATTCTCCAGCGGTGCCTCAAAAACCAGATCGGAACATTTCCTGATCGTCGATGCCGGTCCCCATAGCTTCGCGTCCGGCCAGGCATCTTTCCAGTCCTGCAGATAGAGATGGTGAATTTTATTGGGGCTGACCAGATGTTGGGGCCTGCCAATCTGCTCGATTTCCGTCTTCAGCTCTGGCGTCAGCACGATCGGCGACCAGCACCACAGGTCGCCGCTGCCGAGCCGGACGATGACGCAGCGCGTCGGATAAGGAAAACCGTGAAAATCGACAATATCGCCTTCGGCAACCCATATATCATCGGCCAGTTTATCCATCGCTCAGCTGTTTCCCGGATCCAGTCTTTTGCCAATCGTCACCACCGGTTGTAGCTCATATCCCAGTGCCTTGTAAAATTCGATGGCCGCTTCATTGTCGTCGCGCACCATCAACTGGATTTTCGGCGCATCGCGTTCGCGCAGCCAGGCCTCGGCGGCTTCCATCATTTTTCTGCCAAGACCCTGCTTTCGTGCGTCCGGCGCAACCGCGAGATAATAGACCCAGCCGCGATGGCCATCGAAGCCGGTCATGACGCTCGCCACTAACTGACCTTCTATATGCGCTAGCAATATCGCCGATGTCTCGTTCGCCAAAGCCAGACGATAATCCGCCGCCGGATCATTCCACGGGCGCGTGAGATCACATGCTCTCCACAGCGCAATCACATCGTCGATATCGGACTCTTTGGCGGCGGAAATTCGCATTACAATGCTAAGCCTTCACATAGCCTTCCGCCAATTGGCGGATGTCATCGTCCGGATCATACCATGGCGCGCCATCCGACCGCCAGATATGGGCATCGGGCCTTTGCGTGATTTCCGTATCGACACAGCCCATTCTCAAAAGCACCATATTCGCGTCCCGCCGCTCGGCGATCAGCTGCGATCCACAGCGCGTGCAGAAATAGCGGTTCTTCCCCGGTGATGATTCGAAGCTGTTTCGAACCTCTTCACCGCTGGTCCATCTAAAAGCGCCATGCGCGATCGGCATGACGCTGGAAAAAGCGGCGCTATGGGCTTTCCGGCAAGTCTGGCAGTGACAGTGCAGGATCAGCCCAGGGTCACAATCCGCTTCATAGGTGACCGATCCGCAAAGACAGCTTCCCTTG
>JBALUX010000171.1:0-5538 GCA_036963725.1 Parasphingorhabdus sp. | reverse complement strand
GTGGTCAGCGCCGCTTCCATCAGAACGTCGGCTATATGGGCCGGATCATCCTTGCCGATCGGGTGCGCCGGGTCGATGACGATTTCGGCGTGCAGCCCGTTATGCTTGAGCAGCAGCGACTGGCCGTTGCGACCAACCAGCTGTGACGGATCCGCCAAGGCGGGATCACTGCCCGTATAATCGGTCCATGATCCATTCGACAGAGGAAAGGCTTCGTCGAGAAAGGCTTTTGCCGCCTTGATAACGGCAGCACCGCGCTCGGGATCATAGCCACCGGGTTTGGCCGGTGGCGCGTCCAGCGCATCAGTGCCGTAGAAAGCATCATAAAGGCTGCCCCAGCGCGCGTTGGCGGCGTTCAGAACGAAGCGGTCGTTGAGCGAGGGCACCACCAGTTGCGGCCCGGCCATGGTTGCGATCTCGGGATCGACATTTTCGGTCGTTATCGAAAAAGCCGCTGGTTCTTCAACCAGATAACCGATGCTCTTCAGAAATGCCTGATATTCGGCCTGATCAATCGGCTGACCCTTGTGGTCGATATGCCAGGCATCGATCTGCGCCTGGATATCTTCCCTCTTCGCCAGCAGCTCGGCATTAAGGGGAGCGAACTTGCCTAGCAGATCCGCAAATCCGGCCCAGAATTTCGCACTATCCACGCCGGTTCCCGGCAAGGCCCGGTCATTGACGAAATCAAACAGCTCCTGCGCGATCTGGATACCATTCTGGCTGACATAATTGGACATGGGATTTCCTCTTCAATGATAAGGCACTTTTCGATGCTGAAAGCGGGTATCAGTGCCGATTTGCAGATAGTCCGGGGAGGAATTACGGCGGGATATGACGTTGTGCATCCGTTTTGTAAATGGCAGAATTGAGTCATTGCGGGCGCAATCTTATAGGTTCAGGTATCGGGGCATATGCAAAGGAAACAAAAAAACGAACTTCTGGAAGCCAGTCTTGAACGGGCCGCAACCATTTTGGGTGATGTGACGGAGCCCGTTATCGCCAAATATTATGCCAGCCATCCCGGAGCAAAAATATCTTTTCAGGAACATGGCCTCGGCAACAGCGTCAAGCTTGAAGCAGAAATGGTTGAGAGCGTGATCTACTGCCTGATGAACTGGTATGACAGACCGGAGGAAATCCGGATCATGTTCGGCAGCACCGTTCCGCATCACAAACATGCCTTGAACGTTTCAACAGAATGGTTCGCGGGATTAATCGACGCCGCTATCACGATCATTTCGGACACGGTGCCGGAAACGAGCGCGGACGAACTGGTGGTCTGGGCAGAAATACGCACCGGCTTCCAGACGCTTGTCGAGGAAGCGCAAAGCTGATGGCCCGCTATTCAGGAAGTCGAAGAGAAACGGGTTACGATTAATGGCTCGAAATGCTATCGGTTTCAAATGAAAGCAGATTCCTTCCCCGAACAAGAGATGCTGGAAAGCGCCGTCAGCCTGCCACTTCTGCCGCGCACGCTTGAATGGGCAAAAATCAACAGCGGCACTACCAATCTCGATGGCCTGGCAACGGTTGCCGCAATGCTGGCCGATGCCTTTTCGGTTTTGCCCGGAGAGACCAGCCTGATCGATCCCCAACCGGTCGAGGCGGTGCGCGCCGACGGCTCGGTTGATCTGATAGAACGCGGCCAGCACCTGGTCACTTCCGTTCGCCCCGAAGCGCCCGTTCGCATCCTGCTGACCGGCCATATGGACACGGTCTTTGCGGCGGATCACCCGTTCCAGCAGATCGTCGAACTCGAAAGCGGCATTTTGAACGGCCCGGGCCTTGCCGACATGAAGGGCGGCTTGTCGGTCATGCTCGGCGCCCTGCAATTACTCGAGCAGAGCGAATATGCCGGCCGGATCGGCTATGACGTGATGATCAATAGCGACGAAGAAGTCGGTTCCGGATCTTCGGCAGCGCTGATCAAGCGACTGGCCAAGAGCAAGACCGCTGCCCTGACCTATGAACCCGCCCTGCCCGATGGCACTTTGGCCGGAGAGCGCGGCGGGAGCGGCAATTTCTCGATCATCTTTACCGGCAAAAGCGCGCACGCGGGGAGAAACCCCGATGAAGGGCGCAACGCGCTGATCGCGGCGGCGGACATGGCTTTACGACTGAAAGCGCTCCATCGCGAAGGCCTGAGCGTCAATCCGGCCAAAATCGACGGGGGCGGCCCGAATAATAGCGTGCCGGATCATGCGATATTGCGCGTCAATTTCCGACCCAAAACGCTGGAAGACCAAGCCTTGGCGCAACGCGCGCTGGATCAGATGGTCATCGATATTGCGAAGCTGCACGACCTCGATGTTCATTGCCACGGCAGCTTCGGCCGACCGCCCAAACTGATCGATCCACAGGCACAAAAACTCTTTGGCCTGGTGAAGCAATGCGGCGCAGAGCTCGGTCTTGATATCAACTGGCGCGGCACCGGCGGCGTATGCGATGGCAATAATATCGCGGCTTGCGGGATCCCGGTAGTGGATACGATGGGCGTGCGCGGCGGGGCGATTCACAGCGCCGACGAATTTCTGATTACGGACAGTCTGGTCGAACGGACACAATTATCGGCGCTGACGATCATGCGGATCGCCGAAAAAGGAGGATTATGAGTTTCCGGATACGCGCAGCGCGGGTCGATGATCTGCAGCATCTCTACGAAATGGCGAAACTCACCGGCGGCGGCTTTACCAACCTGCCGGCAGACCGGGACTCGCTAACCCAGAAGCTGGAGCGGTCGGAGCGCGCCTATCAGAGTGACAGCAGTTCGCATGGTGATGACCTGTTCGTCATGGTGCTGGAAAATGTCGAAACCGGAGCGGTCCGCGGCACCTCGCAATTGTTTACCAAAGTGGGCCAGACCTGGCCTTTCTATTCCTATCGCCTGAGCACCTTGTCGCAAACCAGCAAGGAACTGAATCGTACGTTCAGCGCCCAGATGCTGGGCCTTGTCACCGATCTCGAAGGGGCCAGCGAAGTAGGCGGTCTGTTCCTCCACCCCGGCGAACGCGCGGGTGGCCTTGGCATGTTGCTGGCCCGCAGTCGCTATCTGTTCATCAAGGAACATCGCGAACGCTTCGGCGACAAGATTTTTGCAGAATTGCGCGGGATCATCGACGAAGCGGGCGGATCGCCCTTCTGGGACGGGCTCGCCGGTCGTTTCTTCGGCATGAGTTTTCAGGAGGCCGATTATTTCAACGCCATCCACGGCAACCAGTTCATCGCCGATCTGATGCCCAAACATCCGATCTACACCGCGATGCTCAGCGAAACCGCGCGCGCCGCTATTGGCATCCCGCATCCCAATGGCCGTGCCGCCATGCGGATGCTGGAAAACGAGAATTTCTCCTACGACGGCTATGTCGATATTTTCGACGGCGGCCCGACCATGATCGCGAAGACTGATGACGTGACCAGCATCCGCAACGCAAAATCGGCAAAGATCAGCGCTCTCGAAGAAGGCGAAACGAAAGTGATCATTTCGCACGGCAATCTGAGCGACTTTCAGGCGACCTACGCCATGCTGAGCAAGACCGACGATGGCGTAATGATAGACGAACAGGCGGCGACCAATATCGGCCTCTCGGTCGGTGATGAAATCCGGTATATCCCGCGATGAGCGCGCTGGTTGAGATTAATTTCGATGGCATTATCGGTCCCAGTCACAATTATGCCGGACTGAGCCTCGGCAATATTGCCTCCTCGACCAATGCCGGTGCGACCGCCTATCCGCGGGAAGCGGCGCTGCAGGGCATTGCCAAGATGCGGCACAATCTGGATCTGGGACTGGCGCAAGGCTTTTTCATGCCGCTAGACCGCCCGAATGAGGGTTGGCTGGAGGCACTCGGGACAACGGTAGCCGACGCTGAGCCGCATTTGCGGGCCGCGGCCTTCTCCGCCTCCTCGATGTGGGCGGCCAATGCCGCGACCGTTTCGCCTGCACCGGATGCTCCGGACGGCAAATGCCATCTCACCGTCGCCAATCTGCAAACCATGCCGCACCGCAGCCATGAATGGCCGGGCACGCTGGCGCAGCTTGAACTGGCCTTTGCCAACGAAGAATGTTTCTCGGTTCACGCGCCCGTGCCATCACCATTTGGCGATGAAGGCGCCGCCAATCATATGCGGCTATGTTCCACCCATGATGCGGCCGGTATCGAGATTTTTGTCTATGGCAAGAGCGGTGGTCCGTTTCCTGCCCGCCAGCATGTCGAGGCTAGCAAGGCAGTGGCGCGGATACATGGACTGAACCAGGAGCGTGCGATTTTCGCACAGCAGGCGGAAGTCGCCATCGCTGCGGGCGCGTTCCACAATGATGTCGTCGCCGTGGCCAATGAACGGGTGCTATTCACGCACGAACAGGCCTTCGAACAGCCTGAGGCGCTCTATGGCGCGATCCGGAACCAGATGCCGGACGCGGAGATTGTCATTGTGCCAGCTGACAAGGTCAGTCTGGCAGATGCGATCAAATCCTATCTGTTCAACGCGCAGCTGGTGACCCTACCCGACGAAGGCGGCATGGCGCTGATCCTGCCCAGCGAGGCGCGCGAAAATGAATCCGTCTGGCGCTATCTCACCGATCTGGTGGCTGGAAACGGGCCAATACGCCGGCTCTGCCCGGTCGATGTCCGGCAGTCCATGGCCAATGGCGGTGGCCCGGCGTGTCTGCGATTGCGAGTGGTTGCGGATCCCGCCACAGTCGATCAGCGCTTTCTGGCGACCGCTGAGAAACTGGACGCGATTGCCAGGGTAGTGACGGAATATTGGCCGGAAGCGATCCATCCTGACCAATTGTCCCACCCTGGACTGGCCAAGGCCATCTGCAAGGCCAGAAACAGCCTGCTCGACGCCTGTGGTTTCGGGGAATTGCAGGGCTAGGCACCGCTCCCGACTGTCGGGTTAACTTACAATTTACCATATTTATTTGATGGAAACGCCGGATTTCTGCGCTTGGCACGACGTTTGCTACGGAATGGCCATGTGGAAAAAATTCAGACGGCTATTCGTGATAAAGACCAAGTTCGAAGCTTTCCTCATCACCTATGCCCTCGCCACTGGCGCTGTTCAGCGTGGTCAGCATTATCTGGTCGAATATCCCGGCTGGGGCGGAAAAATGCTGTTTCTCGCGGTAACCGGCGCGGTATTCATGGCCGGCGCCAAGATGATCGAGGCGATCGATCTCAACCGGATTTACAGCTCCGAATATTGAAACCGGTCCGTAGCGGCACATTGATCCCATCACCGGATCACGTCTGGATCCCGGCGATTTTATCTGTCATTTTGAATGAAGTGGAAGGCTTCTGTTGCCCGGTGCCTTCCAAACCGCTGAATTCCCTTCTGTTGCCCGGTGGGTTCAACCGCGCGTAGCTTTCTAACTTATGACCGTGAGGTCAATGGGTTAGGCAGCGATAGCGAGTGCTTCATTATCATTTGCACTTATAGGTTTTGAGCAATCACGGCATACTCAGGCCGGGCAAAAATAACGTTTTTGAACACCCGTCGATCCTAATTCGGCCCCATCAACAAAAGCGTCCT
>JBALUX010000170.1:0-5629 GCA_036963725.1 Parasphingorhabdus sp. | reverse complement strand
CGTCACGCCGCCAAACAGGAATTCTCTTGCCCGGCTGTGCCCATAGGCACCCATGACGATATATTCCGCCTTCACATTTTTCGCTTCCGACACAAGCCTGACATCGACGGGCTCCTTGCCCGCCGACGGCGCGTGAATTTCGGATTTGATGCCATGATAGGCGAGATATTCCGATGCAGCGAGCTGAGGCAGATCGTGATCCTTGTCTTCCTCGACCGTCAGGATATGGACGTCGCTGGCCATTTTCAGCAAAGGCACCGCAGCGCGCAGCGCATTACCGGCTTCGAAGCTGCCGTTCCAGGCAACCAGCGCAGGACCACAGGCATCAAATTTCTTCACATTGTCGGGCTGGACCACGACCGGAGCGGTCGCGTTGAGCAATACGTCGCCCAATATCCCGAGCGGCAGCGCATTTTCTTTGTCGCCACCAGCCGAACTCAGGACAATGATATCAACCAGCGCCGAATTTTTTGACAGGCCGCGCGCGGGATCGATATTTTCTTCACGATAATCCCAGGAAACATCTTCGCCGGCCAGCCGCTTTTCGATCTCGTCGCGAAGCTTCCTGTCCTGCTCGCGCGCCATTTCGGTAACATCGTACATCACCGACATTCCGGTGATTCCATCAAAAGCAACCTGCGAATTATAGGGATTCGCGCGCAGGCAGTGAAGATGGCCACCCAGCGAACGGGTCAGATCAAGCGCCGCCTGAAGCCGGGCCTCGAGGCCTGCATCATCGGCAATATATAGCAGCACGGATTTCATAAACTGTCTCCTGTTTCCAAATCATTCGCTTTGAAGAAATGTTATTGGACGGAGCGTAGCCGCACCCAGATGGGGTCTGTATAAGGGTTTATACGGATAGAAGGCTTTTGATCAGTTGCCGGCCGCACCATGAGCCGCGATTCTCCTCAGCCAGCGGGTGCGATGCTTGTCGCTGCTGTCTACATTGCCGATCAGGGATGTAGTGACCGGAGCGATACCGGTCAGCTTCAAAATATTGCGCTCGAAACTGCGGACGCTGTGCGAGGCGAAATAGGCGCGATAGAAAAGCGCCGGCATGCCCATGCTGACAATCAGCCGCGCCGAACGGCCGCGCAGCAGCTTCCTAGGCATTTGCTTGCTGCCCTCCTCACCATAGTCGAGGGCGAAATTGGGACGGAAGGCCTGCTCGATAAACGCCTTGAGCATCGCCGGCATATCGCCCATCCAGAGCGGATAATAGAAGACAATATGCTCGGCCCATTTGATCGCATCCTGCCCCGGCCTGACGGCTTCGGGCACGTCCTCTTCAAGCCATTGCTTGCGGCTTTCGAGGATCGGGATATTCTGGCCAGCCAGACGGATCACCCGCACATCATGACCGGCAGCGATGGCGGCGTCGGCATAAGCGGAAACGATAGCGTGACCGAAACGGCTGGGGCTTGGATCGGGATGGCCATCGATTACCGCAATGCGTGTCATGGCGCCGCTTCTTCAGTCTCTACCGCATCGGGGGTCTGCCACTGGAACGCCGTGATCAATTCCATGATCGCCTCTTGCGCTGCTGTGTCAATTTCCTGTGGATAGGAAGCCGTCAATCGCGCGTCCCAATAGCCATAGTCCAGTGCGGTGACGCTGAAATGCCAGGGCACGGAATCCTTGTCGCCGTCAAAAATGCCTTGATATCCGTCAATTTCAGGGCGACCCGAGAGGAAATATTCACCCTCCGAAACGACTGCCGCACTCGAATACTGGGCAAGCAGGTCGGGTTTGACGATCTTGTAATGATCTTCAGCGTTCAGCTCCTCGAGATGGATGATCGCGATTTTAATTTCGATTTCATGATCTTCAAAATCGCGCAGATAGCCAATCTCGAAATTATTGCCGGAGAAATCGGTTGTCATTTCACATTGGCGACGGAAGCCGGCGATGTCTGCCGGGAATATGAAGCCGCTTTCCTTGTGGATGATCGCCCCCGGCTCTTTATAAGGCGCGAACGGGTCAAACAGTGGCGCAGAGCCGATCACACATTCCGCTGCGGCGGGACTGCTCGCAAGCGTCAGGGCCAGCGCAGCGGCTGATATAAATCCGGTCAATTTCAATTTCGTCAGCATATTATTTCCCCCTTACGATCGGATTTTTCCGTCTATTCGTGACAGCTGATGACGCGAAACGGCAACTCGCTGCCATCGGTTTCGGTGATCGTCAGATATTCGCCGACTTTCAGCGGATGATCCTTCAGCCGGAAAATGCTTTCATCATCGTCATCGCCAACTTTGTAGGAGAATACCCATCCCTTGGGCGAAGCGATTACGACGCCGCTCTGATCGGCTTCCCCCGGCCAGAACCGGCGCACGACAGGCCGTTTTTCAGCCTGCTTCAGCGCCTCCGGTTCAATGAAGCCTTCATCGTTCAACGGGACGCGAAAGACATATGCATGGGCTGACGAGCCATTGGGATGGTCAGCGGTTCTTGCCAGTTCAAGGCGGATTGTTTTCCAGGTCATGCATCATGTCTGGACGAGTTAGATAGTCCGCGCGATACGCAATATTGCGTAGTCGGAGAGATGATTTACGCAGGAAGCGCGTGAATATGAACGTCGTGAGCAGAATGGGCAGACAGCAGTTCTACAGCTTTGGCCTCATCCTTCTGATCCCACGTCCGCACCCAGAGCAACAATCCGCCTTTTTCCAGCTGTTCAGCAATATAATCGGCATGATGCTGCTTGATAAACTGCGCCAGTACGACACCAAGCGCCGTGCCGGACCCGCCCAGGGCGAGCGCCGCCAATGCCGCCGCCAGTGCCCCGCCCGACGCCACGAGCACAATCCCGGCAAAAGCGCCGACATAGAGCAGGCTGCCGATCACGGCTCCCTCTGCATCGCCGATCGTTTCGACAGGGACATAAGCTTTCGACATCGCTTCGGGATCATCCTCGAGTTCTGCCACCGATTTGAAGCGGTGCCCGAGCTTTTCCTCGACCGCCGCCACGGGGGCGAGCACGCTGATCTCCGCACGGTTAAATCCGTGGCTCAGCAGATCGTCAATCGCCGCCTGCAATTGCTCCTCGCTGTCAAATATGCCGACCGCCTCCCTGATTTCGGATTCACCGGGATCTTCCATGTTTATTTTCCTCAAGCAACATCGGTCAGGCGCAGATAGGGGCGCAGTTCATCCCAGCCCTGCGGAAAGAGCGTTTTCGCTTCGTCATTGGAGATCGACGGCGGAATGATGACCTTACTGCCGGGACGCCAGTCTGCCGGTGTCGCAATGCGCTTGGCATCCGAGAGTTGCAGCGCGTCGATCACGCGCAATATCTCGTCAAAATTGCGCCCGACGTTCATCGGATATGTCATCGTCAGCCGGATTTTCTTCTCGGGATCGATGATGAAGACCGAACGCACCGCCGCCGTATCACTCTCTTCGGGATGGATCATGTCGTAGAGTTGAGCGATCTTGTGATCCGGGTCGGCAACAATCGGGAATTCGAGATGGGTATGCTGCGTCTCATTGACATCGGCGATCCATTTCAGATGTTCGGCAGCCGTGTCCGTTGACAGCCCGAGCGGCTTCGTATTGCGCGCGGCGAACTTGTCTGCCAGTTGCGCCGTCCGGCCCATCTCGGTCGTGCAGACCGGGGTAAAGTCTGCGGGGTGGCTGAAAAAGAACACCCAGCTGTCCCCTGCCCATTCATGGAAATTAATCGTTCCGACTGTGCTGTCTGTGGTAAAGTCTGGAGCGGTATCGCCAATATGTAATGACATGTCTGTGGTCCTCTGCAATTATTTCAACAATTGCCGTTTTATAGGCTCTGGCAGAAGCCGAATAACTCCGTAAACCTACGTAAATCTGGCAATAGCAGGCTTTTCAGCCCATATGCTAGCGCGAGAAAAATCGGCAAACGCTCCCTTTCCTACAACTAACCAAATAGGTTATATCATCCTTTCCAACCCGAAAGGAGATTCCCCCATGTCCAATATTCACGATATCGACCGGCTGATCGACAAGGTCATCCTGCTTGAAGGCGATTTTTCCGATCACCCCGCCGACCGCGGCGGCCCCACGCGATGGGGTGTAACCGAGGCTGTCGCGCGGGCTCATGGCTATGCAGGCGACATGCGCCACTTTCCCCGCGCGCAAGCGGCGGTGATCTACAAACGCAAATATTGGCATCGCCCCGGCTTTGACCAGATCGCAAGATATGCACCGGACATAGCGGCCGAACTTTTCGACACCGGGATCAACATGGGAACCGGAACGGCGAGCGGCTTCCTGCAACGCGCGCTGAATGCGCTGAACCGTAACGGGGGCGACTTTCCAGATATAGCGGTCGATCGCGTGATTGGCGCGAAGACAGTGGCAGCGCTGGACGCATTTCTCCGCAAACGGGGACGCCAGGGTGAGACCGTGCTGCTGAAGGCAATCGAGGCCCTGCAGGGCGCCCGCTATATCAAACTCGCCGAAAGCCGGCCAGCCAACGAGGCCTTTCTATATGGCTGGCTGGCCAACAGGATCGGTTGAATTCTGCCAAGCCTATCTTGTCTATAACAGCGTAAATTTTGTCAGGAACAACCGGGCTCTTCAGACTCTCTCTTAACTTTCTCACCTCTGCAAAAAACCCGTTCTTGGCCGGAACTTTGACGAACTTTGAAATCTGACAACCCAAAAGGAAACCTCGACAATGTCCATTCTCTCAACACTTATCGGCCCTGTATCCAATATCATCGACAAAATCATTCCCGACAAGGATGCACAGGATCGGGCCAAGCTTGAACTTCTAAAACTGGAAGGCAGTCAGGAGCTGGAAGAAGCGCGCATCCAGATGTCGGCCATATTGGCGGAGGCGCAATCGATCGATCCCTGGACGAGTCGGGCCCGGCCCAGTTTTCTCTATGTCATGTATTTGCTGTTGCTCTGGTCTATCCCGATGGGGCTGCTCGCAGCCTTTCGCCCAGAGGCGGCGCGCGACATCGCCACCGGCATGAACATCTATCTCGCTGGAATACCCGAGCCGCTCTATGCGCTCTTTGGTACTGGTTATCTCGGATATACAGTGGCCAGACAATGGGGCAAGATTCGCGGGGTAGAAAGTTAGAAGCAGACGAGATCGGGCGAGACCGGCAAATATCCGGACGGAATGTCGCGCAAATGGTTAAATCCCTCACGATCTGCCGGATTAATGCAATATTTACGAAATAGGCTTGCCATGCCCGTATCTTTCCAGATAAAGGGGCAAGTCTAGTTCATCCAAAGGGGATATGTTAAATGACTACCGAAACCAACTTCCGCAAAATGCTCGCTGTAGCTGGCGGCCTTGCTCTTGCTGTTCCGGCTCTTTCTGCATGTGCAGAACAGGCTGACGACGCTGCTGTTGTAGCTGAATGTGCTGCTGAAGAAGCAACATGTGCTGCTGAAGACGCAACATGTGCTGCTGAAGAAGCAACATGTGCGGCTGAAGACGTTGCTGTTGAAGCTGCTGACGATGCAGAAGCTGCAACCACCGAAGCAGTTGCTGAGTAAGCCAAGCTTATTCTGCATTGGAAAATGCATTAGAAAGGCTATTTGAGCTTACCGGCCAGATAGCTAAAGAGGGCGTCTCGCTAGTACCCAGAGTGGTACCGGCAGACGCCCCTTTCGTTCAATATCA
>JBALUX010000169.1:0-5669 GCA_036963725.1 Parasphingorhabdus sp. | reverse complement strand
GCATCGAACGCTCCTACCGCGCCCGTACATTCGGTGACATCAGCCAGAACCAGCTGGAAGAACTCTATCGCGGCATCACCATCGAGGGCATGCATTATGGTCCGATCACCGCCAATCTCGAGCGCCGCACCGGACGCAACCAGTGGATCGAAATGACCCTGACCGAAGGCAAGAACCGCGAAGTCCGCCGTGTGCTGGAGCATTTCGGTCTGGAAGTATCGCGCCTGATCCGCACCCGCTACGGGCCTTTCGTCCTCGGTGACCTTGAAAAAGGCGAGATCGAGGTCGTGCGGCAGCATGATCTGGTCCAGTTCCGCAAGTCATTGAAATGATTGACTGGGTTAGAGTATCCGTTCGTGCTGAGCCTGTCGAAGCACATGGTGTTAACGGAAACGGTCCTTCGACAAGCTCAGGACGAACGGCGTAAGATGCGCATCATCGCAGGCAAGTGGCGGGGCCGAAAAATCGTCGCGCCGAAAGGCGAAACCACCCGTCCGACCGCCGACCGTACGCGGGAACGGCTGTTCTCGATGCTGACCAGCCGGCTCGGCGATTTTGAAGATTTGCAGATACTTGACCTGTTTTCCGGTTCGGGCGCGCTGGGGCTGGAAGCGCTGTCACGCGGCGCCGCCCATTGCACTTTTGTCGAGCAGGACAAGGACGCGATCAGGGCGCTGGAAAAGAATATAGAATCGCTGGGTGCAGATGCCGATGTCCGGATCGGCTCGGTCCTGCATCTTGGTGCAGCCCGCAAACCTTATGATCTGATCCTGATGGACCCGCCTTATGATTCGGGCGCCGGCGCAGTGGCGCTGGACAAATTAGGCCGTCACGGCTGGTTTGCGCCATATAGCTGGATCGCTGTTGAAACGGCGCGCCATGAAAAAGTGGAGGTCAAGGGTTTCGATATCGATTGCGTCCGCGACAGCGGCAAAGCGCGGATTCATCTCCTGCGCCCGGCCCAGTCGTCAAAAGCGGAGAGCTAGCCGCCCATCATCGTCAGGATCGACGCCGTTTCGCTGCCGTGCTGGTAAACCGTCGAATAGACGCTGACGCCCGCCATCATCAAGGTGGCGACAATCGCGCTGGTAAATAGTCTTTTGCTCATTTCATGCTCCATCTGCGGGCCGATACCGGCATTTGATTGACAAATGGTGCACCGCAACAAAGATTACAACCTGCCCTTTGGGTCATGTCAAAATAGATATTGGCCTTGCCGCACGCGCCGATGTTCCCTAACTGTTCACCCGTGACCGATACTGTCAATATACCCAAAGAGAATGACCCGCCCTATGTCCGTGGTCTGAATGCACCCCAGCGGGAGGCTGTGCTGACCAGCGAAGGACCGGTGCTGGTGCTCGCTGGCGCAGGCACCGGCAAAACCGCCGCCCTGACCCGGCGAATCGCCCATATCGTCTATTCCCGCAAAGCGTGGCCGAGCGAGATTCTCGCGGTGACCTTCACCAACAAGGCTGCCCGCGAGATGAAGGAGCGGATCGCGACGATTGTCGGCGAGAATTTTGAAGGCATGCCCTGGCTCGGCACGTTCCACAGCATCGGCGCGAAAATGTTGCGCCGTCATGCCGAGATGGTCGGCCTGCAGAGCAATTTCACCATACTCGACACCGACGACCAGATTCGCCTGCTCAAGCAATTGATCCAGGCCGAGGATGTCGACGACAAGCGCTGGCCCGCCCGGATGCTGGCCGGCCTGATCGACCAGTGGAAGAACCGCGGCCTCAACCCGCAAGACCTCGATGCCAACGAGGCGGAGCGCTATGACAATGGCAAGGGACAGCATTTCTACACGCTTTATCAGGAGCGTCTGAAAGCGCTCAATGCCTGCGATTTCGGCGACCTGCTGCTGCATTCGCTGAATCTGCTCAAGAATCACCGCGATATTCTCGAACGCTACCAGAGGCAGTTCAAATATATATTGGTCGACGAATATCAGGACACCAACAGCTCGCAATATCTCTGGCTGCGGCTGCTCGCGCAGAGCCACAAGAATATCTGCTGCGTCGGCGATGACGACCAGTCGATCTACAGCTGGCGCGGCGCGGAAGTCGCCAATATCCTGAAATTCGAAAAGGATTTTCCCGAGGCCAAGGTGGTCAAGCTGGAGCAGAATTACCGCTCGACGCCACATATTCTGGCCGCTGCATCGGGACTGATCAATCACAACTCCGGCCGTCTCGGCAAGACTTTGTGGACCGAGGAAACCGAAGGCGACAAGGTGCAGGTGATCGGCGTCTGGGATGGTCCGGAAGAAGCCCGGCGCATCGGCGATGAAATCGAGGCGCTGCAGCAGCTCAAGCAAGTCTCGCTCAACGACGTGGCGATCCTCGTCCGCGCCCAGTTCCAGACCCGCGAGTTTGAAGACCGCTTCATCTCGATCGGCATGCCCTACAAGATCATCGGCGGCTTCCGTTTCTACGAGCGCGCCGAAATCCGCGACGCTCTCGCCTATCTCCGTGTCATCACCCAGCCCGCCGACGATCTCGCTTTCGAGCGTATCGTCAACACACCCAAGCGCGGCCTGGGCGACAAGACGATCGAGAAAGTCCACCGGCTCGCCCGCGCACAGGGCATCCCCCTCGCCGCCGCAGCTCTCAGCATTTGCGATACCGACGAACTGCCACCGCGCGCGCGAAACACATTGCTCGAGCTGATGCGCAATTTCGCTCGCTGGCGGGATATGGCCGCCGATACCGATCATGCCGAACTCGCCCGCGTCGTGCTGGACGAATGCGGCTATACGACAATGCTGCAGGCCGATCGCTCGACCGAAGCCGCCGGTCGCCTGGAAAACCTGACCGAACTCGCCCGCGCGATGGAAGAATATGAAACGCTCGGCGACTTCCTTGAGCATGTATCTCTGGTGATGGACAATGACGCCCGGGACGACGAGCCCAAGGTCACGATCATGACCATGCACGGCGCCAAGGGTCTGGAATATGACCATGTCTTCTGCGTTGGCTGGGAGGAAGGCGTGTTCCCGTCTCAGCGCAGCCTCGACGAAGGCGGCAATGCCAGCCTCGAGGAAGAACGGCGCCTCGCCTATGTCGCGATTACCCGCGCGAAGAAAAAATGCACCATCTTCCACGCCGCCAACCGGCGCATTTACGGCCAGTGGAACAGTTCGATCCCGTCGCGCTTTATCAGCGAATTGCCCGACGACCATATCGAGCATGAAAGCAGCATGAGCGGCGGCGAGAGCCTGTGGCGCGCCAACTGGAGCGAGAACAGCGATCCATTCGCCCATCTTGCCGCGACCAACGCCACCAGAGCCGGCAAACGCGGCCCCGGCTGGCAACGTGCGGCATCCTCCAACTTCGACAAGAATCCTCGCGTCATCAAGGAAGCCCGCCGAAGCGCCGTGTCGCTCGGCAACAAGGGCCGCGCCGATGTCACTGTGGGCATGCGCGTCTTCCACACCAAATTCGGCTATGGCGAAGTGAAGGTGAAGGAAGGCAACAAGCTGGAGATCGCGTTCGAAAAGAGCGGTGACAAGCGGGTTTTGGACTCGTTTGTCGAGGTGGCTTGAGCCGCATTCCTGAACATCAGCCTGCCTCAAGGCACGACCGGGACATGACTGCAGAAATTTTTATAACAACAGTTTGACCACAGTCACAGTAACCCGCCCTCGATATTTCAGAAAAACGGAAATCTCTGATTGTATTGCTCAATAATGCTTTCTATGACTCGATGGTCTTGGCCATTTTTCGTTAATCGCGGAAGAAAATCGGCCAGGCGAAAACGGGGGCAATGCAAATATTAGTCTGTGCAAGTTACGTCGCTTTGCTGGCGAGCGGGGTTGTGAATGCGCAACCCGCTATGCCGGAAATGCATGTTGAAGCCGCGTCTGACGAGTCGACGGCCGAAGATCCGCAGTCGCCGGCACCGGTTGAAGCGCCGATGGCTCCGGCAGCAACGACCCTGACGGAAGAGCCTGTCCCCACCCCCGAGATACAGCCGGCCGAAGAAGTCCAGACCGCTACGCTCCGCGAAGGCACGCGGGTCGTGGTGATGATGAATGACGAAATCTCTACGATGGAGAGCGTTGTCGGCGACCGGTTCGGTGTAACCGTCCTGCATGACGTTGTTGAGCAGGACACCGTCGTCATCCCTCAGGGAGCCACCGGATATGGCGAAGTCACCTTCCGCTCCGGCAAAGGCGGCTTTGGCAAGCCCGGCATATTGGGCATCGCGCTGAGGCAAGTGGAAGTCGGCGAGACGATCTACGCTCTCGACGGTCGATATCGCGAGGAAGGCGGGAATAAAAATACCGCCGTGGCTGCAACATGGTTCGCAGTGGGAATATTCTCGGGCTTCATCAGGGGAAAGCCCGGAGTCATTCCAAAGGGTCGGGAATTAAGGGCCCGGACGGGAGAAGACATAGATTACGTCATCGGAGCCGCCCCTCCACCGGTTCCGGTTCCCGATTATCCGGAACAAGCAGAACAACGGAAATGGGTCAATGACGTTGAAATTACGCCATCACTTTTGCCTACCGAAGAACATCAACAATCAATCAATAAACAGCTTCCGGCCCAGCCGGAGTCTGAATAAATTTAAAAACAGGGAGTTGTCATGAAAATATCACCATCAATCGCTGCGATCGCAGCAGTTCTTTCCGTTTCCATCGGTTCTGCCACGCTCGCGCAGGATAGCGTATCGGAAGATATGGCCGCCACGGAAGCAGAAGCTCAGACGATCGATTCCGAAACAGAAGATGCCGCTGACAGCGCCATGGAAGCCGTTGCCACAGACAATGAGGCGCAGACCGATACCGCGGACGACGTTGCGGAAACAGTCACCACGGACAATGCGCCGGAAACAGCGGCTTTGGATGCAGCGCCCAAACCAAGCTGCGAACTGCATATTTTCCCGACGCTCGAAGGCCAGGCGCTGACGACCAGCCTGCTGAGCGGGTTCGGCATTGTCGGCGCGGTCGCGGATGCAGCGGCGAACAAGGATCGCAACATTAGCGAAGCGGAATATCTGAAAGAAGCCCTCGGCCCCCGCCTGCAGGTCCAGGCGCTGAAATCGCTCGATCTGGTCGAGGAACTGAACCTGGAGCCGTCGCAGATCATTTACCAGACACCGATTGCCGACCGCAAGATTACAACCAAAGCAAAAACCCGGCTGACCTCTTCCGAGGCGCCTTGCTATGTCGAACTTATCGTAACCCAGAATTTCTATACGAAAAAAGCGATTTACGGTCGTTCGCTCAATAACCGCTTTGTCTTCAAGGATTTCCGCAATGGAAAAACCGAAACCAAGCTGGTCAAGGGGCGCGGTGGCAACGGTCTTTCCTATTTCCCGCCGAAAACCACGGATGAAACCGAAGCGGCAGAACAGGATCTGCGCGAGGCATTTGCAAAGAACTTCACGGAATTCGCCAAGAAATTCAAGTGACGCAAACGGATCATCAACAAAACGGAGTGGCCGCCGGAAAAACCGGCGGCCACTCTCGCTCAGCTTCGGCCTGATCGATCCTATGACACGTGATCTGACGTGACCTGTATCTGTTTCATGCACCGTCGGCAAAATCATATCTGGAGGCAAAATTGAAAGCATTTACCGGGGTCATGCTTGCGCTCATGGTGGCAATGACGGGCGCACAAGCGGCGTCGAAATCGACCAGACAATCTGATTATATCGTC
>JBALUX010000168.1:0-5798 GCA_036963725.1 Parasphingorhabdus sp. | reverse complement strand
CACCGGCGCTGGCAAAAGCGGACATCGGCATCGCCATGGGCACCGGCACCGATGTCGCTATGGAAAGCGCCGGCATCACCCTGGTCAAGGGCGATCTCGGCGGCATCGCCAAGGCCCGGCATCTCAGCCAGCTGACCATGGGCAATATCCGGCAGAATCTGTTCTTCGCCTTTTTCTACAATGCGCTCGGCGTACCGGTGGCTGCCGGCATATTATATCCCTGGTTCGGCATCCTGCTCAGCCCGATGATCGCCGCCGCCGCGATGAGCCTCTCCTCGGTATCGGTGATCGGCAACGCGCTCAGGCTCCGGCGCAAGCAGCTTTAGCCGGGGGAGTGGGGCACCCCCGCAGGGGAACTTTTCGATTACCCGGACGTAAATTACCCCACAAGCGCATGAATTCAGCCAATCTGAAGGGGAAATCAAATGTCAAAATATACCAGATTCATCGTGATGATCGCGACCTCCACGCTGGTCATGTTCGGGCTAATGTATCTCAACACCTACGCGCTGGATCATATATTCTATAGCGAAACCCGGACTTGGATGGCGCTGTACATGGGCGGTGCGATGGCGATCATCATGCTGCTGTTCATGCTCGACATGTATGACGACAAAAGGAAGAACGCGCTGATCCTTGGCGGAGCGGCTGCACTGTTCGCCGGCTCGCTCTACCTCGTTCGTTCGCAGGACACGATTTCCGATCAAGCCTGGCAGAAAGCGATGATCCCCCACCACAGCATCGCCATCCTGACCAGCGAACGCGCCCATATCGAGGACCGGCGCGTACGGGAACTGGCCGATAGCATCATCAAGGCCCAGCGCCGCGAGATCAAGGAAATGAAGTGGTTGATCGAGGATATTCGCAAAAACGGCAAGGCAACCACCGAAGCCGAAGCAGAGGCCCGTCCGGTCCCAAAATTTGAAGGCGAATTATGAGCGGGCGGCAAAGCAATAGCGCTCTGGCAACCTGATAAATCCGCCGCTATATCACTCCGCAATATCGGGCTTGATCCGGTAAATCACCGTATCTCCGACGCCCTTCAGCGCAATGGTCTCGGGCGGGTCAAATTCATGAGCTTCGGTACATTGAAAATAGGTGGCAGCGGACACGGCAATCCCGTTGGGCTCGGCCGCGCCTTCGATCCGGCTGGCGATATTCATCGTATCGCCCCAATAATCATAGGCCAGCCGGCTGGTGCCGACGACGCCGCCGACCACAGGACCGCTATGGATGCCGACCCGCAACTGGATATCGATCCCGCCCTCTCTGGCCCGGCTCTGCATTTCGGCGATCACATCCTTGGCGAAGCTGACCGCGTCCTTCGCGCCCGGTCCGGTCGAGGCGGTGCCGCCCGATACTGCGAGATAGCAATCACCAATGGTCTTCACTTTTTCGATGCCATAGCGGGTCGCGCATTGGTCGGCGATCAGGAAAAAGCCGTTCAGTTGCTCGACCAGATGGCCCGGCGACAGCTGTTTGGACAATTTCGAGAAGCCGACAATATCGATGAAAACCACCGAGATATCGGAGAAGGAATCGGCCACCACTTCGCCGGCGCGCAGCCGCGTGGCAACCGCTTGCGGCAAGACATTGTAAAGCAGCTTCTCGGTCTTCTTGCGTTCCTGATTGAGTTCCTGGCGCGCCACATACATCGCCCGCGCCCGGCGATCGGCTTCCCAGTTGGAGAAGATCGCGAACAGCAGGAAGAAGCTGATGTTGACGATGGTGTGATACATTTCGTCGACGTCGATGCCATGGCTGTCCATATAGGCGATGAACACCCCCAGCGTGCCGATTGCCCAGATCGCGAACAGCCGCACATTGGCGACAAAGGCGACGCTGGCGATGAAATAGATCAGGCCAAAGAAGACCACGGCGATCTTGGTGATATCAAGGTCATTTTCAGCGGTGGTCCGCACCAACACCGTCATCAGTACAGCCGCGGCAACCGTCATGGCAATGAACGGCAAGATGTCCAGCCAGATCCATTCGATATAATGGCGGTTGGTCGTTGCAAATATCGCCAGCGCAAAAAAGCCGACAATCACCATCGTCGTGATATTGAACGTCGCGAAGGCCTGGTTCGACGAAAATACCGGGGTCAGCATGAAGAAGCCGAGGAAGATCAGCGGCCCGAGAATGAGCACAGCCCGGGTCGCCTTGAGCCGCGACGCGCGCTCGTCCTGCACATATTTCAGCTCGTCTTCGGCCTCGGCAAAATGATTGATAAATGCCATATATATCCCCCCGGATGAAACGGTCGCTGGCCGGAAAACCGTGCGGCGCAAATGCCGTAATCCGGCCCTTCTATCACAGGGTCATAGGGTGCGACTATTAACTAGTGGTTGTTTTGGATGAAATGTTCCCCGGGAGGGTGGAGCGGAGGGGAGTCAATTGCGCTTTGGGCAGAAAAGCGAGCATTGCGGATAGAAGGCTATTTATTCCTCTTGTTCGCGAATCGCACAGTTGCCAACACACCTGCCTAATAAAACAGCGGCCTTCACCACGTCAGCGCCTTGTCAACCTGATCTTGCCCAGATGGCGTCCGCGACAAATAAAGAGCCTAACGTGAGGAAAATAAAAGCGAAAAGATAGCACCAGCCCACCGCGGTGCACGGTATGCAGGCGATGCCCAAGCGTTCAAAGTGCCAGTTATCTCGTTTCATGTTGGTGTAGTTCTAGCAGTTTTATTGGATAGCCCTATCCCGTTGATGGGCAGTTCAGCTTCAGAACCAGCAATTTTGTAAAACGACGAAATTTGGGGATCACCGCTCTACCCCAATTAGCGCGACTCTTGGCCCCGATCGCCAAATTAGACGAGATTCAGCATCACGTTGGCCGAGCGATGATCGAAATCACCGCTACAGTTGAGGCCGTGCCCTCTAGGCATAGTGCGGCAAGCTGCCGCGTAGCGGTGCGCCGATGCTGTAGATTGAGTGCAAGGGCGAGTGACGCGCGGGCGTGTGCTCGCACTTCCTTGAAACTGGCACCGGGAAATTGGTGCGCGATATAGGCCTCGATCATTCGGTTGGCGTCGGTTTTGCTCGCTTCGACGCCATCGGTCGTCTTATGAATCTCAGCATCGAAGACCGCTTGGGCCAATGAGATAATGACTTCGCGGCACAGTAACCCGATACCTTGAAAGTCTTCTTCAGCAGAAGCCAAACCGTATTGCGCCTTCGCCTTCGACAATGCGCGATCGACGCGTTCCCATCCTGAAGCAACCCGTTCAGGCATGGGTACCGATGAGCGCTTCGCCAAGGTTTCGATCGCGATGCCGAAAAGCTGGCGCACATAGATACGACGATCTTTGTATTGGGGAAGGTCTTCGCTCCAATGACGATACCATGCCCACAAGTCTTCATGTGGGTTGTCGTATTGAACGTCGGCGGGCATACGTTCGCGAATGCGTACTTCGCGCGCCCGGTAATAGTCGTTCACTTCCTGAATGCGTTGCCCGCCGGTGGAAACGTCGATCATCATTTCTCGGTGAATAATCAAATCGGCGAGCAACGCAGTCACGCCTTGGACTACATGTTTGACGGTCTGAATGTCCAAATCGAAAGAATCGTCTCGCCCGTATCCATTGGCTATCGCTTCGGCGACGCGCTTTTGATCGTAGTCAGGCAGCTTCCGAAAGGCTTCATCGATCGGCGTCGGCGCGACAACAACGGCAAATTCGCCGGGCATATTGGAGAACCATTCGTCTTCGACGAAACCGCCTTTGGTTTCTTGAATCGCGATCGAGCATTCATTCAACAACGTCGATAGCTCGAAGCGTTGGAGGCTTTCGAGAAACTTTTGAGCCGTTTCGAGCGCGTCGGCCATTTGCCCTGTTCCGCCCAGCTATCGGTTGTTTTGCATCGGTTCGCCATCACGACGGTGCGGCCATGAGTCGCAAATAATTCGCTGCGCCATAGCGAATGCGCAGTCGCGGTGAAACGGAACGCGGGTGTAGTGGGACGTGCCCGGTAAGACTAGATCGTATCCGACAGTCGGACCACTCGCCGCTTCGCCACAACAAAAACAGGTATCCCCAATACCAATCGGACTTTCGCCTTGGGCGGCGGCTTCGTTCTTGTGATAGGTCATGCGACTATTGTCGGTTCAAACGCCCTACGATGCAAGTAAAATGCCTTCAACTTAGAGTTCGGGAACTTGGCCAGAGTGTGTTCGGCCGCAGGGAAGTCAGGAAGGATGCACGACATGGCGTAGTTGCGCACTGTGGTGTTGGTCGTGCAATAATGCAATGAGAACAACACCGAAGTCCAAATCTGACGGTCCGCTATTTCGAAGAATACTTCCAACAGCGGACTATCCGCTTCTGGCCCAACAGCAGTTGTCTGAGTCAGACTTGTCGAATGACCGCTAGCCACCCCAATTGTTGCCGGTAAAAGCGACCAAAGCCAATGTCCGCTTTTGCGGTCATCACGGTTTGATCTCTTCCGGTTCCCGCTGTTTGGCATCGATTGACCTGCTTTGCCGCGAAGGTTGCCTTCGGGGAAAGCGGCTGGCGTCATGGCATGGCGGCATTGCACATTGGTCTTTCCTACACCTGCCCCAATCGCTTATCCTCGTCATGGCTCTTTGACAATTTGGATAAGATGACGGCGATAGCGCTCGTCCGTCTGAACCAACCGGACCAGATTGCCCGGTTCGCCTAAAGGTTACACTCGGCGCCATGGTGACAGAGAGAAAAGACCGGAAAATTGCGGCTTTGGGGTGAAGTTTACGGAAAACAAAAGGGCACGTTTGTGTAAAGTTTAATTGTGAGAGCGGCTGGGGGCAGTTTGTGGCGCAAAAGTCCTTCGACAAGCTCAGGACGAACGGGGTTTCTTTCGGGGGCTCGCACGAAGACACGAAGCCATAAAGGGTGTCAGGAAGGCATGATAAGCCTTTGTGGCTTTGTGACTTAGTGTGAGAAAAATGGCTCGTGATGCCGGTCGTGAGAAACCGTTCTTGGCCCTAACTTTGACGAACTTTGGGGCTGGTGCCCCTGCGAAGGGTGAAGCGAGGCGCGTGACTCGTTTCACGGCCCATCTCGGAAACGATCAGCTGAACACAATGGCCAAGATTTATCGGCGCAAGCAGGTCTAAACACTGACCATTGCAGATCGACGCAATATCAGGAGATGGGTTCCTGCCTGCGCAGGAGTACAACGCTCTATTCCGCCGGGAACCAGCGCCCCTCGAATATCACGCCCTTGATCCCGACTTCGCGCAGCTTCGGCGCACCGCCGGCATAGGGGTCACGATCCAGCACGGTGAAATCGGCTTTCTTGCCGGTCGCAATACTGCCGACCATATCATCAAGCCCGATCACCTGTGCCGCTTCGACGGTGATTGCGCGCAGCGCCTTGTCGAGCGAGAGCCGTTCCTTCGGTGCTTTCACATTGCCATCGAGGGTGATCCGGTTGCTCGCCACCCAGGCGAGATAGAGCGGGTCGATCGGCGCCATGTTGAAGTCGCTGTGCAGGCCGAGCGGGACGCCCTTGCGCTCGAGCGAGCCGAGCCGGCTCATCTGCGCGGCGCGGTCGGGCCCCATGCCGGTCTTCGCGTAAGCATCGCCGAGAATCCGGATATAATTGGGCTGGGCGGAGACATAGAGGCCCATTGCGCCGATCCGCCGGTTCTGCGCCTCGGTCGAATAGCCCAGATGCTCCATGATGATATTCTGGCCGTTGCGGAGGGCGAGCTTTTCAGTGATGTCGAGCACCACATCGAGACCTTTATCGCCATTGACATGGGTGTGCAGATTCCAGCCGGCGTCCCAGAAACGCTCGGTCTGCTTGAGC
>JBALUX010000167.1:0-5810 GCA_036963725.1 Parasphingorhabdus sp. | reverse complement strand
AAAGAAAGGCCGCGGATTGAAACCGCCGGCACGATAGCCGGTCGAAACCTGCCCGTAGAATAGCAGTTCGTCGGCAACGCGATAGTCGAGCGCGACGCGCCAGTCGATGCGGTTGTCCTTGAAGGTTGGCGGTGTGACATCATTGAGGCCGAGCAGCAGGCAGTTTGGCTCATTGCCGACGCCAACCGGTCCGGCCGTGGGCGCGCCGAGGAAAAAGGCACAGGGGGCCGGCCCCGGAACCGTCAAGTCAGGGTTGCGACGAAAAAAAGTATAGCTTTTCTCATCCCACGATTGGCGAATGCCGGCGGTGATATTGAACGCATCACTGACCTGAAATGTGCCATTGGCGAAAAGCGCGTAATTTTTAGCCGGCGTCGGGTCAGGTCCGTGAATGAAGTCGAGGCCGGCATAATTGAGGTCGACCCGGGCGGTCAGGGTCCCGTCGCGTTCAAAATAGAAACCGCCGACGGTGAAATCGAGCAAGTCATTAAACGTCGTTCCAGACAGGCGCAGCTCGGTGCTCCACTGTTCGTTCTTCAGTTCCTGCTGGAGTTGCTGGTTGGAAACCGGTGTGTTGTCGACATCCTGTGACCAGTCCGATGTATATTCGCGCCAGGCGTTGATCGATTTCAGCGACAAGGTGTCGGACAACTCGACATCGATTGTTGCCGAGATGCCGTAATTATCCAGATCCGAATGTGGATCGAAAATCACCGGCTTATAGGGTGCCTGTGTTGTCGGTGTACGGTCATCGGCGAAGGTTGCGTAGGACACGTATCGTGAATCATAGCCGGTCAGATTGTCACAGCTGTTCACACCAGATGGCACGAAAGCGCAATTGATCGGAACCGCTGCACCGGTGTTGGTGTTCGTGAGCCAGGGTATTCCATCCGAGGTAGTCGCTGCATTATTGCCGTATAACAATACGGATGCGCCAGCTTCGGAACGGTCGCGGGAATAGTCGCCCGCAATATTCACTTCCACCCTGTCGCTTGGTACCCAGCGCAGCGCAAGCTTGCCGGCAGCATAGCTGGTGCCGCCCAGGGTGCCCAACTGCGCATTGGGGCCGACGGATTGACTGGGAACGCCAGACCCGGGGTGGGTAACCCCATAATCGAGCCGCTTCACATGGCCGTCCCGATTCTTGGTCGCGCCGGAAATGCGCGCAAACAGATTGTCGCTGATCGCGAAGTCAGCAAAACCGCGGACATCGATTCGATTGAACGAGCCATAGGTGGCGGAGATCGAGCCGCGGCCATCCCCTTTTGGCTTGGTGGAGAAAAGCTTGATGGCACCGCCGATCGAATTGCGACCAGCGAGCGTGCCTTGCGGACCGCGCAGAACTTCGATGCGATCAAGATCCATCAGGTCGAGCAGCGATCCGGTCAGCGTCGGAATATAAACGTCGTCGACATAGATGCCGACGCCCGGTTCCAGAGCAAAGTTGAAATCGGTTTGGCCAACGCCGCGGATGAAGGCGATCAGGCCGTTGCCATTTTGTTGTCCTTGCGGGGTCAGCGTTACATTGGGCGCCTGTTTCGCAATATCTTCGACACCGGTTTGCCCGCGCGCTTCGAGCATCTCTGCGTTGATAGCGGTAATGGCAAGCGGTGTATCCTGCAGATTCTGCTCCCGGAATTGCGCTGTCACCACGATGACATTTTTGTCATTAGCACCATCCGCCTGCTCGTCCGCGGGTGTTTGACTTTGCGCAAATGCAGGTGTTGCAGCAGCTATGATTGCCAGAAGACTGGCACCGGCGCAGCTCGATTTTATAAGATTGTTCACGACATCCCTCCCTAATGATTCATACTTTTGTAGAATTCATGCAGTGACAGCCTATATATTAAATGATATGCAACGCATACAATTATTTCGTGCGATCGGCCGCCATTCTGCCGCAAAATCGGGGCATTTCCCGACGCGGTTTCGTTTGCGCTAAGTCATAGGAAGGACCATTTTTTCCATATTCGGTGGACGCGATATTCTTGAGGCCGAAACGTGCCGCTTTCCGAATATCTGAAAAAATTTGCGGAGATCACAACGATCCGGTTCATCGCAATGCTCAACCCATATAATATCTAAAAACCAACAGGAGACTAAGTCATGTTCACCCATATTTGTATCAGCGCAGACAATCTTGAAGATTCGAAAAAATTCTATGATGCCACGTTGACGCCGCTTGGCGTTCACAGCGTTGGCCAAGTCAACGACCGTACCTGCGTTTATGCTACTGAAACCGGTAAATTGCTGGTGATGAAGCCTTATGATGAAGGCGCGGCCAGTTTTGCCAATGGTGGCACCATCAGTTTCGACGCAGCGGACAAGGACGCTGTCGACAGCTTCCATGCTGCCGGTCTTGCCAACGGCGGGCGTGACGAAGGCGCGCCAGGACCACGACCAAATGCTCCGGGCAATGCTTATGGTGCCTATTTGCGCGATCCGGTCGGAAACAAGATCTGCGCATTTACCCAGCTTCCTGAATAGGGCGACCTATCTCGTTCCCGTCGGGACTCTGCTGCAACGGCTGACCGATGCCCGGGTTATATTTCTCTGGAATATAACCCGGGCTTTCAGGGTGGCAACGCGCACTATCACCGGCCAAAAATATTCTTCGCCTGTTTTGGCGGTGATAGGTCTTGCCTACCGGCGTTGCGCATCCCTATTTGCAGGTAACAGAATCATCATGGTTGGGAATGGAATATGGCCGAAACGCATCGCACGAAAATGCTCATCCTGGGATCGGGACCTGCTGGATTGTCGGCTGCTATCTATGGCGCTCGGGCCGGGTTGGAGCCGATTGTGGTGCAGGGGTTGCAGCCCGGTGGACAGCTCACCATCACCACCGATGTTGAAAATTATCCCGGCTTTCGCGATGTCATCCAGGGCCCGTGGCTGATGGAAGAGATGCAGGCACAGGCCGAAAAAGTCGGCACCCGCACTATTTTCGATACGATTGTCGACGTTGATTTTTCCCAGCGTCCTTTCCGGATGACCGGTGATGGTGGTGATATTTACGAAGGCGACACTTTGGTTATCGCGACTGGCGCACAGGCCAAATGGCTAGGCCTTCCGGGCGAAGAGGAATTGTCAGGGAAGGGCGTTTCGGCCTGCGCGACCTGCGACGGTTTTTTCTATCGCGGCAAGAAAGTTGCGGTGATTGGCGGCGGTAACACCGCGGTTGAAGAAGCACTCTACATGACCAATCATAGCGATGATGTGACACTGATCCACCGTCGTGACAGCTTGCGGGCCGAGAAGATTTTGCAGGACCGGCTGTTTGCCAATCCGAAAATTTCGGTGCTCTGGAACACCAATGTCGAGCGCTTTGTCGGCGGCGGTGACCCGGTAGGGCTGGTCGGGCTGGACCTGATCGACACGCAAAATGGCGACAAAAGCCACCTGGCTCTCGATGGTGCGTTCGTTGCGATCGGTCATGCTCCAGCGACCGAGATTTTCAAGGACCATCTTGATCTGATTGACGGCGGTTACATCCAGGTCGAGCCGGGCACACCAAAAACCAAGATTCCGGGACTGTTTGCCTGTGGCGATGTCATGGATCATGTCTATCGTCAGGCCGTAACCGCTGCGGGTACCGGCTGCATGGCGGCGCTCGATGCAGAACGTTTTCTGGCGGAGCAGGAATTTGAACTGATCGCCGCCGAATAGTCAGGCAGCGCGCAGCGCTTCCAGCAATTTTTCGGTGAGCCAGTTTCTGGCCGCTTCATCGGCAAAGCTATGCGATGCGCTGTCGAGGGTTTCGAGGGTGATTGCAGGCTTACCGCTTGTTTGTGCAAAGTCGGCGCTGTTCCAGGCGGCGAGAAACGCTCGGGCAGTGGTATCGCGCTTAGCCAGCAGAATTAGTGTATTCGCTTCCAAGGCGGAGAGCGCGTCGCGCAAGCGCAAGGAAAGCCCACTATTTTCTTCCGCGCGGGAGGCCTGTTTAAGACCTTTGAGCAATTTTCCGAAATCGATCTTTCCGGATAGGAGGTCGATGATCGTCCTCGGGTTTTTAATCCGGTCCCAATAGCGGGCACGGATCGCACCAGCCGACATTGTCGGTTCTGCCTTATCCGGTTCATGGCCTGCTTCAATAACCCACGGATTAGCCAACATGTAACCGTCGACCCCCGCATCTGGTCCGAACAGAGCCAGAGCGGTCGCCGCATCGCAATTCCCGAAGGCGAGGACCGATTTTACGTGCGGCTGCGTCTGCCGAAGATATTGGACCGCAGCTTTGATTTCGTCGGCGCTGCTCAGAAAACCTTGGTTCTCGCCACTGCTTTCGCCAATGCCGCGACGGTCGTAGCGCAGCACCGGGAAACCTTGTTTTGAGATGCGCAACGCCAATGCTGCCATCCCGCTATGGGCGCCCGAGCGAATTTCATTGCCGCCACTGACAATTAGCAACGCGGTCGTGCTCGTTCCGGCATCCAGCGTAGCTGCGAGGGAATCACTCTCGCAGGCGATCTGGTGAAAACTCCGCGTCATTGCTCGATCCATGCGGCAATATCCTGAGCGATGGCGGAGGACATGGCAATATCATCGTCAGGTTCGGCGCGAAGCCATAAGGCAGAGCCCGGGATTTGCACGTCTCCCGGTTTATTATCGGATTCGAGGCGGACAATCCGCTGATTTTTCATTGGCGGTATCTCAGCCGCATTCAACTGCACGAACAGATCGGAGCCGATGATATTGCCAGCCAGCTCTAGCGGTCCGGTCCTGGCCTGCTCGGCCAGTTCGGCGAGACTTGTGCTCAGACCAGACTCGCGATCGGACGCGACCTTGGTCCGCATCATGGTCCGCAAGAGGGTTGCGCCTTTTACCGGGCTGAAAATCCAGTGATCGGCGCTTTGCATTTCCGCGACAGCCAAAGCGCCGCCCCGGAAGGAAGCGATATGCGAAACCTGATGCTGTTGCGCGCAAGCTTCGAGGGCTTTTTGCCAGTCAGATAGCGTGGCCTGCTCCAGTGGCAGCAGGCTTTCGTTGGTGCCAGGAAGATCAGGCAGGAAGCTCGCGATTTCAAGGGCTTCGAGCGACCGCATGACATCGATCAGCATCTTCCGCATGCGGTTCATCTCGTCGAACAGCGGAGGGACCAGCATGACGCGACGGTCAGACCCGGCTACGAGGGACAAACATAAATCTTTGCGATCCGCAAATTCGTAAGAGACGAATGCGGGGATGAGCGTCACTCGGTGACTTTCATCTCGGCAAAGGCGACCAGATTGCCAAAGGTTTCAAACAGTTCACCATCGACTTCATCATCGTCGATCATGATGTCGAGACGATCTTCCAGTTCGGTGAGGAGCCCGGCGACTGCCATGCTGTCCAGTTCCGGGAGAGCACCGAAAAGCTCCGTTTCCGCCGTAAATTCCGCGACCTGCTCTTCGCTCAGCCCCAAAATATCCCGCATTACTGCACGCACGGCGGCTTCCGGCGTCAACTCGACCTTATTCTGCATCAAAAACCCCCGAATCTCGGATAACGGCGTTTCCCTAAAGCGGTGGACGCTTTCCGGCAAGGCCCGAGGCATAGTGTCGCAAAATTGGTAGCCAGGACAAAGGATTGTTCGGCCAGTAGAACTCCAGTCGGTAGCGATCGCGGACATCTTCCATCCACTCGCGCTTATAGCCGTCATTGCCGGTGCCAAAGTCGATCAGATCGACATGATCAATGTCGATTGCGTGCTGGAACATGGCGACGGAAAGCAGCGTTCCGGGAGACGTTTTTGTTGCGTCTTCAATATGCGCCAGCTTGTGGATCAGCGCTTCGCCATTTTCGACGGTCCAGAATTGCGCGGCAACCGG
>JBALUX010000166.1:0-5832 GCA_036963725.1 Parasphingorhabdus sp. | reverse complement strand
ACCAGCATCAGAAACGGCGTGGTTGCCATGGAAATCGTGATTATCGCGCCGAACAGACTGCTCGCTTCCGGCTCGATCAACAGCGCTTTTTCGGCCTCGGAAAATAGCACGAAGCCGAATTCCCCGCCCTGGCTGAGCAGCATGCCCATAGCCAGAGCCGGATTGGTATCCATACCGAACAGCTTGCCCAGTCCGAAAATGATCGCGATCTTGACCGTTACCAACGCGATGGCTGCGCCCACGATAAAGCCGGGATTTTCCATTACCACATTGACGTCCAGCATCATGCCGACCGCGAGAAAGAAGAAACCGAGCAATAGAGATCGAAACGGATCAATGTCGGCTTCCAGCTCATGGCGATAGGGAGAATTGGCTAGCATAACCCCGGCGATAAAGGCACCCAGAGCTGGTGAAAGCCCGATGAATTCCATCAACGCAGCACCGCCGAGTACGGCCACAAGACCGGCGACAATGAACAATTCACGTTCGGCTATCCTGCCAATCACCTTCAGCAACGGCTGCAACAGATATTTGCCCGCCAGAATCAGCCCGCCGATGGCGAGTATCGCGTACAGCGCGGTCAGCCATCCTGATGGCCCGCCCTCGTCCTGTGGCGCGCGCGACAATGCCGCGATAATGGTGAGAAGCGGGATGATCGACAGGTCCTGAAACAGCAGGATCGAGAACGCCTTCTCTCCCGTCGGCGTATTCAGTCTGCCGGACGATTGCAGCATCGGAAGCACCTGCGCGGTCGACGAGAGCGCCAGTGGCAAGCCAATCGCGATCGAAGCGGCAAGGGTGAAGTTGGTTGTGGCCATGATCAGCAGGAACAGCGCGATTCCGCACAACACGACCTGGCTCATTCCGAGCCCGAAGATAGCCTGACGCAAGCGCATGAGCCGCGCCGGTGCGAGTTCCAGTCCGACGATGAAAAGCAGGAGTATGATACCGATTTCGGAAAATTCCAGGATCGTGCCGGCGTTGCTGATCAACTGAAAGCCGTGCGGTCCGATCAATACCCCTGCAATCAGATAACCGAGCACCGCGCCGATGCCGAAGCGCCGGAAGATCAGCACCATGACCAAGGCAGCGCCGAGCATGACAAAACCGCCCAACAGCAGGTCGGCCATATGGGTTTCAGGTTCCATGGATCAGACTGCCTCTTGCTTGGCAGCAGCGTCTGCAAATGCAGCGATCACTGCGTCATAGGGAAGTAATATCGCGGCATGGCGACCCTTGTGCTCCCGGGCGGCTGCCAACTTGTCCATATCCGGCCATTCTCCGGGAGAGTCGCCTGAGCCCTCCAGAAATGCTGCCAGATTGGTTCGGACGGCACCGATATCACTGGCTGACTTGCCGATGGCTTGTGCGCCCAATATAGCGGCGGATGCCTGCCCCAGTGCGCAAGCGCTTATTTCAAAACCGAGGTCTTTCAGGTTACCGCTGTCTGTTATCATCACGTCTGCCGCTACCTTGCTGCCGCATGTTTTCGACCGCAGTTCTGCGGTGCCATCCGGATGATCCAGCCTTTGCTGATGCGGGATAGACACCGCGAGCCGCAAGATCTCGCGCGTATAAAGCGCCCCGCTCATTGATCTGCTACCGTTGGCTCATCGCTCGATTTCCGCTGTTCCTCAACAAAGTCGACCATCGATTTTCCGCTCGCGTTAAGCAGCGGATAGGTGCGGGATTCGGCGAGCCATTCCGGCCGCGGTTCGTCCGCGCCATAGATGGTGTCATAAACCAGAACGACCAGCAAATAGAGCAAGGTGGCACCGATCAGCCCCTTGATCATGCCGAAGCCGAAGCCGAGCACGCGATCGATGGGCCCGAGAACGGATTTCCGCGATTTACTGCCTATGAATCGGGCTATCCAGCGACCCAGCGCATAGGTAACGATGATGATCGATGCGAAAGCCAGAACAGAGGCCCCGCTTTCGCTGCCCACAGGGCTGATCAACCGCTCGTAGATCGGCGTGTGCAGCATTCGTACGCCGACCACCACCAATATCCAGACGAAGAGCGACAGCGCTTCCTGAACGAATCCTCTGAGGAAACCGAGGACCGCAGCCCCGCCCATTAAAATCAGTACAAATATGTCGAGACCGGTCATCGGCTCTAGCTAGTCACGCTCAAGCATATGGTCAACGAGATTGGCGAGTTTGGCAAATTGCAGCTTCTTCATGCTATCGCTGCTTTTTTCGCCGGAAGCGGGGATCAGCGCGCGGTCAAAACCGAGCTTGGATGCTTCTTTCAGGCGAAGCGGCGTACGAGAGACCGGGCGTATTTCCCCGGACAGCGCAATTTCACCGAATATCACGGCATCGCTGGGCATCGGACGCTCGGCATGGGCAGAGATCAGCGCCGCCGCCACCGCCAGATCGGCAGCAGGATCGGTCAGTCGATAGCCGCCCGCAACATTGAGATAGACTTCCGCGCCGGAGAAGCTGAGCCCGCAGCGCGCTTCCAGAACCGCGAGGATCATCGCCAGCCGCGAACTGTCCCATCCGACAACGGAACGCCTGGGGGTTGCACCGCTCGCCAGCCGGACCGTCAGCGCCTGAATCTCGACCAGCACCGGCCGTGTGCCTTCCATCGCCGGAAACACGGTCGCTCCGGTGACTTCCTCGCTGCGATCGGTCAGGAACAGGGCGGATGGATTGGCCACTTCGGTGAGGCCTTTTTCTTCCATCGCGAACACGCCGATTTCGTCAGTACCGCCAAAGCGGTTCTTGATCGCACGGAGGATGCGATATTGATGGCTGCGCTCGCCCTCGAAGCTCATCACCGTGTCAACCATATGTTCGAGCACGCGCGGACCGGCGATATTGCCATCCTTGGTGACATGGCCGACGAGCATCACCATCGTGCCATGTTCCTTGGCGAATTTGATAATTTCCTGCGCCGAGGCGCGCACCTGACTGACCGTCCCCGGCGCGCCTTCGATCAGATCGCTGTGCATGGTCTGGATCGAATCGATCACAACAAAATCCGGTGCCTCGCGGCCCAGAGTTGTCAGAATATCGCGTACCGAGGTTGCTGAAGCCAGCTGGACCGGTGCCTTGCCAAGCCCGAGGCGCCTCGCCCGTAGCCGGACCTGATCGGCCGCTTCTTCGCCCGAAATATAGGCTACGGACAGTCCTGCCTCTGCCAGACGGGCCGAGACCTGCAACAAGAGCGTCGATTTACCGATGCCAGGATCACCACCCATGAGTGTTGCCGATCCGGCCACGAGACCGCCGCCGACTGCCCGGTCAAACTCTGCAATGCCGGTCTTCCGGCGCTCGGGCAGCGCGATCTCGCTATCCAGCCCGACCAGCCGCACCTCGCGTCCACCTGTCTGCAAATTATGCTTGGACGCAAACACCGTCTCGCCGGCTTCCTCGACCAAAGTATTCCACTCGCTGCAATCGCCGCACTGCCCTTCCCAGCGATGCGCGATCGAGCCGCAATTCTGACAGACATATTTTTTCTTCGCTTTGGCCATGGGATTTACCTAACAGAACAAATAAGGAACGCCAGTGCTTTTGCCTCAAAAATTAAAACAGGGTCACACGGGTCACACCCCCTAAGCGGGAAAATGATTTCAGCTTGTGGAGACGTGCGAAACGCCACGGGCCAGATTGCTCTCGCCCGCCTGACTATCCTGTTTCCGGTTCATGGTTCGACCATAGCAAAGAGGTTGGGCTGTAGGAAAGCCCCTCTTGTTTGGCGGAAGCGGGGCCTATCCCCGAGGGCTTCTTGCCACGGAGGCCATGCGGTGCATTACGGGTTGCGCCCTCCCCGCCATCCTGTAGTTAAAAGCCATGCGGCAGAAAGAACTCAGACTGGCCTTGATCTGCTATGGCGGCGTGAGCCTCGCCATCTATATGCACGGCATCACCAAGGAAATCTGGAAGCTGGCGCAGGCCAGCCGGGATTTCCACGACGGCGCGCGGATCGACCAGTGCAGCCGCGGAATCTATTATGACATCCTCGAATGGCTGGAGCAGGAGACCGGTACGCGGCTGCGGATCCTGCCGGACATTATCTCCGGTGCCAGCGCCGGCGGGATCAACGGGATATTCCTGTCTCAGGCGATCCTGTCGGGCCAGTCGCTCGATCCGCTGACCGACTTGTGGCTCGACACCGCCGATGTCGACAAGCTGCTCGATCCCGACGCAAGGCCGCTGTCGCGCTTCTCCAAATTCTGGGCCGAACCGATTGCCTGGATGGCGCTGGGCCGCAAGGGCGGTGCGGTTGAACAGACCGTCTCGAAAGAGGCGCAGGAAGAAGTCAAGATGAAGCTGTCGCGCTTTGTCCGCGCGCGCTGGTTTGCCCCGCCCTTTGGCGGCAAGGTGTTCAGCGGCCTGATCTGGGACGCGCTGGCAGCGGTCCGGGCGACCGAGCGCGGGCCGCGCCTGCTGCCGCCGGGCCAGCCGCTCGACCTGTTCGTCACAGTTACAGATTTCGTCGGCCATCCGGAGAAGCTGCAGCTGCACAGCCCGCCCGAAGCGCTCGAGATGGAACATCGGATCACCATCGGCTTTTCGACCCGGGGCAAAAGAGACGATGCAATTGCCGATCCGGCGGCGCTGACCTTTGCCGGCCGTGCCACCGCCAGTTTCCCCGGCGCCTTTCCGCCGTTCACGGTACGGGAGCTGGACGGCTTGCTCGAAGACCATGATTATGTCTGGGAAGGACGTTCCGCCTTTCTCAAGCGGATATTGCCCAACCAGTTTCGCGCCGGCACGGCAGAGGATACGGTGCTGATCGACGGTTCGGTCCTCGCCAACGCGCCCTTTGCCCAGGCGATCGAGGCGCTGAAGAATCGCCCGGCCAAACGCGAGGTCGACCGGCGTTTCGTCTATATCGACCCGCGCCCCGATCTCGACGTAGCCAAGAGTGACAAGGCGACACAGCGGCTGCAGGCGGCGCAGGAGGCCGAGGATGAGGCGCTGCCCGGTTTCTTTTCTACCATTTTCGGGGCGATTTCGAACATTCCCCGCGAGCAGCCGATCCGCGACAATCTCAACGCTATTGCCGGACGGTCGAACCGGATCATCCAGATGCGACTGATCACCGAGAATCTGCGCGGCGAGGTCGAGCAGCATGTCGAGAGCCTGTTCGGACGCACCTTTTTTCTCGACCGGCCGACGCCGGCACGAGTCGCCGCCTGGCGTCGCAAGTCGCGGGACAAGGCGGCCAAGCTCTCCGGCTTTTCCTACAGCGCCTATGGCCATCTCAAGCTGGCGACGGTGATCGAGGATATCGCCCATACCATCCGGCGGGCCAAATCCGATCCCAACGGGCACAACCATCCCGGTCTGCGCAGCGCTTTATGGGCCGAGATACGCCGCCTCGGCCTCGACAATGTCGGGCAGAAGAGCGGCGGACCGACCAAGCCGGCGGCCGAGTTTTTCCGGCAGCATGACCTGGGCTTCCGGGTGCGGCGGCTGCGCTTCATGGCGCGGCAGCTTGCCGAAGATCTCGACCGCGCCGATCCGGCCGCTGCCGAGGTGATGGAAGGCATGCACGATGTCATCTATGACTGTCTTTCACTCTATATCGAGCGCGAGACGATCGACTATCTCGGCGACGATTTCGTCAGTCTCGCCGAGGAAGCGGAGGAGCATCCCGGAACAATGCTCGACGCGCTGGCCAAGGCGCGCGACCTGACCTCGGCCGACGCGATTGTCGATGCCAAGCTGGCCGCGGCGCTGGCGGTGATACCCAAGGCGGAGAAGCGGTCAATGCTGCTCGCCTTCCTCGGCTTTCCTTTCTACGACATCGCCACCCTGCCGCTGCTGCAGGGCGAAGGACTGGACGAATTCGATCCGATCAAGGTCGACC
>JBALUX010000165.1:0-5913 GCA_036963725.1 Parasphingorhabdus sp. | reverse complement strand
GCTGCCAAGAAGAAGGCTCCGGCCAAAAAGGCTGCTGCCAAGAAACCTGCGGCGAAAAAGGACGACGCTGAAAAGGCGCCTGCCAAGAAAGCCGCAGCGAAAAAGGCTCCGGCCAAAGCGGCTGCAGATAAGGCACCTGCCAAAAAGACAGCGGCGAAGAAGCCCGCTGCCAAAAAGGCACCAGCCAAGAAATAATCAATTTGGTTTGAATGTAAAAAAAGCCGGGCAGGGCGAACCTGTCCGGCTTTTTTTTATGCGCTGATCTTTGCCGGTGTCAGTCCGCCCGGTGTTAGGCCGCAACGTGCGGCTTTACCCGGGATCAGATGGTGACTTCGCTAGCCTTGTTGATCACGGTGCCGAGAATACCATATTCCTTGGCTTCTTCGGTGCTCATCCAGTAATCGCGATCAATATCCTTGCGGACCCGCTCGACATCCTGTCCGGTTTCTTCCGCGATAATCCGTGCCAGCCGTTCGCGCATCTTTACGATTTCCTGCGCCTGAATTGCAATATCAGAGGCCTTGCCTCCGGCGCCGCCGGATGGTTGATGAATCAGAAATCTTGTATTCGGCAGACAGAACCGCTGTTCCTTGGGAACGCCGAGGAAAATATGCGTGCCGGCGCTGGCTACCCAGCCAGTTCCGATCATCGCGACCGGCGAACTTATATAACGAACAAGATCGTGAATCGTATCGCCTGATTCGACGTGACCGCCGGGCGAATTCAGAAAGATGCGAATGGGATCATTGTTGACATGGTCAAGATAGAGCAGCTGCGTTGAGACCCGTTCCGCCAGTTTCTGGTCAATACCGCCGAATATCATGATCGTGCGGGCTTCAAGAAACTTCGTCATCATGGCGCCGGGCAGGCCACCGGACTTGTTTTCGTCTTCGTCCTCATCATTATATGTGGGAGTGATCGGGCTGTTGGTGTTTATCATTCTTGACTCCGCTAATGGAATTTCTAGTAGCACCGATCGCGTAACGATCAGCATTGCCTTGGAGAACATGTAGGGATAGCCGGGATGGTGCGCAATGATCGTCGTGCCGGTGACGAATTTTTTCTGGAGCGCAATCATTGTCATCCAACATCGTTAAAGCCCTTGAACAATACCGCGATAAACCCGATGTAGTGCCGAAGCTAAAGACAAGCGCAAAAAGCCAAAAACAGGACGACTTACAACATGCATGATCCGATCACAGACGCTCTAGTCCCGGTTGTTATCGAACAATCAAACCGCGGCGAACGCAGTTTCGACATTTTCTCCCGCCTGCTGCGCGAGCGGATCGTGTTCGTCACTGGCCAGATCGAAGACGGGATGGCGTCGATTATCACGGCCCAGCTGCTGTTTCTGGAATCTGAAAATCCCAAGAAAGACATTTATCTTTACATCAACTCGCCTGGTGGCGTGGTGACTGCCGGCATGGCGATCCACGACACGATGCAATATATCCGGCCCCGCGTCGGTACGGTTTGCGTCGGCCAGGCGGCCTCGATGGGCAGTTTCCTTCTGGCAGCCGGTGAACCGGGAATGCGGATGGCGACGACCAACGCTCGGATCATGCTGCATCAGCCATCAGGCGGTGCGCAAGGCATGGCTTCCGATATCGAGATCCAGGCAAAGGAAATCCTGCGTATCCGTGCCAGCATGAACGAGCTTTACGCCAAATATACCGGCAAGCCGGTGGCAGAGATCGAAACGGCGATGGACCGTGACACTTTTCTGGAAGCGGACGAAGCCAAGGCCTTCGGCATTGTCGACGAAGTCTACAACAAGCGTCCGGTGCCGGCTGAAGATACTAAATAATCGGTTAGCGCGGCCCTAAATGAAATTTAAGCCATATTTGATAGACTTGGCTATTCGCTAGGAAAGCTGCGAAAAAAGCGGTGGCAATTTGCAATATGACGGTTAGATATACAATATTGGCCGGTTTAAAGGACTTTTTATGACGAAATTGACGGGATCTGATTCGAAGAGCACATTGTATTGCTCTTTCTGTGGCAAATCCCAACATGAAGTCCGCAAGCTCATTGCAGGACCCACGGTTTTCATCTGCGATGAATGCGTAGAGCTGTGCAATGATATCATTCGCGAGGAAACCAAGGGCGCCGCTACCGGCCGCAAAGATGGTGAAGTGCCGACACCACAGGAAATCTGTGATGTGCTGAACGACTATGTGATCGGACAGAAACGCGCGAAACGCGTGCTGTCGGTTGCTGTTCACAACCATTACAAACGACTCAACCATGCCGCCAAATCCGGCGATATCGAACTGGCAAAGTCGAATATTCTGCTCGTTGGTCCCACCGGCTGCGGTAAAACGCTATTGGCGCAAACGCTGGCGAAGACATTTGATGTGCCTTTCACCATGGCTGATGCGACGACCCTGACCGAAGCCGGCTATGTCGGTGAAGATGTCGAGAATATCATTCTCAAGCTGCTGCAGGCTTCCGACTATAATGTCGAGAAGGCGCAGCGCGGCATCGTCTATATCGACGAAATCGACAAGATCAGCCGCAAGGCGGAAAATCCGTCGATCACCCGCGATGTTTCCGGTGAAGGCGTCCAGCAGGCGCTGCTGAAGCTGATGGAAGGCACAACCGCCAGCGTTCCACCGCAGGGCGGTCGCAAACATCCTCAGCAGGAATTCCTGCAGGTCGATACCACCAATATCCTGTTCATCTGCGGCGGGGCCTTTGCTGGTCTGGAAAAGATCATCGGTGATCGTCTGGAAGGCAAGTCTATCGGTTTCGGCGCTCATGTCGCTGCGCCGGAAGAACGCCGTATCGGCGAACTGCTGGCCCAGGGCGAGCCCGAAGATCTGTTGAAATTCGGCCTGATCCCTGAATTCGTCGGCCGTCTGCCGGTGATTGCCACGCTCGAAGATCTTGATGTCGATGCCCTGGTGACGATCCTCCAGGAACCAAAAAACGCGCTGGTGAAGCAATATCGCAAATTGTTCGAGCTGGAAGACGTTGGGCTGACCTTCACCGATGATGCACTGATTGCGGTCGCCAAGAAAGCGATCGAACGGAAAACCGGTGCCCGCGGTCTGCGTTCTATCGTCGAGAATATCCTGCTCGACACCATGTTCGACCTGCCCGATTTCGAAGGCGTCGACGAGATTGTGATCGACAAGGATGTCATCGCCGGCACCAAAGAACCGGTGAAGGTGATTGCCAAGAGCAGCAAGGCGAAGAAGGAAGACGCGGCTTAGATATTGCAGAAAAATCGAGACGGTATTTTCATCCTAATTTTCTTCGTCTAGAATTTTCAGTATTAAGCCAACTGCGAAGCCACATACTGCGCCGACGCTTGGCCAAATTGGACCGAAGAAAAAATCCAGTCCGCTGGTTGAGCTGATGAGCTGAGGGTTCTGATGCTGCCACACGCCTATGTGAGCAATCACTGCAATCGGAACTAATAGGAGAGTTGCGCAACCCAGCTTTCGATTTGTGATGACAATCCCGATTACAAATCCAAAAGTCAGGCTTAGAATGAACGCGATTTCAACTTCCACGATGCTGGCAGAGACTCCGATTTGATTTACTTATAAATACAACTGTCCAGCCCCTCGTTGGCCACAACATTGATCCGGGCCGCAATCGTGTTTCCATAGCGCCGGGTAAAGCCGCTGGCGCCGTTGACGGCCCGTTTCTTGGGCAAGGGCAGGGCCGCTGCAATGCGTGCCGCCTCGATTTTGGTCAGATCCTTCGCGTCTTTGTTGAAATAGCGCTGGGCACCTGCCTGCACGCCATAGGTGCCGATGCCGGTCTCGGCGATATTGAGGTAGACTTCCATGATCCTGTGCTTGCTCCAGATCGTCTCGATCAGGAAGGTGAAATAGGCTTCCAGACCTTTGCGGAAAAATCCGCCGCCCTGCCAGAGAAAGGCATTTTTCGCGACCTGCTGGGATATCGTCGAGCCTCCCCGTATCCGGCCGCCCTGGGCATTTCGCTGGATTGCTTTCTGGATCGCTTCGGTATCAAAACCATTATGGCTGCAGAATTTGCTATCCTCGGCAGCGATCACCGCCCGTGCCATATTCGGGGATATATCGCTGAAGCTCGTCCAGTCCTTGGTGATGCCGTTTTCGTCCATGATCATTGTCGCGGTGACCGGTGGCGGCACAATCGCGTAAATGCCGACCCAGGCGACCGTGATCAGGATGAAATAGACGATGGATTTGAGGAGAAACTTGATTGCCCGCATCGCAGCAGCCTAAATGGAAAACGCCCCGAAAACAAATTATGTTTCGGGGCGCTTTCCTATCGGGTTTGGAACCGGTCTGGCCGATTAACTCGTTGCCAGCAGCTGCTTTTCTCCGGCAATCCGAAGCATCGCTTTTTGCAGCTTCTCGAAGGCGCGGACTTCAATCTGCCTTATGCGTTCGCGGCTGACTTCATAGACCTTGCTCAGATCCTCGAGCGTTTTCGGATCTTCGGACAAGCGGCGTTCAGCCAAAATATGCTGTTCGCGTTCGTTCAGCGAGCCCATGGCTTCGGTCAGCATTTCGTGACGGACGTTGGCCTCCTGTGCGGCAGCGATAGATTCATCGTGCAGCGGGCCATCGTCTTCCAATATGTCCTGCCACTGGCCGCCATCGCCGTCCTCGGACGAAAGCGAGACGTTCAGCGAAGCATCGCCACCCATCGACATGCGGCGGTTCATATTGACCACTTCATGCTCGGCAACACCGAGATCGGTAGAGATTTTCTGGACGTCTTCCGGTGACAGATCGCCATCCTCGAAGGCATCGAGATTATTCTTCATCCGGCGGAGGTTGAAGAAAAGCTTCTTCTGTGCGGCGGTGGTCCCCATTTTCACGAGGCTCCAGCTGCGCAGCACATATTCCTGAATAGAGGCACGGATCCACCACATCGCGTAGGTCGCGAGGCGGAAACCGCGTTCCGGTTCAAATTTCTTCACGCCCTGCATCAGGCCGACATTGCCTTCGGAGATCAGGTCGGAGACAGGCAGGCCATAGCCGCGAAAGCCCATCGCGATCTTCGCGACGAGTCGCAGATGCGACGTAACCAGCTGGGCGGCTGCTTCCTGATCCTTATGTTCAGAATAGCGTTTCGCCAGCATATATTCTTGTTCTGGGGTCAAAATCGGAAATTTGCGGACTTCCGAAAGATATCGGTTCAGGCTTGCATCCCCCCCTAAGGCTGGGATCTTTGCCGGAACATTGCTACCATTAGCCATTTTCGTTCCTTCTCTGTTGTGCCTCCGGGCCTCATCAAGCACCCTTTGGTCAAAAGCTGATATAAGGTTAGTTCCTTATATGCGCAACTTCATGAATAGTTCCTGCATATCGTCCGGAAAACCGATAGAAAACATCAATTTTTCATCCGTTATGGGGTGAACAAATCCAAGACTAGCAGCATGAAGGGCCTGGCGTCCAAATTGAATATCTTTCCGACGGGAAAGCATTGATTTTCGACGAGTGCCATAGAGCGGGTCACCAATCAGACTATGTCCAATATGGGTCATATGCACGCGGACCTGGTGGGTGCGCCCGGTTTCCAGCGTACATTCGACCAGAGCAGCGCCGTCGAGCATCTCCTTGACGGTATAATGGGTCATCGCCAGCTTGCCGCGGTCATCGCCGACAACGGCCATTTTCTTGCGATTGACATTGCTGCGGCCGATGCTGCCCTCGATCGTCGCCGACGCCGGATTGGGCCGGCCGTTGACGATAGCCATATAGCGTCGTTCGATGTCATGTTCGGCGAACAGCGCGCTCAGCCCCTTGTGCGTAGCATCGGTTTTGGCCGCGACCATCAATCCCGACGTATCCTTGTCGATGCGATGGACAATTCCCGGGCGGGTTACGCCGCCGATACCGGACAACTGGCCTCTGCAATGGTGGAGCAGCGCATTGACCAGCGTGCCGTCGGCGTGACCGG
>JBALUX010000164.1:0-6037 GCA_036963725.1 Parasphingorhabdus sp. | reverse complement strand
GTTCGACGTCCAGTTGCGCGTGCCCGAAGACCGGGTATCGATCCAGATGGGCTGGGAGGAAGATGTACCGTTTGAACCGATTGAACAGCATCACCCGGCGCAGATCGGGGCGCCGGAACCGCCGTTCGAAAGCGTCATGCCCCTGAAATTCATCAATCCGTGGCGGATCAAGGTGCCCGATGGCTATTCGGTGCTGTTTACCCAGCCGCTCAGCCGTCCCGACCTGCCGTTCACCTGCTTTTCCGGTTTTGTCGATTGCGACCGCTTCGATGCTTTGGTGAATCTACCCTTTGCCTGGACCGGGCCGACCGGCGACCATTTCCTGCCGGCCGGTACGCCGATTGCCCAGCTGCTGCCGATCCGCCGCGATGCGATGGTCAAGCACAGTATAGCACGTGCTGCAACCGGGGCGGAACTGACCGAGCAGGAGGCCGCCAGCCACCGCAAATATACCGAAGAATCGACTTATGCGAAGGACTGGCGGGTGAAGAAATGAGCTAGCTATAGCTCACCACTTCCCACTCGATCCGGTTCCAGTCGAAGAAATAGAAACGCCGCCCGGGATCATAGTCGCCGTGGCTGAACGGCACGAGCCCCGCCGCGACGACCCTGGCTTCCACCGCATCCAGATCATCGACGGTCACGCCGATATGGTTCATCGGCTCGCCCTTGTTGAACGTGGGATCGGCGGCGGGAACATCCGGATTGGTGTAGAGCGCGATATATTGGTCATCCGATCCGACGTGGATCGTGTGGCCATCCAACATTGATGGCCCCTCCCACCGGATATGCCAGCCAAAAAGATCGTGGAGCAAGTCGGCGCTTCTTTGCGGGTCGCTGACCGTGATGTTGACGTGTTCCAGTTTTCCGTTGTTCATTTTTCATTTCCTTTCTCCGTTGTTGAATGGTTGATCCGCCAGGGCGGGAAGCGGCGATTGTTGCCGCCATGGAACAGGCAGACAGGATTGCCCGCCGGATCGCGCAGCCGTGCTTCGCGCCAGCCCCATCGCTGGTCGGTGGGTCGCGTGTCGAAAGCGATGCCTTCGGATTGCAGTTGCGCGACAGTGTTGTCGAGTTCATCGCACTCGAAATAGATCATCGTTGTCGGCTCTCCGATCTTCTCCACCGCGTGGATCGAGAAGGTCTCGCCGGTGGCGGTTTCGAACCGCGCATAGCGAGGCGGGGAGTCGACGATCTGGGTGAGGCCGAGCCGGCGGTAAAATGCCACCGACCGGTCATAATCGACGCATCCCACGGTGATCTGGTTAAGTCTCATTGTCTGTCTTCCTCGCAATATTGGCCTCGCTGCATTGGAAGAATTGGAAGCATGTTTTCCGCTTTACCGGCGGCTGTTCGAGCCCGCCAATTCTCCATGCTTGCGATTCGTACAACCTCAAGCTAAGTTGAGGTCAAGCTATTATTTTTCCTCCCCGTTGCGCAGCAATGGGGAGGTGGCAGTCCGGAGGACTGACGGAGGGGCCCCTCCACCATCCTGCGGATGGTCCCCCTCCCCATGCTGCGCACAGGGAGGAAAAGAAGGAGACGAACATGACCGCAACCAAAGCCCTGACCATCGGTGACCTCGCCAGTCGCACCGGCCTGTCGGTCTCCGCCATCCGATTCTACGAGGAAAAGGGACTGGTCGAACCGTTCCGCTCCGCCGGCGGCCAGCGTCGCTTTCTGCGCTCGGATATCCGCCGGCTGAGCTTTGTCCTGATCGCCCAGCAACTGGGCCTGAGTATCGGGGAAATCCAGCGCCAGCTTGCCGGATTACCCCACGGACGTACACCGACCCAGGCCGACTGGACTCGGATCAGCAAGGCGATGCGCGGGGTCATCGAAGCACGGATTGCGGAGCTGGAAAGAACCCGCGACCGGCTCGACGGCTGTATCGGCTGCGGCTGCCTTAGCCTGAAGAAATGCGCGCTGTATAATCCGGAGGACCGGGCGGGATTGAAGGGGCCGGGGCCGCAGCTGGTTCTGGGTAAGTGAATTTGGCGGGCGCATTATCCCTGCGTGGGTCTAGGGTAATGTTCAGCCGCGACCCGCGACACCTGTGCAAGAGGAACCGCGATTTTGACCGCCGATAATAATAAACAACCAAATTCGAACCGGTCTGGCCGAGACCGGGAACACTCTGTGCGTTCGCGCGTAAACACTGCCATGGAACATTCAATATTGTTAGACCGCAACGACAAAGCCAAGCGCGTGGAAAAGCTCAAGGCCGCGATCGCGTCGATGATTACAGAGCCGCAATTCCCTTGCGTGGGCGCCAAGTCAGCCCTGGCGCGCGACAATCTCAAGGTTATCGCAGGGCACAGCCTGAACAGCAATTGGGACGATCTGGAAATCCACCGCGAACTGCTCGACTGGGCACGGGAATATCGGAATTCAAACGAGGGCCTGCGCAGTCTGGCCGTGATATTTGACGGACCGACGGACATGTCGGAAACCGAATTTGAACGATCTCTCTGGGAGCGGATCCAGTCGCTGGCCGACAAGGACGCCTGGCTGGGCCAGAGCTATGACGAGCGAGTGAGTGCCGACCCCGATGATCCGCATTTTTCGCTCAGCTTTGGCGGCGAGGCCTTTTTCGTAATCGGCCTGCATCCGAATGCATCCCGTCCTGCGCGCCGTTTTTCGCATCCGGTGCTGGTTTTCAATCTTCACGACCAGTTCGAACGGCTGCGGGAACAAGGCAGCTATGACAAGATGCGCAAAACCATCCTTGCGCGCGACGAGAAGCTGGCTGGGGATATCAATCCGATGCTGGCAAAATATGGCGAGTCCAGCGAAGCGCGCCAATATAGCGGCCGTCAGGTCGGTGATGACTGGCAATGCCCGTTTCAGGATCGGAGGAGCACATGAGCGGGGTGCGCATTGCGCCGCGCTCGGGTGCGGCATTCCTCCTGGCAAAAGGCGATTATCTCGAAGTGATTGATCCGGACGGCGGTCAGGTCTCCGACTTGCTCGCCTATAGTGCCGATGACGTCCGGGAGGTCCTGTCGAACGGTCGGACATTTGATTATGAAGAAACCATCCGGCTGAGCGAGGGCAATCGCCTGTGGTCCAATCGCTCCAACCCGATGCTGACCATCGTCGAAGACACGGTCGGGTCGCACGACTTCCTCCTGACGCCGTGCAGCGAGGACACGTTCAAGCATTTTTATCCCGACAAGCCTGTGCATCGCGGTTGCTTCGGCAATCTCGCTGAAGCGCTGGCCCCTTTTGGCGTTGAGCCGGACGCCATCCCGTGCGCGTTCAATGTGTTCATGAATGTTCCGGTGGATCAGGCCACCGGCAAGCTGGAAGTCCTTCCGCCCACCAGCAAGGCCGGTGACCGGCTGCGACTGCGCGCGGAAATGGATCTGGTGATCGGACTCACGGCTTGCTCGGCCTATGCATCAAACGGCGGGACCTTCAAGCCGATCGATTATAGGGTGTTGCAGGAAGGGGCGTAGCTCGCTGTGCGGGGTTAGAGGTTTGACGGCTTGCGCAATTCCTTGTTAATCCGCGTCTGCCATCCCGCGCCTGACGCTTTGAATGTCTCTAGGACGATTTTATCCAGGCGCAAAGTCACCTGCTGTTTAGGGTTTTGCATTTCTTCATCGATTTCACCCGAAGCGCCTGCGATGGTTACAGCTCTGACCTAAACTGCCAAACAGAATAATTTATGTAGTTACATTTATTGTGGAAGCGAATTCACTTCGCCGACGGCGATGTCTCAACCGCCTGAAGGTCGACCGCCATTTGCGAACGCCGAAACCCTTTGCCGGTCAGCAACCGTTTGAAATCCGCCATATTGTCAAAATGCTGCAGCTGCCGGTGATAATAATTTATATATTCGGCCAAGGCCAAAGTGGATGCGACGGTGGCGGTTACCCGGTCGTTAAATCCTGCGCTCAGATCGGGCTTGAGCCAGATTAGAATGCTATAGGCAAGCGCAGCGATGGTCAGCGCCAATATGAAGGGCCGTAATCGCCGGAGCAGCCTGAATAGCGGTAGCGGATCATGACGCGGCTTGGTGAGTCGCAGATATTTGGTTCGCCAATAGGCACCGCCAATGGCCAGCAGCAGGACCATCGGGACCATCGCTGCATAGCTTGCCGGGCCCAGTTGCCCCTCGCTCAACAGGATCATGACTGCCGGAATCATGACCGCTGTGCCGGCTTCCATTTTCCAGTAGGAGCCCAGCCGATCGATAACCTGTTGTCTGGCACCCGGAGATTTTTTCATTCCGCCGCCAGCAATTCTTCTGCGGCGTTCAGATCGACCGACACCAGCTGGCTGATTCCGCGCTCGACCATGGTCACGCCGAACAGGCGGTGCATCCGGCTCATGGTTACCGCATTATGGGTGACGATCAGATAGCGGGTGCTGGTCTCGGCCACCATCTTGTCGAGCAGGTCGCAGAAACGCTCGATATTGGCATCATCCAGCGGTGCATCGACCTCGTCGAGCACGCATATTGGTGCCGGATTGGTTAGAAATAATCCGAAAATAAGGGCCACAGCGGTTAAGGCCTGTTCGCCGCCCGACAGCAGGGTCAGCGAGGTCAGTTTTTTACCCGGTGGCTGGGCCATGATTTCCAGACCGGCTTCCAGCGGATCGTCGCTGTTGATCATTTCCAGATGCGCCTTGCCGCCATCGAACAAGGTCGCGAACAGGCGCTGGAAATGCCGGTCGACTTCCTCGAACGCGGCGAGCAGGCGCTGGCGGCCTTCGCGGTTGAGGCTGCCGATCGATCCGCGCAATTGATGGATCGCTTCGTTCAGGTCCTGGCTTTCCTTGGTCGATTTTTCCCACTCGCCTTCGAGTTCCGCGAGTTCGTCTGCAGCGACCAGATTGACCGGCCCGATCCGCTCGCGGCTGAGGGAGAGGCGTTCGAGTTCCGCCGACTCCTGAGACGCATCGCCAACCGTCTCTTCGTCAAATTCGAGTTTTTTCGGCAATACCACAGCAGGGCATTCAAATTTCTCAGCCGAAATCCGGCCCATTTCCATCCGCCGCAGGTCCTGGTTCTCGGCACGAGCCTTGGCACCGGCGCGCAGTTCACGCGCCTGACTGAGCATCTCACTGGCCTGATTGAGCCGGTCTTCATGGTCGCGCTGGGCGAGTTCGGCAGCCTGCAGCGCGGCGTCTTTCTCGACCACTTTTGCGTTGAGAGCTTCCTGCCGTTCTTCCAGCTTGGTGACCTCGACCTCTATCACCCGTGGACGGTCCGCCAGATTTTCAACCTCGGCTTCGATCATCGCGCCGCGCTTGGCCATTTCCTTCATCCGCGCTTCGGCTTCGCCCGAGCGATCCTGCCAAGAACGGATTTGCGCGCTGGCGACTGCTTTCTGTTCTTTGACCTGGGCTAGCCTCTGGTCGATCCCCGAGAGCGCAGCCTGCGCGGACATGACCTGCTGCCGTGCCGCATCGCGCTGATCCTGCAAGGCTGCACGCGCACGTTCCTGCTCCGCCCCGTCTGGCTGACTGGCGCGTTCCTTTTGTGCCGCTTCCAGTTCGGCAAGCGCGGTGGCATTTTCTGTTTTCAGCGCGGCATCCCGTTCGGCGAGGCTGGCGGTGCGTTTCTGCAGCCATGCCAGCGCTTCTTCCGCCTGATCGGCTTCACGCAGCGCCTGGCGCAAGGCTTCCTCGGCGTCGCGCCGAGCCGTGCGGGCTTCGCCAAGCTGTGTCTCGATTATGGATATTGCTTCGCGTTGCGCGACCAGTGCTGATTCCGCCGCCGCGACTTTGTCCTGGGCGGGGAGCAGCAGTTGCTGCAATTCACGAAGGCGATTGGCGCGGACCAGCCGCTCGGCGCTGGCATTGCCGTCATCGCGGGCGACAAAGCCGTCCCAGCGGCGCAACGCGCCCGATTTGGTGACCAGCCGCTGGCCGACTGCCAGCGATTGGCCGTCATCGCTATCGGCAACAAAAATCTGCGAGAGGCGATTGTGCAATTCTGCCGGAGCCTGCACATGGTCGAGCAGGGTCTCGGTTCCGCCGGGCGTGTCGGCGGATGCTGCTATATCGCCGCCGCCCCAGAAGC
>JBALUX010000163.1:0-6167 GCA_036963725.1 Parasphingorhabdus sp. | reverse complement strand
GTCACATAACCAAGATAACCGTCCGGTTTCTCACCGATCTTTCCCGACGAGCGCGCCGCTGCATAAGCGGGATCGCGCTGTGCCATTACCGGCACGGCAACAACCGCCGTCAGAACCAGTCCGCCAATTACGGCCAAAGCCTTGTTTTTCTTCATATAGTCAAACATTAGAAAATATCCGCTTCCTCGTTGATCAGGTCTTTCGCATCGCCGTCCAAGCGATACACCACTTCCTGCTTGATATTGATATTGAGGTTGATGACGATCGGCTTGTCCGGTGCAGTCACCTGCACGCAGGCGGAAAGCCCGGTCAATGCACCCAATATCAGGCCGACAGTGGTTAAATTCCTCATATTGCTACGAATCGCATCATCTGAGCGATCCGTCAATTGACTTGTCTGATAAAGCATCATCGCTTTCCCCCGGCTGAATGGACTATTCATCTTCTTCGAGAACCTTCACGGCTGCCTTCGCCCGTGCCTCTTGCGCCCGCAATAACGCAGGCAGATTTTGCCCGACCAATATTTCCGGCTCATAATAGGATTTGGCGCTGCTCATCAATTGCATGAAAGGCGCCTGAATCCGTACGTTGAACTGGATCGGAATGCGGGCCAGCTGTTTGGTAATGAAATTGCGGCTCGCGCCATCGCCCTGCTGCAGCCCGTCGAATTTTACCTCAGTGATGATTTCACCGGCGATATCACCGTCCATGCCGATGGTCAGGTTGCGATATCTGATCGATTTGAGCGCATTAAAAGCGAAATTGGCCATGGTTCCCATGTCTTCATAGGTCAGCTCCCCGACATAGGCGAGCGTTCCGCCTCCTTCGCGCGCCACCAGATAACCGCCGACAACCCGGCCACCATCCTGATCAAAGACCATCGGCAGCTTGCCGTCGAACACGCCGGTTGCGGTCATATTTTCGAAATCGAACTGGGTCAGGAATTGCGCGGCATCGACCCCTTCGACGGTGAATTGCAGCCGCCTCTCGGCCTCTTCGCTCAGATCCAATATGGTTGGCTCCAGATATAGCTTGCCGCCGGCAAACGGCCATTCTCCCGCTTCCACCTGAAGTTTGAAATCCGGGAGCAGACGGTAGCGGATCTGGCCGTTGAACACCGCGACGCCGGGATTGACCTCGGACAGGCTCAATATCTGACCCGGTCTGGTTTCCAGCGCGAGCAGATCGGAAAACTGTATCTCTCCCGCCAGGCCGGTCACCGGACCGAAAGCGGCGGCCAGGTTCAAGCCATGGGTTCGAAAGGTACCGGTACTTTTAATTCCATTTTCGGAAGCATCCCAGTCAATCCGGCCAGCGCCCGATATCTCTCCCTGCACATTGGCGATCACACCGAGAGTCAGCGGTGTGAGCTGCTCGGGCTGCAACCGGTCGTTGAAGGCCAGCGACTGGACGTCGATAAGCGCCCTGCCCACGCTGCTCTTCAAGGTGTGAGCGATGTCGATTGCGGCTATGGATGTGAGGGTTTCCGGCTCGCGGAGCCAGCCGGTGGCTGTCAGATCACTGCCGTCAAAGCCCAGCTTGACGTCGTTGCTGATCAAGGGCCGGAACCGTTCGACCGGTTGCTCGTCGCGGACCAAAAGGCTGGCATCGGCCAGAAATTGGCCATTTTCATAGCGCCAGTCGCCTTCGATCTTTTCCATCAACAGCGGAACATTGGCGACCTTTGCTGACGCGCCCTCTATTCGTCCGTTGATCGTGCCACCGAAAGCAGCGCTCAGCACCGCCATGTCGAGTCTGGTCATGCTATCCGCCCTGCCCAGTCGAACGCCTACATTCTGCGCCGTCAGGCCCTTGGCAAGGGAAAAGCCCAGCGCCCCGCTTGTGATGGCCAGCGGCGTGTCACCAACAGCGCCGGTCAGCTTGAGCGAAGGCGCATTGGCCGCGATATTTACATTCGATCCGCTGCCGGTCACGATAGCGCTGCCTTGCGGGCACAGGCGTGCGCTGGTCGGCCCGGCGGTCAGCGATGCGGTGCGCAGGCTGGCAAATTGCAGTTTGATACATTGTCTGAACAGAGCGAAATTGCCATTTCGGGTGATATTTCCGCTGACGGGCACTTGCAGCCCGGTGATCAGTCCGTCACCGACCGGTCCGGTCAGGATGATCCGACCGTCGATATTGGTGCCGCCCTGACGCGTCGGCGAAAAGGCCAGTGACGGAATCTTCAGCTGGGCCGACCCGACCTGATAATTGGCCATTTCAAGCCGTCCGGAGAATCCGCGCGACAGGCTGCCGTCGTCGAGCAGCAATTTGGCGCTGGGAAAACCGCCCCCGGCAAGCTGAATCGGACCGTCGGCGAGCATCCTGATATTCTTGTCGGTAAAGACCAGCAGCAACGGGTCGCTCAGGCTTATGGTGGCGCCGGAGCGCGAACGGGCTCCTGCGGCATTGAGCGCAAGCGTTGTCCGCTCGACCGTTTTGGAAAATTTTATGTCGCTGGAAACATCAAACTGGCTACCGGCCTGCCGCACCGCCTTGGCGATCCGGTCAGCGATCGGACCGACGGGTGTGCCCGCAACCGATGTCGACAGGCTGCCGGCTTGCCGGAGCAAGCTTTGCGCAACCTGGGCGCCGCGAATTTCCGGCTGGCCGGTAAAGCTTGCCGTCAGAGTTGCGGCGCCATAGCCCAGCGCAAACGGACCCTGGACCTGCGATACCGCCGCCTTGCCAAAGGGGGATTTCAATCCGCTTGCGGTCAGATCGATATCGCCGCTGCTCTGCTGGAAATCGCCGGTCAATTGGACGGAAGCCTTGATTTCCTGGCTGCTATAATCGGCATAGCGAAGCGGCCCGCCGATCAGGCCGACATTGCCGGACCAACTGGCCAGATCAACGCCGAGATCAACCGAGACCTGCGCCGCGAAATCTTCGGCCGTCAGATCAAGATCACTGCATATTACATCGGGAAGCCGCAACGGCCCCTGCAAATGCGGTTTCTTTCCGCGTATCGCGACCTCGCCAAAGAAGGTCGGCTTCCGGAGTGAACAGCCGCCGGCTTCCAGCTGGCTGCTGATCGCGGCAATTTCTCCGCTGAAACCGTCGTGCAATTCGCCTCGCCCGTTGAGTGCCAGCCCAATGGCGCCATATTCGCTATCGATGCGAAGCTTGGCATCGTTCAGCCCGAGCCAGATATCCGGCAGCGCCAGCGGGCTGTCATCTTCCGGATCGCTGAATTTGTCGAGCTCGCCGAAGCTGAGCTTGCCATTTTCCATCCGCCCAAACAGCTTCACACCACTCGCGCTGACCCAGTTGATGCCGACACCGCCCAGAGTAAGGCTATTGCCGACTTCGACCAGCTCGGCGGTCAGGTCCGGCCGCTCGGGATCACCGATCACCAGATTGCGAATGACCTGTTTGCGCAGACCGATGTCCTCGATCTCGTAGCTGGCCGCAATGTCCATCTGCTCGAGCTGGGATTTGACGAAATTATCGGCCAGTGTCGTTCGACTCACCCAGAGGGCAATCAGGCCGAGCAGAATCAGAACAAGCAATATCCCGCCGAACAGTCGAAACCGGGAGCGGCGACCGACGGGGTCATTGGCGATTTCTTCTTCCATTGCAGGTGAAATGCAGAAGTCTGCCTTAAGTTGCAATGTACAAGTGTCGGCACGCGCGGTTTTTGTAGCTGGCCGGGATATTGGACATTTCCGGTCTACTGTCCGCTTATCGGAGCAGTTCCTGCTTTGTTCTGATAATGAGGGCTCCATGACCAGAGGATATGAAATTCAGTCCGGCCTGCAAAAGCAGGGTAGCGGGCATCGCGCCCGTCTCCGGCACCGCATCCTCACCGGTCAAGGCGCCGGACTGCACGATCACGAGCTGGTCGAATATCTGCTCGCGCTGGCTATTCCACGCCGCGACACAAAGCCACTGGCGAAGCAATTGATCGACGAGTTCGGCGGCTTCGCCCGCCTACTGGTTTCCGATGCCGACGCATTGAAAAAGCTGCCCGGCATGGGTGAAACCAGCGTCGCTGCGTTGAAAATTGTCCAGGTCGCGGCCTTGCGCCTGATCTCCGAGCCCGTGCGGGCCCAGCCGATTCTTTCCAGCTGGCAGGCGTTGCTCGACTATTTGCGGGCCGATATGGCGCATCTCGCCCACGAACGGGTGCGGGTGTTGCATCTTGACAGCAAGAACCGGTTGATCCGCGACGAGCTGGTTAGCGAAGGATCGATTGATCAGGCGGCGATCTATACCCGCGAAGTCATCAAGCGTGCGCTGGACCTCGGATCAGCCGCGATCATCCTGGTCCACAATCATCCCAGCGGCGACAGCACCCCCAGCCGGCAGGATATTTCGATCACCCGCGACATTTGCGCCGCCGGCGCCACATTGGGCATTGCCGTTCACGACCATATCGTCATCGGCAGGGACGGCCACACATCCTTCCGGTCAAAGGGGCTGATCTAGAGATCGAGCCGGCGCTCAATACAGGAACATCGGCATGCCCTCGACCTGGATCAGATTGGGGCGATACAGATTTGCGTCATAGAGGCCCGACACATTGACGCCCTTGCTATCTTCCAGCAGCGTGCCGATCGGCACGACGCCGTAATTGCCGTCGGTCAGGCAGACCATATTGGCCATCCGGTCCTGCTCGATCAGCTGCACCGCCAGCGCGCCAAAGGCAAAGCCGACCATCCGGTCCATCGCGTCCGGTTCCCCTGCCCGCATCAGATAGGCCAGTTCCTGCACGATCGTCCGCTCGTCGCTGCGCGCCTCGATTTCCCGCGCCAGCTGGGTACCGATATTGAGGCCCGTGCGACTGGTATTCGACTTGTTGATCTCGTCGGCAAAATCGGTTGCGCCGGACAATCTGGCTCCTTCCGAGACCAGGCATATTGCATAGGATTCGGGATTGGCCTCCTTGTCGCCGAGCAGCAGGGGCAGCAGCACGTCCATATCTGCCGGCACTTCGGCAATCACGGTCCGGTCGGCCTGCGAGAGGAAACCCGATAGCAGCGCCGTCTCGCCGGACCGGCGACCGAACAATTCGATCACGGCAATCCGCTCGTGGCTCGCCGCCGTCGTCCGCAGCGAATTGATCGCCTGCACCGATCGGGTGACGGCGGTGGAAAAACCGATGCAATAGTCGGTGCCATAGACATCATTGTCCATCGTCTTGGGCACCGAGATGACATTGCGCCCAAGGCTCGACAGATAGGCCGAAAAACGCAGCGTCCCGTCGCCCCCCATGGTGATCAGGACATCGACCTCCAGAGCATCGAGAATATCGAGCACCTTTTGTGTCTGGTCGCCCTTGTCGGTCACCCGCGGGTCGCAGCGGGAGCTGTGCAATATCGTGCCGCCTTGCCGGTCGATGCCGCGCACCCGCTCCTTGTCGAGCATCATGACGCTGTTTTCATTGGCCCAGGGATCGGCGGGATCGATTTCCAGCACACCTTCCCAGCCGCGACGCAGACCGACCACATCCCAGCCGCGTTGCCAGGCCGAGGTCGCGATCGACTGGATGCAGGGATTGAGGCCCGGGACATCGCCGCCGCCGGTGAGTATAGCCAGACGCATTTTATTCTCCCTGTTTCCGCCGCTGCATTGCCGACTCAATTCGTAGGTGCTAGCGGGACGGCAAATCAAGGCACTTCATTGCCGTAATCATCCTCTTTGTCCAAGGACCAAAAATGATTCCACGCTATTCCCGCCCCGAAATGGTTGCCCTCTGGGAACCCGAATCGAAATTCCAGATCTGGTTCGAAATCGAGGCGCACGCCACCGATGCTCTCGCCGAACTGGGCGTGGTGCCGAAGGAAGCGGCGGAAGCGATCTGGGCCAAGGGCAAGTTCGACGTGGAGCGGATCGACGAGATCGAACGCGAAGTAAAACATGATGTCATCGCCTTTCTGACCAATGTTGCCGAAAATGTCGGCGACGAAGCCCGCTTCATGCATCAGGGCATGACCTCGAGCGATGTCCTCGACACTTGCCTCGCGGTGCAACTGACACGCGCTTCCGACATATTGCTGGCGGATATCGATGCCCTTCTCGCCGCGATCAAGAAACGCGCCTACGAACATAAGTTCACCCCGACCATCGGTCGTAGCCACGGCATTCATGGCGAACCGGTTACTTTCGGTCTAAAACTCGCACAAGCCTATGCCGAATTTGAACGCAACCGTGAACGGCTGGTC
>JBALUX010000162.1:0-6248 GCA_036963725.1 Parasphingorhabdus sp. | reverse complement strand
GCCGGTCGATCGAAGCCGCCGCCGCGGCAGATATCCTCCACGAGCTACTCGACGCTTCCACATTTTCCAATCACGTTCAGCCGCTCATTGGTCAGGGCATGCCGTGGGTCCTGCGAAATCAACTGTCGACGCTTCATGGATTTGAACAATCGGATGTACCGTCGGTTCTTCAGATTCTGCAAGTTCTGTGCAAATCGAAACAGTTTGGTGATGCAAGCCTCGAAACCCTGTTGGTGCTTGCGGAGCAGGTCAAATTGTCAGAACCCGACGGATCAGCATCACGGGAATTGGTGGGAGCTACTCCGGTCTGGATCCTCGATAAAGATATAGGCGATATCGCGGCGCGCTATTCTGATCTCGCTCTTGTTTTGCTCCGGACACAGGATGGACGCCGATATGCAGCGTGAGACCGTCCCGATCAAAACGCTTCTATTGCGCATTTTTGTGCCCGCTGTGGTCCTTGTGTCGATGCTTCTCGCGGTGTTTGTTTACAATTGGCTCTATTCCACGATCATCGATGGCTTTGATCGTAAGCTGACCACGACGAGCGCGCTTGCCGGAGCCTTGATTGACCCGGACGATCACGATCAATTGATCAGTGCCGCTTTTGCCAAAACGGATCCCGATCTGTTCGAGCAATCTCCGCTGTATTTGCGAAATGTCATGCCAATTCGACGGATCCGTTCGAAACTGGGCCTGACTTATCTCTATAGCCAGGCGGTCCGTGGGCCGGAGGGCGTGACCTATATCCTTGATGGTTCCGAGGGAGATGACCATTCCCCGATTGGGTCGGAGGATGATTTATCCGGGATGACGATGCGGGGGCTCGCCGATGCCGAGGCCGGCAAAGCGGTGTTCGTTTCGCCGATAGAATATCAGGAACAGTGGGGCTTGCTCAAGACTGCCCTCGCACCTGTATATGGCGGCGATGGACAGATCACCTCGACCGCCGGCGCTGATGTAAATATCTCGGTGATCCAGGTGGCGACCCAGAACACTCTATTTGCCAGCGTGTTGATCGGTATCGGGTCGATCTTGGCTTGCCTGCTGGTTGCTCTGACTATTGTGCGCCGGGTGGCTGGACCGATTGAGGCGCTCAAGGATGATGCACTGAAGTTTGCCGCCGGTGGTGGACATTCCTCATTGCCGGCAGCAGCTCCGCGCGAAGTCGCCGATCTGCGCGACGCTCTTGTCGCGCTGGCCCAGAAGTTGACGGCGGCGTCGGCCTCGCGTGAAACAGCAATCATACAGCATGAACGTGATGCCGATACTGCATTTCTGCGACACGAGATTGGCCTCAATGCCGAAGCGCCTGTGAAACTGACCGAACAGGAAGGTAAGAGGATCTTGTGGATTCCGGTTGGCAACCAGAATGTCGAAACATCGCTGGCATCACGTTCGATGGCCCGGCTGGCGGAACGCTTTCTGGATAATCCGGAACTTAAGGAACACTGGCCCAAACTAGCAGATACCGATCATGGTATCTGCCTTCTGGTGGACGCCCAGAACCAGAGGATGGAATTTATTGGCGATGCAGAAGTCACGATCAGATGCGCTGGTCATGAACTTCCGCTTACGCCCGGATTGTCGGTAGCGTTCAACCCCGAGGTCGACGTCCTGCGGGTTGCCGCGGGCCAATATCTGAGTCTTGCCAAGGACCTGGTGCAATGATTGCGATCGACATCGTCCGTCACATGCTGGCACTGAGCACAGTCAAGCCATTCGATTTGCTGACCGCAAGCGAGTTGCTGCTGATCGCGAAGCACGCCCACCATCGCCAATATGACGCCGGCGCCACGATCTTTGCCGCTGGCCAGGTTGCGGACATGCTGGTCGTCGCCATAGCGGGCGAGGCGCGTGTAAAGGGCGGCCGCGCGCCGGCTGTCTTCGACCCTGCCTCCGCGCTCTTCGGCTTGCCCGTTCCGGAGGCGTATCTCGCAGGGCCCGATGGGGTTGAAGTTCTGTGTCTGGCGAAGCCACATCTTTTCACAATTGCGCGGGAATGTCCCGATTTTGTGGTCGGGCTGGCTTCATTGGAACCGGGTGCGATTTCATGAAAATTCGTTCGATCATCATCCTGCTGACGGTGCCATTGTTTCTCGCGATGTCAGGCGTCAACGGGGCGCTATTATATTTTGAACAAAAGGCTGAAATGTCGCGTGCGCTCGGGGATCAAGCGCTTGCTGCCGCAGTGGTGACTGCCGAATTTGTCTCGGTGATGGATGATCCGCAACAAGAATTGGCCAAGCCGCTCAGGCGAAAGGCGATTGATGCAGCGAGCGGTCATATCGTCGGCCTGGAGGGCATCTATCTGGTTGATCCCAAAGGCTCAGTGATGTCGCTGACAACGAATGCGGTGGATTGGGCGCCGCAATCTTACGCTCCGGTGGCCAAAGCTCGCATTGTCCGGACGATAGAAGGCGTCGACGTGCACCGCTTTGTCGCTGCTTTCGCCCCTGCCGGTGGGGGGCGTTTCGTCGCTGCAAGGATTGACGCTGAATCGATGTTTGCGCAGATTGATGATATCAAGCGCACAATCCTTTTGCTCGTGCTCGGCACCAGCATATTGGGTGCCGGGCTAAGCTGGTTCGTCGCCCGGCGTATCGGGCGTGAATTGCGGGTAAATGACCGGTCGCTCGCCGCGATTTCCGCGGGCGATACGATATCCGAAGATGATGGATTGCAGATTCGAGAGACCCGCGACCTTGCCGATGCTGTCAGGCTGATGGGTGCGAGCCATATTGCTGCAGAGAAGAGAAACCGGCGGGTAATCGCTAGAAATGACCGGAAACGGGATCTCGACCAAACGCTCGTCAGATTACAGGCATTGCACTTTAAACCGATACAGAAGGACGCTGGCGGTTGCCGTGTTGCAATGCGTATCTGCGGCAAAGTTTCTGCCGGCGCATTTTTTGCGCTCGGCGCGTCTGATCAGGCAGCGTCTGCTGTGATTGGCCGTTGCATTGACGATGACCCGGTTAGCGCGATGGCCCAGGCAGTTGCGGCGCGGCGCTTCATTGAAGTCAATTTGACCGCTTTGGGGACTGAAAAATGCCTCACGATCGCCCGCGAAGCCTATCGGATTGAAGAGCTGAAAACCATGGAGTGGCAAACCGATGAACCGCTGCAATGTGACGCGCGATTGCTTTGCATAGCCGATGCACGCGTTGAAGTCGGGGCAAAGCGCTATATGTCGGCAAATCCAAGCGCAGCGCCGGAAAAATGGCTCGATGGTATCGAAGTGCTGCTTGCGCCTTCGGGCATATTCGTTGCGGTTGGCTGCTCGGGTTCAGCCGAGCGTGCTCAGGGCAGCTGAAATATCGGGTTCGATGGCAAAAATGCTGCTGAATCCGCTAATGTCGAACACTTCCTGAACCGAGGGCGATAACCCCGATAGAACCAGTCTGTGTCCCGTGGTTTTCGCGATCTTGGCGCCCTTCAACAATACGCGCAAGCCGGCCGAACTGACATAGGCGACACCGCTGAGATCCATCACCGTTGCATCATTGGCCTGCACCCGTTCGGGAAGAACTGCCTCGAGCGTCCCAGCCGTGTTGCTGTCGATCCGGCCCGATGCAATAATCACCAGCGCTCCGGCCTTGAATTCTTCGCTGATCTCCATGTGCCCGCCCCTGTGCAATATTTTGTCTGTTGGCTCTACGTTAAAGAGATTGAGAAATTTTTCCACTCGATTAAGCTGGTTTATGGAAATCTATATCGCAGGCGCAAGGATCGAGACTCATAATGTCCAGTTTTGAGCGCATTCTTACAGAGGGGCAGGCCGGTTTTGCGGGCTTCCTCGAGGCCATCGAAGCCCATCTGGAAGCGCAAGCTGTTCCTTTGGCAACCACTGCACAGATGATGATCGTCTTTGACGAGGTGATCAGTAACGTCTTCAGCCATGGCGGGGATGACCGCGAACCGACGGTGTCTGTTCGGATTGATGTAAGCGAAGATTCTATCAAGGCCGAAATTTCTGATGACGGTAATGCATTTGACCCTCTCTCCCGACCGGAACCTGATACGATATCGTCGGTCGAAGACAGAGAATTTGGCGGACTGGGCATCCATATCGTGCGCAAGTTGATGGACGAAGTCGTATATTCGCGTGCGGATGGCCGGAACAGGCTACGGTTTTTTAAGGTCTTCCCGTTACAGCCGAGATAATGCAATCGAGCGCTGTTTATGTTATGCGTCGGACAGGGGAAATCTTGAAATGTATCAAGCGACGTCGACCGAACTTCTTTCCAGCGCCGATGCGAACGGCGATCTAGCGATTTGTTTTGATGAAGAGGTTGGCGTTGGCGTCGTCGCTTTGGTCAAATTTGCCAAGGGCGATTTGCTCGACCGTTTTACCGGCAATACCGGTTCAGAACTCACCCAGCATAGTTTGCAGATAAGACCGGACGAGCATATCTCAGACACGCGTTTCGTCGGGTATATTTCCCACGGCTGTAATCCCAATTGCAGGCTCGATATGCAGCGCCGGGAACTGGTAGCAATGCGCGACATTGCGGCTGGTGAGCTGCTCACGATCGATTATGCGGCGACAGAAGACAGGCTGTTCACCAATTTTTCCTGTAATTGTGATGCCGAGAATTGCCGCGGCTGGATCGTCGGGCGGTTGGACATGCCCAAGTCGCCCGAGGGCGGTTCAAACGACGCCGCCTACCGAAGCTAAACCGCGCGATGATGGTATCGCCATTGGTCTCGCCCTGTGAGAATTTCTGGTGGGAGCGCGATGATCTAAATTATCTTGATGATCGGCTTCACTTCGCAGGTCGTGATGTCGGTAAGTTGGCGGCGGAAGCAGACGGGCCACTTTATCTCTATTCTCTATATAGGGTCGCTGCCAAGCTTGATGGCTTGTTGCAGGCACTCGCCGCATCCGGATGCGACCACCGCGTCTATTATGCGATGAAGGCGAACCGCTTTGAGCCGCTATTGCAGATGATGGCTCGATCCGGGAAATGCGGCGTCGACATCTGCTCTCCCAATGAACTGGATCTCGCTCTGTCGTGCGGTTTCACCGCAGACCAGATTAGTTTTACCGGGACCGGCGTCGCCAATCGTGACCTCGACCGTCTGATCGCGCATCCCGACCTCATGATAAATTGTGATTCTATCGGAATGATCCGCCGGATCGGCGAGCGGCAGCCCGGCCGCGCCATAGGCATACGCGTCAATCCCGGCTTGGGTACCGGATATGGCGATAGCGCGATGTTGACCTATGCCGGTGCGAAGACGACAAAATTTGGTATCTACCGCGAACAATGGGCCGAAGCCTTGGCGATGGCTCGCAAGTTCGGTCTGAAGATCGAGACGCTGCACTTTCATGTCGGCTGCGGATATCTCAACAGCGAACTGGATAGCTGGAACATGGCGGTTACCGCCGCGCTGTCCTGTCTTGCAGATTTGCCCGGTCTGAAGATGGTCAACGTTGGCGGAGGGCTAGGTTTACCGCACCGCGAAGGCGATCGGCCACTCGATCTAACTCGTTGGTCAGAAATTCTCCGGTCGCATTTTGCCGATAGCGGTCTGACCATCGCGGTCGAGCCGGGCGATTTCCTGGTAAAGGATGCCGGCATGCTCGTGCTCGGCGTTACAGATGTCGAGCGCAAACGCGATCAATTATTCGTCAGTGTTGATGGCGGGTTCAACCTTCATCCCGAACCGGCCTTTTATGATTTGCCGTGCGAGCCAGTTGCCTGTTTGATCAGAAGCCGTGATCCTGCCGATTGGCAGAGCGCCACTATTGCCGGCAATATCAACGAAGCGCTTGATGTCTGGGGCGAGGCGGTCGCCATACCGCCGCTTTTCGAAGAGGACTTTATCGCGCTTATCAATGCGGGGGGCTATGGCGCAGCGATGAGTTCGAACCACTGTATGCGTGGCGACTTCACCGAAATGGCTGTTTGAAACGGGACGGCCTGTCCCCATTGCAGCACGCTCGTGTACTGATGTCTGCTTCTATGGTCTGTGGTCAGCGATATGGCGCGCGGACCTGTTTCCCAAAATACCCGCTTGAAGAGAAAATTAATCGCTCTTTGACGATCTACGGCGGTCACCTCTATTGCAATATCCTGTAACTTGTATAACAATACCCTCTAACGAGGAGAATGACATGGTATGTCCGTCGTCAGATAATTTGAGACATATGGCGTTTTAAAACAGGCGAGTATTTGGTTTCATCTGTTGGTTGATATTATGCGGCCATCTTGCGGTGAAGCAAGCGCCTTTGTTCGATG
>JBALUX010000161.1:0-6271 GCA_036963725.1 Parasphingorhabdus sp. | reverse complement strand
CAATCGGGCTGTGGTGCGGCACAGGCAGCGATGGGGCCATTTTATTGCCCGGCGGATCAGGGCGTCTATCTCGACACCAGCTTCTTCCGCGAAATGTCCACGCGCATGGGTGCCAAGGGTGATTTCGCGCAAGCCTATGTGATTGCGCACGAAGTCGGGCACCATATCCAGAATTTGACCGGTGTCGCCGATCAGGTCCGCAACGCCCAGCGCACCGCGAGCAAGACCGAAGGCAATGCTCTGCAGGTGCGGATGGAATTACAGGCGGACTGTTATGCCGGTGTCTGGGCAGCGCAAAATGCCGACCGCATGGAGCCCGGCGATGTCGAGGAAGGGCTGAATGCGGCTCATGCTATCGGCGATGATACGCTAATGCGCGGCGCTGGCCAGCGACCGGTGGAAAGCATGTTCACTCACGGATCTTCCGAACAGCGCATGGCCTGGCTGCGCAAGGGATTGCAGACGGGCGATCCTTCCGCCTGCGATACTTTCGCACGAGGCGCAGTCTAGAAATTACGGGCTCCGGCGCCGTGCCGGAGCCCGTCTTTATCCTATGCCCTGCCCCGGTTCAGACTGCTGGACCAGTCAAGCCTCCGGGTAACGAACATCACCCCGGCCAGGGCCGCGAATATCAGCAGCGATCCGATCAGCAGCGAGTAAGCCTGCAAGTTGAGCAGGATATAGATCGCGCCATAGAGCCCCACGAGCAATCCGCCGACCAGTCCGGCCCTTCGCCAGCTCGACAATACCGAAGCCGAATAGGCCGTGATCAGGCCGATGGTTGCTGTCGAGGCGGCAACAAATGCCAGCGCGAAACCGATTATCTCGGCAAAAGCCAGCAGCAGCACGAAGAACAAAACCAGCGCTGCCCCGATCAATATATATTGCACCGAGGATATCCTTACCCCGCCGATCAGATCGAACAACAGGAAAGCAACGAAGGTAAATCCGATGATCAGAAAGCCATATTTGGCGGCCCGGTCGACCTGACCATAGAGATCAACCGGCTGGATCAGATTGACCGTTGCGCTCGCCGCTGCGCTGCCGCCGTCCGGCTGGAACTGCACCCTCTCCAACGCCGATTCGGGATTAACCTGTGCTCCCTGCTGCATGGAAACCAGAGAACTTCCCAGAGCAAGGTTGGTGATCACATATTTCGCCTCGAAGCCCTTGGCCGTGACATTGGTTTCCTCCGTTTCGGGCAGGAAACTCCCGGTGAAGCTGGGGTGCGGCCATCTTGACTGGACGGTCCATTCCGTCAGACCGGCATGCGGCGCGATCGTAAGACTCTCGTTGCCCTTGAAGCGAACGGCAAAATCCGTTTCCATCCCGCCGTCGACCAGGCCGCTGGCGTCGACCCAGGCATAGAAACCGCTATTGCCGGTTTCGCCAAGCCCTCTTCCGGGTTTCAGCGTCAACGTTTCGCCGTCCACAGTAACGCTATTGTCACCCGCCAGCCCGCGCGCATCGGACAATCCGAACCGCAGTTCCGCCCGTGTGAAATCAACATCCGAAGTTGCGATCCCGTTGCGTTCGAAATCATCCGGCAGCTTGAACATCGCCGATCCGATGACGTTGCTATCGTAGACCACGACTTCATATATCGCGCGCTTCTTGGTCTGGGTTTTGAGAGCAGTGTCCAGCGTCACCTTTTCCGGTGCCAGAAACAATTCGCGTTGCACGATGTTGGTGCGGGTAACGCTCTTGCCATTCTGCTCGACCGTCTCCTGAACCGCAACACTATAAGGCAGCACCAGTTTTGGGCCGGTAAAAACCTGTTCGCCGCCCCAGCCCGATACGATCGATTGCTGTGCAGTCTCGCTCTGGCTCTGCCGGTCGTACACCAGCAGCCAAGTGGTGAATAACGGTATCGTCAAAAGAAAGCCCATCACCAAAACCATCAGGAATTTCTTGCCGGGCGATCGTTCCGGCTTTCCCGGAGCACTTTCGCTTTCTTGTATTTCCACTCTAATTTCTCCCTCTTCCGTCGCAACAAAGGTTGCTTGCGAGACGCGCGCGTTCGTCTAAACTCCCCGCCTGATCACTATCCATCCTGCGACAAGCAGAGGCGCACGTGCGTCCAATCGAAAGGCCGTTATGAATATCTCCGATTGCCACAATGTGAATGACTTCCGTGCTCTGGCCAAAAGACGCCTGCCTTTTCCGATATTTGACTATATCGACGGCGCAGCAGATGACGAAGTGACCCGCCGGCGCAACACCACCGCCTATGAACGCTGCGATCTGGTGCCCAATGTTCTTACCGGCGTGAAAAATATCGACATGAGCACGACGGTGATGGGGCAGAAGCTGGCCATGCCCCTGTTCCTCTCGCCGACCGCGCTGCAACGCCTGTTTCACTGGCAGGGCGAGCATGCCGTTGCCCGCGCCGCCGAAAAGTTCGGGACGTTTTTCGGCATCTCCTCTCTCGGGACGGTGAGTATCGAGGAGATTGGCGAAAGCATCAGCACGCCGAAAATGTTCCAGCTCTATGTCCACAAGGACAAGGATCTCAACCGGTCTATGGTCGAGCGATGCAAGGCAGCGAAATTCGATGCGCTGACATTGACGGTCGATACGATTGTCGGTGGCAACCGCGAGCGCTGTCTGCGCTCCGGCTTCACCAGCCCGCCACGGATCACCCCGACCAGTTTCTGGAGCTATGCCGCGAAACCCGCCTGGGGTCTGAACTATATGTTCCGCGAGAAGTTCGAGCTGTCCAATCTGAAAGACCATGTGTCCGAAGGCAGCAGCGTCCCCAATTCCGTCGCCGATTATTTCACCAATATGCTCGACCAGTCGCTCGACTGGGCGATGGCAGAGGAAATTGCCAAAGATTGGGACGGTGAATTCTGCCTGAAAGGCATCATGTCCGTGGCTGACGCAAAGCGTGCGGTCGATATCGGCGCAACCGCGATCATGGTGTCCAACCATGGCGGTCGGCAACTCGACGGCAGCCGCGCGCCCTTCGACCAGCTGGCCGAGATTTGCGATGCGGTCGGCGACAAGCTCGACGTGATTTGTGATGGCGGGATTACCCGTGGCAGCCATGTTCTCAAGGCCCTGAGTGTCGGTGCCAAGGCCTGCTCGGGCGGGAGGCTTTATCTATACGCCCTAGCCGCTGCCGGACAGGCCGGGGTTGAGCGAATCCTTTCTTTGCTGCAAGCTGAAATCGAACGCGACATGAAACTAATGGGCGTCACGGCGGTAGATCAATTGAACCGCGACAATCTGAGATTTCGATAACCGGCGCGGTCAGGGGATTGAAATGAAAAATACAAGCAAATTTGCCGGCCTTCTACTGGCCTTCTCCGTTCCGGGGACAGCCGTGCTGGCGCAAAATGGCGCGCAGGAAGATTCGACGCTGGAACAGGCGGGCAACAAGGTTACCGAACCGTTTGACGGCAAGGAAGTGCCACAGAAATTGCTGGATATACAGGACGATCCCTATTCTCTCAGCGGTCTGCGCGGCTGTGCCGCAATCATCGCCGAGGTCCGCGAACTCGATGCAGTGCTCGGCCCCGACGTGAATGAAACGGTCGACAAGAGCCTGGCCAAAAAGCGCGAGGAAACGGCCGCTCGAGTGGCCGGCAGCGCCATCGGTTCGATCATTCCGTTCGGCGGGATTATCGGCGAGGTTACCGGCGCGAATGCCGAACGGCGGCGCTATAATATCGCAATCTATGCCGGCACTGTCCGGCGCGGGTTTCTAAAAGGCGTCGGCTTGCAACGGGGATGCAAGGCGCCCGCCAGACCATAAATCAACCTTGGGGGCAACAAGGGAGAAATATCATGGCGTCAGCCAGATATATTGCTGTGTTCGGATTGGCGATCCTGTCACTGGGCGGGCAACCTTTACGGGCATCACCACCGAATGTTGAACGACCGATGGTCAATCATGTCGAGGACGCGGTGACGCAGCCGGCCAAAGACCTGAACCTGAAAAAGGACAAGATTCCTCCGCGTTTGCTGGAAATCCAGAAAGCGCCTTACGACCTTACCGGCATCAGTGGTTGCCGCGCCATCACCACCGAAATAGCCAGCCTTCGACCGATGCTTGGCCCGGACGTCAATGAAGACACCCGGCTTTCCCGCGCCGAAAAACGGGAACGGAGCGTCAGCCGGGTCGCCGGCGGCATGATCGGCGGGTTCATCCCCTTTCGCGGTGTCGTCCGTGAGGTCACCGGCGCGAATGCGGCCAGGCAACGCTATCAGAAAGCGTTGTCCGCCGGCTTTGCAAGACGCAGTTTTCTGAAGGGGATGGCGGCAAGCAAGGGCTGTATGCCGCCGCCTTCGGTGTCCTAGATCGGGATATATACGACATCTGACCGAGCCAGCGTGCTCGACCGTTTCGAGTGGCCCGCCTGATCCTGCTAGAACGTATCGACAAAAAACCAGATCGCGATAGCGGCCAGCATGACCGCAAATCCGTGCCGTACCAGCTTTGCATAAGGACCGGTGGTGAGCCAGCCATGGGCGCGGCCTGCGAGTAGCACGATGGTGATATGGATCGATGTGGCGATCGCCACATAGGCGATCGAGAGCTGCGCCGTCTGCATCGCAACAGAGCCGTTTGCGACAACGTGGACCGGCAATACTGCGATAAAGAACAAGGCTGCCTTCGGATTGAGCAGGTTGATGATCAAACCGCGACGAAAATATTTTGCCGCCGAGCCATTTTTGTGAAAAGTGGAAGGTGACACTTCCCGCTGTTCACCCCATGCCTCCCACGCCAGCCACAGCAGAAACGCCGCTCCGGCATAGCGTAGCAGGTTGAATATCACCGGCGACGCATGCGCCAGTTGCGCCAGTCCCAGTGCCGAGGCAGCGGCAACAATCGCCAGCCCCAATCCAATTCCTGCCGTAGCCGCAAAGCCCGCGCGCCTGCCCTCGCTGGCGCTGAGCAGGGCCAGCCAGCCCATGTTCGGACCGGGCGTCAGTTCGACCAGCAGGACGACGAGCAGAAAGGAAGGGAGCATGGGGGCGATCATAAGGCGCTTCTATCGGGATTGGCCGGTGGCGGGAAGTGGTTGGAAGCTTCTGTGAGCAATATTTAACAGTTCCAGCCTGTCATACCAGCGAAGGCTGGGGCCCAATCCATTCTCGCTTTACCCACAGACTGATGAAACCCGCCTATGTCTATATCATGACCAACAGGCCCTTTGGCACGCTCTACATTGGGGGCGCGACAAATCTTGCGGCTAGGATATCCAGCACAAGAAAAGCACAGGTTCCAATTTCTGTCGTGAAAATGGCCTAGATCGCTTGGTTTACATTGAAGACTACGCAACTCCGTACGAGGCCATAGCGCGCGAGAAGGCGATGAAAGCCTGGAAGCGCCGCTGGAAAACCGATCTGATAATCAAGGCCAATCCGGAATGGCGCGATTTACGGGATGATCTGAGTGCCTAATCGTCGTGCCAGCGGAGGCTGGCACCCAATCCAATTGTGCGGTGAAGAAACAGCCGCCCCACATTCAAGGCCGGTTTGGCCCCAGCCTGCGCTGGGGCGACAACCATCATTGGTAGTTTTTAACTTCGCCGGAAATCAATAAACCCGCTTCTTCGGCTCCACATAAGTCGCTTCGTCGGTGAGCGTGTAATCATGCACCGGACGGTAGCTGATTTCGCTCTTGCCGCCCTGGCCGCCCCAGCCTTCGAAAGTGATGACAGTGTGCTTCATCCAGTTCTTGTCGTCGCGATCCGGATAATCTTCCTGCATATGCGGGCCGCGGCTTTCCTTGCGGTTGGCAGCAGCTTTCATCGTGACCATCGCCTGGCTCATCAGATTGTCGAGCTCGAGTGTTTCGATCAGATCGGTATTCCAGATCAAAGAGCGATCGGTGACGCCGATATCGGCGAGCTTGGCATTGACCTTGTCCATCGCCGCGACGCCCTCGTCGAGCAACATATTGTCACGGAACACGGCGGCATGCGCCTGCATGGTTTTCTGCATTTCAAGACGCAGGTCGGCGGTCGGGATCGAACCCTTGGCGTTGCGGAAATGGTCTAGCCGTTCGAGCGCCAGATCGGCGGAACCCTCCGGCAACGGCTTGTGCGACGCGTTCGGCACCAGCTTTTCCTTGAGCCTCAGACCGGTTGCGCGGCCAAAGACCACGAGATCGATCAGTGAGTTGGAACCCAGACGGTTGGCGCCGTGGACAGAAACGCAGGCCGCTTCGCCGACGGAGTAAAGACCCGGGACAATCGCATCGGGATCGTCCTTGGTCGGATTGATCACTTCGCCATGATAGTTACAGGGTATGCCGCCC
>JBALUX010000160.1:0-6310 GCA_036963725.1 Parasphingorhabdus sp. | reverse complement strand
GGTCGAAATCAACGATAGCGACCTCAAAATCGACACCTATCGCGCCTCCGGCTCCGGCGGCCAGCACGTCAACACCACCGACAGCGCCGTCCGCATCACCCACCAGCCAACCGGTATCGTCGTCGCCAGCCAGAATGACCGCAGCCAGCACAAGAACCGCGCCACCGCGATGGGCATGCTGAAGGCCCGCCTGTTCGAGGCCGAGCTGCAGCGTCGGGAAGCCGAGGCATCGGGCGAATATGAAGCCAAGACCGAAATCGGCTGGGGCCACCAGATCCGTTCCTATGTCCTGCAACCCTATCAGATGGTCAAGGACCTGCGCACCGGCCACACCAGCAGCGCCCCCAATGACGTGCTCGACGGCGCGCTCGACGATTTCATCGCGGCCACTTTGTCGCAGAAGGTCACTGGTGAAGCGGTTGATGTCGAGGATGTGGATTAGGGAGCACGTTCCCCTGCGCAGGCAGGGGCCCATCTCCAGAAATACAGCTGGCAAATACAGGTAGTAGATCGGGCTGCGCAGCGGCCTGAGCGCTGCGCGCCCTCCATTCTTTAAACTGGAAAAGACACGAGATGGCCCCCTGTCTGCGCAGGGGAACAAGGCCACGCCCCACCCCCGTTCGTGCTGAGCCTGTCGAAGGACCACGTGCGCCCGAGAGCCATGCTTCGACAAGCTCAGCACGAACGGTGAAAAGCGATCCGACAAACCACCGGCAGCCCAGACCCTACCACTCATCCATTTCTTCCGGCGGCAAAAATACGAGATGGGCCCCTGCCTGCGCAGGGGAACATCCCGTTCGTCCTGAGCCTGTCGAAGGACCACGTGCGCCCGGGAGCCGTGCTTCGACAAGCTCAGCACGAATGGCAACCATGCCATTTCAGCCCGCTTCGCTCCCCGCCACATCCCCATGATCCGACCTCGCAAGATCGGGCCAATCGTTCCTCAAATCACTAGCAGTGGAACCAATAGTCGCAACAAAACGTAAGATAGGCAGACTTTACGCGATATCGAACCGTCAACTGGCCATCATCGAAGATAGGAGACCCCGTCTCTGGCCAGTTTGCGCCTGTCACGTCGCCACTCTTGGGAAGGACGCCGTCAAATGGAAACCACCGAACTTGTCATAAACGGAAAAACGCACGAGCTGCGGGCAGACAGCCGCGTGACCTTGCTTGATGCACTCCGCAACCACCTCGAGCTGACCGGAACCAAAAAGGGCTGCGATCATGGCCAGTGCGGTGCCTGCACCGTCATCGTCGAGGGTCGCCGGATCAACTCCTGCCTGACACTAGCCTGCATGCACGACGGCGACGAGATCACGACCATCGAAGGCATTGGTCAGCCGGACAATCTGTCGGCTCTGCAATCCGCCTTTGTCGCCCACGACGGTTTCCAGTGCGGCTATTGCACGCCGGGCCAAATTTGTTCGGCCACCGCCATGATCGAGGAAGCCAAGGCCGGTTGGCCCAGCTTTGTGTCCGACGATCTCGAAGGTCCTGAAGAGTTGAGCAACGAAGAAATATCTGAGCGGATGAGCGGCAACCTGTGCCGCTGCGCCGCCTATCCCAATATCGTCAACGCAATCCGTCAGGCCGCCGGAGAGCAATCATGAAATCGTTCGACTATGCAAGAGCAGCCGACCGCGCCGATGCCACAGCGCAGGCAGCGAACAGTGCGACCTTTATCGCGGGCGGGACCAATCTGCTGGACCTGATGAAGCTGGAAGTCATGACCCCCGACAGACTGGTCGATATCAACCGGCTGGACCTCTCGGAAATCAGCGCGACTGATGATGGCGGGCTGCGCATTGGCGCGCTGGTGACCAACAGCGATTGTGCCGCCGACAAGCGCATACGCAGCGATTATCCGCTTTTGTCGCGCGCCATCCTCGCCGGAGCCAGCGGACAGCTGCGCAACAAGGCGACCACCGGCGGCAATCTGTGCCAGCGCACAAGATGCTATTATTTCTACGATACCGCGATGCCCTGCAACAAACGCGACCCAGGTTCCGGCTGTCAGGCGATGAACGGATTCAACCGTATTCACGCCATCCTGGGGGCGAGCGACGCTTGCATCGCCACCTATCCCGGCGACATGGCGGTCGCGATGACAGCGCTGGATTCCCAGATCGAAATTGAAAATAGCGCGGGCGAGATCCGGCTCGTGCCGATCCAGGAATTTCACCTGCTGCCCGGAGACCATCCGGAGAAGGACAATATCCTCGAACCCGGCGACCTGATCACTGCGGTGATCCTGCCGCCTCCGGTCGACGGAAAACAGATTTACCAGAAAGTCCGCGATCGCGCCTCTTATGCTTTCGCGCTCTGCTCGGTGGCTGCCATCGTAAAAATGGATGGCGACACAATAGCCAGCGCCGCGCTGGCCTTTGGCGGACTTGCCCACAAGCCATGGCGTGACAAAACGGTGGAAAAATTGCTGGTCGGCCAGCAGCCGTCCGCCGAACTGTTCGGCCAGGCTGCCGACCAATTGCTCGAAGAAGCGCAAGGCTATGGCAGCAATGATTTCAAGATACCTTTGACCAGACGCGTTTTGATTTCCGTCCTGAAAGAAGCCACGCAAGCAGGAGCAGCAGCATGACCGCGCATCAAAAAATGGACAAGCCGGATACACGGAACCGGCTCGATGACATGCGACAAGGACTGGTCGGAAAGCCGATGGATCGCCCCGACGGACCGCTCAAGGTTTCCGGTCAGGCGACCTATGCGCACGAATGGGACATCCCGGACATGGTCTACGGGGTGCTGGTCAGGGCAACCATCTCAAAGGGCCGGGTCACCGATGTTGAGAGCGACCGGATTTTGGCTGATGAAGCGGTTCATGCTGTGATCACCGACGATCGCTTGCTGCGGCGACCGGCGCAAGGCGGTGCCAATGAAGCACCCCCGCAAGGATCGAAGCAGGTCGATTATTTCGGCCAGCCGATTGCCCTCGTGGTGGCAGACACATTCGAGCAGGCGCGCCACGCTGCGAATATACTTCCGATCAGTTACGAAACCGAAGGCAATGCGGCTTTTGACCCGGAAGCAGCTGACACCGAGACAGACACGCCCGAGGATGACCAGCTCGACCAGGGCGATCTTGACCAGGCGATGCGCGATGCCGCTTTCACTGTCGATCAGGTCTATCACACACCCGGCCATAACAGCGCCGCGATGGAACCGCATTGCGCCATCGCCAGCTGGGAGGGCGACAAGCTGACCCTGCGCGGCAGCTACCAGATGCTGAATTTCAACATCAACGAACTGGCCGACGCGCTGCATATCAGCCCGGACAACATCCGCATGCTGTCGCCTTATGTCGGCGGCGGCTTCGGCTCCAAACTGGGCCTGTCGCCGGAAGCCGTGGCAGCGGCCATTGCTGCAAAAGACATCGGACGACCGGTCTGCGTGGCTTTGTCGCGGCAACAGGTGTTTGAAGCCACCATGCGCCGGTCGGAAACCCGCCAGCATGTCCGGCTGGCGTGCGGCGAAGACGGCATCCTGACCGGCCTCGGCCACGAATGTCTGGTGTCCAACTTGCCGGGCGAAGAATTTTACGAGCCGGTCACCCAGGCGACCCATTTTCTATATGGCGGCGAAAATCGAAAGCTCGGTATCGAAGTCGCACGGCTCAACCGCACCTGCGGCGGCTCGGTCCGCGCGCCCGGCGAAGCGGTCGGCATGCAGGTTCTGGAAAATGCCATGGACGAACTGGCGGAGGCTGCCGGTATCGATCCGGTCGAACTCAGAAAGCGCAACATTCCCGAACAGCATCCGGAAAAGGATATTCCTTATTCGTCCCGCCGGTTCACCGAAGCGCTCGACGAAGGTGCGAAATTATTCGGATGGGACAAGCGCAACCGCAAACCCGGCGCAACGCGAGAAGGCGACTGGTTGATCGGTCACGGCATGGCGGGCGCCGCCCGGATCAATGTCCTGTCCGAAGCCAAGGCCAAGGTCACGCTGCTGGCAGATGGCAGCGCCGTGGTCGAAACCGACATGACCGACATCGGTACCGGCACCTATGCGATATTGACGCAAATAGCCTGCGACATGCTCGGCTTGCCTGCGGACAAGGTCGAAACCAGATTGGGTGACACCGACTTTCCCGCCGGGCCGGGTTCCGGCGGATCATGGGGCGCGTCGTCTTCCGGCTCTGCGGTGTTTCTCGCCTGCGAGGAGATACGCAAACAGCTCGCCGACAAGCTCGGCAGCAAAGAGGCCGACCTGACACTTGCCGATGGCAAGGCTGGGACAGGCGACAAGGCGCGGCCCTTTGCCGAAATACTGGACGGAAAAGAGATTTCCGCGATCGGCCATATCGAGCCGGGCAAGACGATGGAAGACTGGCAGCAAGCCACTTATGGTTCCTATTTTGCCGAGGTCGCGGTCAACGCTGTGACGGGCGAAACCCGTGTGAAACGCATGCTCGGTGTATTTGGTGCAGGCCGGATATTGAACGAAAAAACTGCAACATCGCAATGCTATGGCGGCATGATCTGGGGAATCGGCAGTGCCCTGACCGAGGAACTGGCGTTCGACAACCGCGATGGCCATATCGTCAATCATGATCTGGCGGAATATCATATCCCGGTCAATCTGGATGTCCCGCAGATCGAGGTTGTCCTACTCAAGGAACGCGACGAATTTGCCAGTCCCATTCAGGCTAAGGGCATCGGCGAACTGGGCATATGCGGCGCCGCAGCAGCGGTCACCAACGCAATATATAATGCGACCGCTATCCGTGTGCGCGACTATCCTGCGACTTTGGACAAATTACTGGTTGGTCTGCCAGATGAGTAGATAGGGGCGCCGAGCCATGCGGGCGAACCGGTGGTCAAACAGGGATTGAACCGGAACGCGCGCTCGCCTAGTCTTTCGGCGATGAAAAATATTGTCGCCAGAACCGCGCTACCCCCTGCCCGCCTGATCGGCGGCTTGTCAGCTTTGATGCTGCTCACCACTCCGCTCGGCGCCTGCAAGCGGCTGCCCGACGACAATGATCTGCGCGCCGAAACCGCGCGCGCCTATCCGCCGGCTTCGCGGCCGGTGTCGGAGCTGGCCGGCAATCAATGGTCAACCGAGACCGCGCGCGACAAACGTGGCGAGGCCGAGGAGATCATGAAAGCGGCGGGGCTGGAGCCAGGCATGACAGTCGCCGACATTGGTGCCGGTGAAGGCTATTATACCGTGCGGCTAGCCGAGAAGGTCGGAGCAGCGGGCCGGGTATTGGCGCAGGATATTGACGAAGAAGCGATCGACCGGCTGGCCGAGAGGGTCAACCGCGATGCGCTCGACAATGTCTCGATCAAGCTCGGCGCGCCCGATGATCCGCGGCTGCCGGAGAATAGTTTTGACCGGATTTTTCTGGTCCACATGTATCACGAGGTGCGCGAGCCCTACGCCTTCCTCTCGCGCTTGCGTCCGGCCCTTCTCGACAAGAGCGGCGGTCAAGGCGCCGGGGAAGTCATCGTGGTCGATGTCAACCGCGATGTGACGCAGCACGGCATTCCGCCGAAGCAGTTGTTCTGCGAGTTCGAAGCGGTCGGCTACGAACTGGTCGGCTTCATGGAGCGGCCCGAACTCGGCGGCTACTTCGCGCGCTTCCGCGCCAAGGGGCCGGCAATCGCGCCCGAAGACATCACACCCTGCCCCTATCAAAGGGACAAATGATGATCTCAGCTAATATTTAGCTGGCTGACCATTTCGCCCTGTCGCCGCCGTGCCTTCCGGGCCAACCGCCGCCAATGACGCCGGTCTCGCCGTGACAAGCCGCTATCGCTTGCACGTTCCGCCAGAATATCGACAGCGCGCTCGCCATATTTGGAGAGATATGTTTTGACTTCCCGGGCATCCTTCGCCCGACGATAGTTTGACTCAAAAAAACCGAACATTGAGTGATTCCCGCAAATCAGATGCGACCCTGATGCGTGTTTCGCAGGTGCAACATACGAGGTGTTACATATAGTTTCAACAATATTTACCATCAATGGGACGATGAAATACCGCAAAATCGTGTTTTTTTCGACAAATAGTCCGGACGACTGCCTAGCCCTCGTCACCCATTTTGAGCGCGGCGATAAATGCCTCCTGCGGAATGCTGACATTGCCATATTCGCGCATCTTCGCCTTGCCCTTCTTCTGCTTGTCGAGCAGCTTCTTCTTCCGGCTGATATCGCCGCCATAGCATTTGGCGGTCACATCCTTGCGCATCGCCGAGATCGTCTCGCGGGCGATCACCTTGCCACCGATAGCGGCCTGGATCGGGATTTTGAACAGATGGCGCGGGATCAGGTCCTTGAGTCGCTCG
>JBALUX010000159.1:4558-6373 GCA_036963725.1 Parasphingorhabdus sp. | reverse complement strand
CAAGAAAATGGGCGAACAGGCCGTCGCGCTGTCGCAGGCCGTCGGCTATTACAGCGCCGGTACGGTCGAGCTGATCGTCGGTGCGGACAAGAGCTTCTATTTCCTCGAAATGAACACGCGTCTGCAGGTCGAGCATCCGGTCACCGAATATATCACCGGTCTCGATCTGGTCGAACAGATGATCCGCGTCGCCTATGGCGAGAAATTGCCGTTGACGCAGGACGAGGTCACCCTGACAGGCTGGGCGGTCGAGAACCGTGTCTATGCCGAAGACCCCTATCGCGGCTTCCTGCCGTCCACCGGTCGTCTGGTAAAATATCGGCCACCGGCGGCCGAAGAAGGCATCCGGGTTGATGACGGCGTAGCTGAAGGCGGCGAAGTCTCGATCTTCTACGATCCGATGATCGCCAAGCTGATCACCTATGGCGAAACCCGCATCGAGGCGATTGACCGCCAGATCGACGCGCTCAACCGGTTCGAGCTGGTTGGCCCCGGTCACAATATCGATTTCCTCTCGGCGCTGATGCAGCACGAGCGTTTCCGTGAAGGCAATATCACCACCAATTTCATCGCCGAAGAATATCCCGACGGTTTTCAGGGCGCTCCGGCATCCGACGAATTGCTGGCCAATCTTGCCGCAATCGGTGCCTTCGCCGCGACCGCTCACGCCGACCGCGCGCGCCGCGTCGACAGCCAGCTCGGCAAACGTCTCGAAGCGCCTTCCGAATGGCAGGTCAAGATCGGTGACAAGATCATGGACGTCTCGATTTCCGAAGAGGAAATCACCGTCGACGGCAAGATCGTGGATCTTTCCACCGAATATACGCCAGGCGACAGCCTGATCCTCGCAGAGATTGACGGCAAGCCATTGTCGGTAAAGATCGCCAAAACCGCCAGCGGTTTTGCGCTCAACAGCCACGGCGCGACCCACAAGGCGCGGATATTGCCTGCCCATGTTGCGCAGCATGCCGTGCACATGATCGAGAAAATTCCACCCGATCTGTCCAAGTTCCTGCTTTGCCCGATGCCAGGCCTGCTGGTTGCTCTGCATGTCGAGGTCGGCGAGGCGGTTGTAGAAGGCCAGCCTTTGGCGGTTGTCGAGGCAATGAAAATGGAGAATATTCTCCGCGCCGAGAAAAATGGCGTGGTGAAATCGGTCGAAGCCGCACAAGGAGATAGTCTCGCGGTCGACGCCGTGATACTCGAACTGGAATAGAATAAACGCCTTGGGAGGGGCAGGATATGGCCAGTGAAGTAGCGATGGCGGGGCAACGCGAGCCGACGGTGAAGGAAATCCGTCTGGTTATCGCAGCGTCCTCCGCCGGCACCATTTTCGAATGGTATGACTTCTTCATCTACGGCACCTTATTCTATATTATCGGGCCGACGTTTTTTCCCAGCGGCAATCCGACGCTCGAAATATTGATGGTATGGGCGACCTTTGCCATCGGCTTCGGTTTCCGCCCAGTCGGTGCCATTCTGTTCGGTTTCCTTGGCGACAAGCTGGGGCGCAAATATACGTTTCTTGTTACGGTCACCCTGATGGGCATAGCGACCGCAGGTGTCGGGCTTATTCCCAGTGCGGAGACGATCGGGCTGGCCGCCCCGCTGATCGTGATCTTCCTGCGGATATTGCAGGGGCTGGCGCTAGGCGGCGAATATGGCGGCGCAGCAATTTATGTTGCGGAACATGCGCCAACCGAAAAGCGCGGCTATTACACAAGCTACATCCAGGCGAGCGTTGCCGGCGGATTTGTCCTGTCGATCGGTGTCATATTGGCCTGCCGCTTCCTGATTCCGGAGCAGGATTTCAAC
>JBALUX010000159.1:0-4548 GCA_036963725.1 Parasphingorhabdus sp. | reverse complement strand
ATATCGCTCTGGATGCGCTTGAAGCTCAATGAAAGCCCGGTCTTCCAGGCGATGAAAGAGGCCGGCGAGACCGCAGGCAATCCCTTCGTGGAAAGCTTCACTTATCCCGGAAACAAGAAGCGCATCTTCGTGGCTCTTTTCGGCATCACCGGCATATTGACGACCATCTGGTACACCGCCTTTTTCTCCGGCATGTCGTTCCTGCGGGGACCGATGAATGTGGAAGCGCGGACCGTCGACATCATATTGTTCGTCTCCGGGCTGATCGCCATGTCATTCTACCTCGTTGTCGGCAAATGGTCGGACAGGGTCGGGCGCAAGAAGCCGATCATTGTGGGCGCTCTGCTTTCGCTGCTATTGCTGTTTCCGGCCTTTTGGGCGCTGGGCCATTTTGCCAATCCGGGACTGACCGAAGCAGCGGAAGCGAATCCGGTGCGCGTCGAGGGCAGTGCCTGTAGCACCGATCCTTTTGCGGAACTGTTCAGCCGCGAGCAGAGCGATTGCGGCAAAATTCTCGAAACCCTGACATCCGCAGGCGTGTCCTACGCGCTGGTCGATGCGAGCGAGTTGAAGCTCAGCGCCGGCAATAACGCAATCGCCATTGATGCAGCCTGGATGGAAGATGGCGCGGCCCGGAGCAGCGGTATCCGCGATGCGCTGACCAAATATGGGTATGACTTTGTCAAGCAGCAGCCGGGCATGATCAGCATCTTGGGCATTGTCGCGATCCTGCTGGTCCTGGGTGGCTTGAGCGCCTTGACCTACGGCTCCGTTGCAGCTTTGCTGTCCGAAATGTTCCCGGCCAAAATCCGCTATAGTTCGATGTCGATACCCTATCATATCGGGGCCGGCTATCTGGGGGGCTTCCTGCCGCTGATCGCCGGATATATTGTTGCCCGGTCTGGCGATATCTACGCAGGCCTATGGTACACATGGGGCGTCGTCGCATTCGGGGTGGTCGTTGCATGGTGGGGCATTCCCAATGACCCCGAAGCGGCTCTCGACGAAGCACCATAAAGGCCGTATCGCTCGTCATATGAGTGACGCAAAACCGATTATACCGCCGACTGCGACTGTCAGGCTGGATTCCGATGCGCTGGTTTCAAACTGGCGCGCTCTTGACCAAATGTCGGGGCAGGCGAAAGCAGGAGCGGCCGTTAAGGCCAATGCCTATGGTCTTGGCGCGCGCGACGTTGTGCAAAAGCTGATGGCGGCGGGCTGTACCGATTTTTTTGTCGCCAACTGGCAGGAAGCCAGCGAGATTGAAGATCTGACCGCTGGCAGAGCATCTGTATCGGTGCTCAACGGTATTCGCGAGGCAGACTTGCCTTTTGCTCTCCAGTCTCCCGCAAAGCCGGTGCTGAACAGTCTCGAGCAGGTGCAGCGCTGGAAAACGTCGGGAAAAACCTGCGACATCATGATTAACAGCGGGATGAACCGGCTCGGCATTAATCTGGAAGATTTAGACGCCAGTCTTGTCGCAGGGATGTCTGTGGATATGGTGATGAGCCATCTTGCCTCCGCTGATGAAGACGGGCCCCAGAATGAAGATCAGCTGAAACAGTATAAAGCCGCTCTGGAAATCCTGCGTGGCAAGCGCACAAGTCTTGCCAATAGCGCCGGCATAGCGCTGGGTAGTGAATATCATTTCGATGTCACGCGTCCCGGCTTGTCGCTCTATGGTGGTATTCAACGCCCGGCCTTGGAAGACGTCATTACGCAGGTAGCGTTCCCGCAGGTGGAAATCATCCAGGTTCGCTCGCTCCGCGCGGGTGACAAGCTCGGCTATAATGCGCAATATGTTGCAGCTGAATCCCACAAGGTAGGGATATTGGCGATGGGCTATGCCGACGGATATTTGCGGGGATTTTCGAATAATGGTCTGTTCCTGCATGGGGACGTTGTGCTTCCGGTGCTGGGCAGGGTCTCGATGGACCTGATCGCAATCGATCTGTCAGACGAACCGAATCTGAAAGAGGGCGACTGGGTTGATTGCGAATATGATCTTGGCATCGCATCGGCCCAATCGGGCCTGTCGCAATATGAGTTGATCACGGGTCTGGGCAATCGTCTGGCGCGAGAGTGGACTTAGCGTTCTTATAGAAACTCGCCAACGCAGTTGCACAAAATAAAAATGCTGCGCAAAAATCCCCGATAACAACAAAAGTTGCGGCAATGCACAAATAGGTTTAGTGCTTTTGCAACATGTAAATAATTGACGGTTAGAAAGTCTTGATCAACAACAAGATTCTAACCCATCGGGAGCTGATATGGCCAAGTCCAAGAACATTAATCCAGGTGATCCGATAACCATCAAGAAATACGCCAATCGCCGTCTCTACAACACCCAGACGTCGAGCTATATCACGCTCGACTTTCTCGCGGAGATGACCCGCAATGACCAAGACTTTGTCGTGGTCGACGCCAAGACCGGCGAGGATATTACCCATAATGTGCTGACCCAGATCATCGTTGACGAGGAAAGCAGCGGCAAGCAGATGCTGCCGGTGAAATTCCTGCGTCAGTTGATCTCGATGTATGGCAACAGCATGCAGTCGTTGATGCCGTCCTATCTCGAAGCGTCGATGGACAATTTCCGCAAGAACCAGAAGCAGTTTCAGGAAGCGGTCGAGGGCGCGCTCAACAAAAACCCTCTGGGACAGATGGCGGTGAAAAACCAGAAGCAGTTCCAGGAAGCCGTCGAAAATGCCCTGAAGGCAAGCCCGCTGGCGGGCGTCTTTGAAAAAGCGCTGAGCCTCGGCCAGAATGACAATGCGCAAGCGGACGAGCCATCGGAAGAAACGGCATCGGAAAAAGACGCCGAGATCGTGGCGCTGAAACAACAGCTCGCCGACATCCAGTCCAAGATAGACAAGCTCGATAGCTGATTACCGGAACATAATAATCCGCAGGAAAACCAAGTGAAGAAAAATGCCCTTTCAATCAGCCGCGAACAAGATTTCTCGGCCTGGTACCAACAAGTAATTACCGAAGCCGACCTCGCCGAAGAATCCGGTGTGCGCGGCAGCATGATCATGCGGCCCTGGGGCTACGGCATCTGGGAACGGGTGCAATTTCTGATGGATCAGCGGATCAAGGCTAGCGGCCATGAAAACTGCTATTTCCCGCTCTTCATTCCGCTCAGCTATTTTGCCAAAGAGGCCGAGCATGTTGATGGTTTTGCCAAGGAAATGGCGGTTGTCACGCATCATCGTCTGAAGAAGGGCGAAGATGGCGGACTGATCGTCGATCCGGACGCAAAGCTGGAAGAGCCACTGGTGGTGCGGCCGACATCCGAAACCGTGATCGGCACCGCCTTTGCCCGCTGGGTACAAAGCTGGCGTGACCTTCCGGTGATGATCAACCAGTGGGCAAATGTTGTGCGCTGGGAAATGCGGACCAGAATGTTTTTGCGGACCACCGAATTTCTCTGGCAGGAAGGCCATACGGCGCATGCGTCGAAAGCCGAGGCGATGGAAGAAACGCTCGACATTCTGGAAATGTACCGCGATTTTTCCGAGACCGTACTGGCGATGCCGGTTGTCGCCGGAGAGAAGCCGGAGAACGAACGGTTCCCTGGTGCTGATGCGACTTATTCGATCGAAGCGATGATGCAGGATGGCAAGGCTTTGCAGGCCGGCACCAGCCACTTCCTCGGCCAGACCTTCAGCAAGGCGCAGAATATCCGCTTTCAGGACAAGGATGGCGAATTCCAGTTTGCCTATACCACCAGCTGGGGCGTTTCGACCCGTCTGATCGGCGGCGTCATCATGACCCACGGCGATGATGACGGATTGCGCGTGCCACCATTGATTGCGCCATATCAGGTGGTGATTGTGCCGATGCTGCGCGACAAGCCGGAAGATGAAGAAGTGCTCGAATATTGCAAGGCGCTGGCGAAGGATATTGCCCAGCTCAGAGCCTTTGACGAACCGGTCCGGGTGAAGCTCGATATCAGCGGCGCCAAAACCCAGACCAAGCGCTGGTCCTGGATCAAGAAAGGCGCGCCGATCATTCTCGAAATCGGTCCGCGCGATATGGCCGACGACAAGGTCGCGATGATCCGCCGCGATGCGCTCTATCAGGACAATGGAAAGCTCGACACGAAGTTTCTCGCCAAGGCGGAATTCATTCCCGAAATTCCTGCTCTATTGTCCGAGATCCAGTCCGCATTGCATACCGAAGCGAAAGAACGCCTCGGAAGCAACGTCAAGAAGGGCGTTGAATATTGGTCGGACGTTGAACGTTACTATGCGCCGAAAAAGAAACATCCCGGATGGCTGGAAGTGCAATGGTGCAAGGCCACCGGCGAAGAACTGGAAGAAATTGAAGAGCGGCTCAAAAAACTGAAGCTGACCTTCCGCAACGTACCGGTTGATGCCGCAGCCGCAGACGGCAAATGCATCTTCACGGGCAAACCGGCGGTCGAGCGCATAATCATAGGTAAAGCTTATTAATGGCAGGTCCCAAAAAATCTCACAAACCGAAACAGGTTCCCACTCGCCAGCAGATACTGGATTTTATCGAGCAATCGGAGCGGCCTGCAGG
>JBALUX010000158.1:0-6416 GCA_036963725.1 Parasphingorhabdus sp. | reverse complement strand
TAGCCGGCGGGCAGGCTGGACTCGAGAAACTGGCTGTTGCCGGTGCCATGATCCAGCCATTCCAGATTGTCGAACCCGCTGGCCGGTTGAAAATTGTGGAGCGCGGCGGCCTCCGCCAATGTTGTCTCCACTTGAACCAAGGACGCGCCGGCTAGCTGGTCGCCTTGCGAAGCGGGGGCCATGTCTTCCAGAAGCAGCACAAATTCCTGCTCGTTTTCCGCAATGTCGGCATGGTAGGATTGCGGACAGAGCGCGGCGCAATCTTTGGCAATATCTCGATACCAGCCGACTTCCATATCATAGAGATGGAAGATTGCGGCGGCGCCCCGGCTGACCGGATCGGCGCTTGGGCATTTGGCGATGAAAGTTGCCGGATGACCGCCTTCGGACCAGTCGCAGGTGAAGCGGTAGCTGTCGCAGACCTGGCCCGTGCCGACCGGTTCATGATTCAGCGATTGAAGCGATCCGGGAGTGGCACCAAAAACCTCCTCGACGAACGCGGTCTCGAATTCTTCGGGACGCACAGGGAAGCGACCGCTCATGCGGCCGGATCCATGATGCCGGTCAGGCCACTGGTGACGTGGGGCCCGATGAACAATTGTTCGACGACGCCGATGCCGTGATGCTCCCGACCATCGACGGTGAGCACAGCATCGCTGAGTGCCTGGATATGGATGGTGGTCATGTCGATTGCCGGTGCGGGGTCGAGAGTGATGACATCATAACCAGTCTCCAGGCCACCATGATCCATGCCATGGCCCCAGGCCGGATGGAGATAGCCGAGGCCCGACATATAGAATGTCCGCGCCGCGTCGCCTGTGCGCGGTGTGATCGAGAGCGACCCGGTGCCGGTTTCGAGCTGCACCTGTTTGATACGGCGGGAACCGGAATGATAGGTAAGATCGATGGCCTTGGGCTCGAACTCTTCGGCCGTTCCGGTGATCGTATCAACCACACCGCGCCGGTTCCACGGCACGCCGTTGCCGTCGTCATTGCTGTGAAAGAAACAGGCGTGATTGTCGAAATTGAGCGGTGTCCAGAGCCACCAGAATTGCGGAAATTCTCCTGCTGGGGGTGGCTGCGATTCGGATGCTCCGATCTGTCTGATGCCCCAGCTTCTATCGCGGGTGCCGCGGCAATCGGCGATATCGATATCCTGGCCATCGACGGTGATTGTGCCCGCCCAGTCGCCGTTTTGCGTCATTCTGGTATAGTCCATCATCAGGCGCGGGCCTTCGCGGCGGATGAAGCGGGGCTCCTCGATTGGCTGGTGGCGGGCGGTGAGTGTGATATCGGCGGTGACCGGACTGTCATTACCTACTACCGTTATCCGCAGTTTCTCTAGCGGTTCGACGATGGTGACGGTGATCGGGCCGACCGTCAGATCAAGCCGCTCGCTGCCCATGCGTTTGGAGGCGCGCAGATTATGCTGCTTGCCGTCAATCGAGACGCAAAAGGCGGCGTCCATGATATCGAGCTGCGGGTAGATGCCGAGGGCGGCGGCGAAGAAGATGCTGCCGTCAGCGCTATAGCCGTTGAAGAAATAGCGGTCGTAAAAATTGCGGTTTCCGCCCGATAAAGCCATCGGTTCCGGTGTCTGGTGCAGCGGATAATCGTCGCCTTTTGTCAGCATGTTGCATCCTCTTTTCTTTGCATCATGGCATTTGAATTTCACTTTGCAACGCAAAAGATTGGAAGATTTGGAGGCATGTTTGCTGTTCTTCGTCATCCTGAACTCGTTTCAGGACCCCGGGCGGGGGAGAGCCGTGGGAGGTCCTGAAACAAGTTCAGGATGACGAGGTTGTTGTGCCTCTATTGCTACTGCGAACTATTTGCAAAGATAGCAGTCAAATTGGTGCTTTCTGCGGTTGAATTTGTCAGATTAGGGGCCTAATCCTGACATTAATATCCATTTTCGACTCTATTCTTAGGAGAATTTCCCACATGGCCCGTAACAAGATTGCGCTGATCGGCGCAGGCATGATCGGCGGCACGCTCGCCCACCTCGCAGCTTCCAAGGAAATGGGCGATGTCGTCCTGTTTGATATTGCCGAAGGCATGCCAGCCGGTAAAGCGCTCGACCTCAGCCAGGCAGCTCCGGTCGACGGGTTCGACTCCAATCTCAAGGGCACCAATGATTATGCCGATATCGCCGGCTCTGATGTGATCATCGTGACCGCAGGTATCGCGCGCAAGCCCGGCATGAGCCGCGATGACCTGATCGGCATCAACCTGAAAGTGATGAAGGCGGTCGGCGAAGGCATTGCCGCCAACGCACCGGATGCTTTTGTTATCTGCATCACCAACCCGCTCGACGCGATGGTCTGGGCCTTGCGCGAATTTTCCGGACTACCGCACAACAAGGTGGTCGGTATGGCCGGCGTTCTCGACAGCGCCCGCTTCCGTCACTTCCTGGCTGACGAATTCAACGTCTCGGTCGAAGACGTCACCGCTTTCGTTCTCGGCGGCCACGGCGATACGATGGTGCCGGTTCCGGCTTATTCGACGGTTGCCGGTATCCCGATCCCCGATCTGATCAAGATGGGCTGGACCACGCAGGAAAAAATCGACGCGATCGTCCAGCGCACCCGCTCCGGCGGCGGTGAAATCGTCCAGTTACTCGGCAATGGCTCGGCTTATTATGCGCCGGCGACCAGTGCGATCATGATGGCGGAAAGCTATCTCAAGGACAAACGTCGCGTACTGCCAGCAGCCGCGCATCTGACCGGCCAATATGGCGTCGACAATCTCTATGTCGGCGTGCCGTGCATCATCGGCAAAGACGGCGTCGAGAAGATCATCGAAATCGAACTGAGCGAAGAAGCGCAGGGCAATTTCGATGTGTCGGTCGACGCGGTGAAGGAATTGCTGGCGGCTTGTAAGGCACTGGATCCGAGCCTAGCATAGTGCTCCGCATATCACTTCGAGCTGCCGTTCCCGCCCTCGCAATATCATTGGCTTTTGCTTCACCAGTTCGGGCGAATCAGCAAAATCACTCGACGCTGTTCGCTGCCGAAGCTCTGCGTATTTGTATCGACACGCATGCGAATGCTGCTTCTGTTCAGCAGCTTGCAGAGGTGGAAGGATGGACGGTGACCAATGCTGAAGCCTTGTCCAATGAGAGTATGATCACAGTCGGGGGCACCCCAAATGTCACTTATTATCCAAGCAATTATTGGACCGTAGTGAAAGATGGCTTGATGTTGTCGATTTTAGTGTACGATATTCCGAAAAAGGAGAAGGTTAATCATTGTGAGGTGATTGCTTGGGATTTAGATTCTGAAGCGGTCCACCAAGCTCTTACAGATGACCCCAGGGTCAAGGGTGGCTATTTCGAGCAGCCGGGCTTTCTGATGCGGCGATATTATGCCAAAAAGCCGAGGCGAATTTTTAGATATGGTTCGGGTCAGAAAGAATCTCGCACCATTCACGTTCTCACAGCACATTAGAGATTTCTTGAAGGAGCGCGAATGTCCATATTTACAGACAAGAACAGCAAGGTCATCACCCAAGGGATGGCCGGCAATATTGGAACGTTCCATATCGAACAGGTGTTGGCTTTGATATGAACAGGCAATTGTTCCTTTTGGTGACCTTCCTGATTGGTGGATCTTCGGGCGTTTTTGCGCAGGTAACCGACGATGGATCACACACCGATGCGATCGAAGCATTCAAGACTGTTTGCCTGGAAAACCGGCGCGGGACCGCCGCTAATGTCCGCAATACACTGGCCGCTACCTTAAGCGCAGAAAAGGCAGGCTCGCTTCCGTCCTATTCCGGTGGCAAGCCCATGGAAACCTATGTGCTGGGCGAACTTGAGTTTCTGGTGCGCGAAAATAAAAAGGCCGGGTTTGGGTGCATTGTCGCATATGAAATGCCCGACGAACAATCCGCTGATGAGGTAACGGAAAAGATCACTCAAGTGGATGGTCTAACACTGAAAAAAAAGGGCAAGGGCGACAAATATCGGTCAGAGTGGACAATCGAAGGCGCTCACAAAAAGGATAAAGTCTATCTGACCATCTATGCGGATCAGAAGCCGCGATCCCCGTTAATCATTCTGGAAGTAAGTGGTAAATGATTTTATCGAGAAAATTTCCGATGCTTCTATGTGGCATCGCCGTTTTGGTCACGATGCCTGCAGCCGCCCAAAATGGTGCGAGTTGGGTGGATGATCGCGGGCGGTTAATGACGTTCCAGTTTGCCGGTGGTAGCGGCGCGGCGCCCATCCCTAAGGACCAATCGGCAGAAGCAATGGCTAGCCTGTTCAAGGATATATGCCTTTTACCCAGCCATGGTACAGACAGCATGAAGACCGCGGGAGATGCGTTGGGTCTGACATATGATGAAATCGTGGTGCCCGCTGGAAAAAATCCGCCGGTTTCCTTGAATATCTGGCGCGGAGACGGAGTGGTCGTATCCGAGACTAGCGGATTTGCAAGTGCCCGTAACCCGCAATGCAATGCAGCATTCCACGTCAACACGCTACCTGAACGGCAAGATGTTCTCGATGCATTTGAAAAAGTGATTGGCTACGGACCAACCAATAGCGCCGATGCTTTCAAGAAGAACGGCAAGCCCAACAAGCGCTATTCTCCGGAATGGGCGATTGCCAATGATGCCGGACAAACCGGTACGGTGATGGTTTTTGTGATGAAGGGCAATAAATATACACCGGGCAACCGAGTACAGTTGAGCATTTCCTATCCTTTAGAAAAGAAGAAAATATGAGCATTTTAATCGACAAGAACACCAAAGTTATCACCCAGGGCATGACCGGCAACACCGGCACGTTCCACACCGAACAGGCATTGGCTTATGGCACGCAGATGGTTGCGGGCGTAACGCCGGGCAAGGGTGGTACGACCCATATCGGTCTGCCGAACTATAATACGGTGGCTGAAGCCAAGGACGCAACCGGCGCGACTGCCTCGGTTGTGTATGTTCCACCGCCATTTGCGGCGGATTCGATCCTCGAAGCGATTGATGCCGAGATCGAGCTGATCGTTGCGATTACCGAAGGTGTTCCTGTGCTCGACATGGTTCGCGTCAAGCGGGCGCTGCAGGGCAGCAAGTCGCGCCTGATCGGGCCTAACTGCCCCGGCGTACTGACTCCCGGTGAATGCAAGATCGGCATCATGCCCGGCAGTATTTTTCAGAAGGGTTCGGTTGGCGTGGTTTCGCGCTCCGGTACGCTCACCTATGAAGCCGTGCACCAGACCACAGCGGTTGGCCTTGGCCAGACGACAGCGGTCGGCATTGGCGGCGATCCGGTCAACGGCACCAACTTCATCGACGTGCTCGAGCTTTTCCTTGCTGATGACGAAACCAAGTCGATCATCATGATCGGCGAAATCGGCGGCAGCGCGGAAGAAGAAGCGGCGCAGTTCATTGCCGACGAAGCCAAGAAGGGCCGTTCCAAGCCAATGGTTGGCTTTATCGCTGGTCTTACGGCGCCTCCGGGACGCCGCATGGGCCATGCCGGTGCTATTGTTTCGGGCGGCCAGGGCGGCGCGGAAGACAAGATCGCGGCGATGGAAGCCGCGGGTATCCGCGTTTCGCCTTCGCCGAGTGAGCTGGGCACGACATTGGATGCGATGTTGAAGGAGCTGGTTTAATCGTTCCCCTGCGAAGGGAGGGGGGCATCTCCCGATTGTGTCAAGCGGAGCAAGCGGGAGATGGGTACCTGCCTTCGCAGGTACACGGATAGAAGGGACTGACGATGAGCAAGCCCGGCTTTGCCTATTTCATGGCAAACCGGAAAAACGGAGCGATTTACACCGGATCAACCAGCGATTTGGTCAAGCGAACCTATCAGCATCGAAATGGGCTGATCGATGGCTTCACCAAGGAACATGGTTGCAAGCTATTGGTCTGGTTTGAAGCTTATGACGATCTGGATGAAGCGCGGTTGCGGGAATTGCAGGTTAAGAAGTGGAAGCGGGACTGGAAGGTCCGGCGGATTGAAGAAGGAAATCCCGAATGGCGGGATTTGTGGTTCGAGATTGTGAAGTGAATTCACCGTCGTCCTGTGGTGCCCCTGCGAAGGCAGGGGTCCATCACGGAAACGACAGACAAAGCGGATTGATAGCGTTTCCGCTCTGCCGAGCTTGGTCGTAACAAAAGGCGGTTGTGATCGGACGATAGATTTGGAGATGGGCCCCTGCCTTCGCAGGGGAACAAAAAGGTAAGACAATGGGTTTTGAAAATCAGGATTTTATCGGCTCGGAACAGGAGCAGGGCCCAAGCTGGCAGCGCAAGCACTGGCCGATTGATGACGCTGACGAGCTGAACAGCGCGCTTGATCCCACGCAAATGGGTATCGAGATCAAGGCGTCTACGGAAAAATCCGGCAAGTCGATGTCCGATGCCGAGGTCGCCCAAGCGGCGGAAAAGTCGATCCGGGCGATGATGCT
>JBALUX010000157.1:0-6477 GCA_036963725.1 Parasphingorhabdus sp. | reverse complement strand
CGGGAGTGATTATGCGCTCGGCTCCGCCTTGGCAACCGTCAGCTTGCTCGCCTTGACATGTTCGCGCCAGGCGATGAACAGGCCCGAGCCGATGATCACCGGCGCGCCGAGCCAGATCGACAGGCCGGGATATTGACCGAAAATGACGATGCCGAAGAAGGTCGCCCAGATCAGTGCGCTATAGTCCATCGGCACGATCGTCGACACCGGCGCATAGCGCAGCGACTGGGTGATGCATAGCTGCCCCAGCGCGCCGAATATGCCGATGCCGAGCAGATAGCCCCAGGTCCGCGCATCATGGCCGCCGCCATAGATGAAGGCGCAGACGGTTAGCGCGGGCAGGGTGTAGACCGAGAACCAGAAGATGGTGACAACGCTGGTTTCGGTGCGGCCCAGCATGCGGATGACCATGGTGACCGCCGCCGTGACCAGCGCGCCGCCAAGGGCCACCGCTGCGCCGAAGGCGGGGATCAGCGATCCGCCCGGCTGGACCACGATCAGCACGCCGACAAAGCCGATCAGGATCGCCGACCAGCGCCTGATGCCGACCTTCTCGCGCAGAAAGATCGCCGCGAACAGGGTGGCGAAAATAGGCACGGTGAAACTGATCGTCGTCGCATCGGCCAGCGGCAGCAGGGTCATCGCCCAGAAGTTGAGGCCCATGGCAAAAATGCCGAGACAGGAGCGCAAAATGTGCAGTTTATGCTTGTTCGAGATGATCGACGGCCAACCCTCCCGGCTTCGCATGATCAGAAAGCAGATCAGCGGCATGGCGATCAACTGGCGGTAGAACAGGCTCTCGGTGACATGCACGCCTTGTTCGCCGGCAAGTTTGACAAAGGCAAACATGACCGCGAGCGAGAGCATCGCGGCCAGACGCGTGAGGATTCCTGCCATCGGCCGGTTCTGTCCGGCGGCACCGTCATTGCTCATGCAATATTGCCATAAAAGATAGGGGAACAGCTGTTGTGCATTGTTGCGGTAAATAGCATATAGCGCGCAAATGCAATCAGGAGTCTTTCAATGCGCACTGTAACCCATGTCTTGGCTTCCGGAGGAACCGCAGCAGCGTCCCGCCAGAGCGATATTTTCGATCCCAATAATGGCGGTATCCAGGGCAAGGTCGATCTCGGCGATGCAGCGGTGCTCGACAAGGCGGTGGATGCGGCGCTCGCGGCCCAACCGGCCTGGGCTGCGACCAACCCGCAGCGCCGCGCACGCGTGTTCTTCAAGTTCAAGGAACTGGTCGAAGCGCATATGGACGAACTGGCCAACCTGCTGTCGATCGAACATGGCAAGGTCATTGCGGACTCCAAGGGTGATATCCAGCGCGGGCTCGAAGTCATCGAATTCTGCTGCGGCATCCCGCACGTCCTGAAGGGTGAATATACCCAGGGCGCAGGGCCCGGCATCGACGTCTATTCGATGCGCCAGCCGATCGGCATCGGCGCCGGCATCACCCCCTTCAACTTCCCGGCGATGATTCCGATGTGGATGTTCGGTCCGGCAATCGCCACCGGCAACGCCTTCATTCTGAAGCCATCCGAGCGCGATCCGTCGGTACCGGTACGATTGTGTGAACTGATGATCGAAGCCGGCCTGCCAGAAGGCATTTTGCAGTGCCTGCAAGGGGACAAGGAAATGGTCGATGCCATTCTCGATCACCCGGCCATTGGCGGCATCAGCTTCGTCGGTTCCTCCGATATCGCCCATTATGTCTACCAGCGCGGCGTTGCAGCCGGCAAACGGGTCCAGGCAATGGGCGGCGCGAAGAACCACGGTATCGTGCTTCCCGATGCGGATCTCGATCAGGTTGTGAACGATCTGTCGGGCGCTGCTTTCGGTTCGGCTGGCGAACGCTGCATGGCGTTGCCGGTTGTCGTTCCGGTGGGAGAAGAAACCGCTGACCGCCTGCGCGAAAAAATGATCCCGGCAATGGACGCGCTCCGTGTCGGTGTTTCGACCGATGAGGAAGCGCATTACGGCCCGATGGTCAATCCGGCGCAAAAAGCGCGGGTCGAGAACTGGATCCAGACCGGAGTCGACGAAGGCGCAGAACTGGTCGTCGATGGCCGCGGCTTCTCGTTGCAGGGCCATGAAGAAGGCTGTTTCATCGGACCCTCCTTGTTCGACCATGTCACCACCGACATGGAAAGCTACAAAGAAGAGATTTTCGGCCCCGTATTACAGATCGTCCGCGCCAAAAATTTCGAGGAAGCGCTCGCGCTGCCGAGCCAGCACCAATATGGCAATGGCGTCGCGATCTTTACCCGCAACGGACACGCCGCCCGTGAATTTGCTAGCCGCGTCAATGTCGGCATGGTCGGTATCAATGTGCCGATCCCGGTACCGGTCGCTTATCACAGCTTTGGCGGCTGGAAGCGCTCGGCATTCGGCGACACCAACCAGCACGGCATGGAAGGCGTAAAATTCTGGACCAAGGTCAAGACCATTACCCAGCGCTGGCCCGATGGCACCGCCGATGGCGGCAACAAGGATGCCTTCGTCATTCCAACCATGGGCTAATAGCCCGGTAAGGCTTTGGCGCTGTAGAGTTCCAAATCAGGACAAGCCACCCGAAATGCTGGAAATTCCGGTATTTCGGGCGGAAAAGATCATCATGGCTGCCCATTCGAAATTGATCCCGGTGCCGCGTTGCTAGCGCTGTCGCCACGGCTGGCTCTGCCATCGGTTTTGCTGGCGATCGCTCTGTTCGCCTTCTGGCGTCCGGATCATGGTGCAAGCGAGACTATGGCGCTGCCCGCGCCGGTCGCCATGTCCGACAAGCGCATCGCCTTCAGTTTCGACGATGCGCCGCGCGGCAAGGGCGCTTTTCTGGAACCGGACGAGCGACCGAAGCTGTTGATCGAGGCGCTGAAAACAGCGGGCATCGAACAAGCCGCTTTCTTCATCAACACGGAGCGGATTACCGCTTACGACAACGACGCCGCCGATATTGCCGCTTATGCTCAGGCAGGCCATGTCGTGGCGAACCATACGGCCAGGCACAGCAAGCTCTCCGCCGTATCGGCCGAGACCTTTCTCGCCGATATTGATGCGGCGGAGGTCTGGCTGAAGGGCAAGCCCAATTATCGCCCGTGGTTCCGCTTCCCGTTCCTTGATGAAGGACGGAAAAACAGGGCGAAGCGCGATGCGGTACGGACCGGTCTGAAAAAGCGCGGTCTGATGAACGGCTATGTCACGGTCGACGCATCGGACTGGTATCTGGAGGATATGGCCATCTCGGCGGCCAGGGCGGGTAAGCTCATGGACTGGAACGCTCTGCGCGACCTCTTCGTCGAATCCTATACGCAATCGGCCAATTTCTCGGATGATCTGGCACGCCGAACGCTGGATCGGGCGCCGGTGCAGATGATATTGCTGCACGAAACCGATCTGTCCGCGATGTTCGTCGATGATCTGGCGGCAGCGCTCAAGGCGGACGGCTGGACGATTGTCACCGCCGACGAGGCTTATCGCGACCCGATCGCCTATATGGAGCCGGATGTCGATTTTGCCGACGGCACCCGTACCCAGATGCTGGCGGCCGAGCGCAATATCGGCAATCGCTGGTATGAGCGCAATGATCAAAAAGTAGCAAAAAAGCTATTTGCCGAGCGGGTCTTGCGCGACTAGACCCCGGTGCATGAAAGCAACCCGTTCCCTATGTGATATCCTCGGGTCTACCGTCCTGTCGGCAACAGTATCGCCTGTGGAACGACGTCCCGACCTTGCAAATGTCGCCTACAGCAACATATTGCTGGTATAGCGGGACACAGAATCAACCGCCGCCGACGTGGCAACGAACAAGAAACAGATATGACCCAATTTTCTCTGACCGAAGACCAACTTGCCATTCAGGAAATGGCGCAGAAATTCACCGCCGACGCGATCACGCCGCATGCGGCGGAGTGGGATGAAAAGCATATATTCCCGCGCGATACGATCAAGCAGGCCGCCGATCTCGGCTTCGGCGGCATTTACGTGTCCGAGGAATCCGGCGGCATAGGGCTCGGACGGCTGGAATCGGCGATCATCATGGAAGCGATGGCTTATGGCTGTCCCTCGACCAGCGCCTTTATCTCGATCCACAATATGGCCAGCTGGATGATCGACACATTCGGCTCCCAGGCGGTGAAGGATAAATATCTGCCCGATCTGGTGCCGATGGAGAAAATCTCAAGCTATTGCCTGACAGAAGCAGGGGCCGGATCGGATGCGGCCTCTCTGAAGACCAAGGCGGTTCGGGACGGCGATGATTATATCGTCAACGGCTCGAAGCAGTTCATTTCCGGCGGTGGCGAGAACGAGATTTATGTCACGATGACCCGCACATCCGATGATGGTGCAAAGGGCGTTACCTGTCTTGTCATCGAAAAAGACATGGAAGGCGTCAGCTTCGGCGCAAACGAAAAGAAGCTCGGCTGGCATTCGCAGCCGACCGCCCAGGTCAATTTTGATAATGTCCGGGTTCCAGTCGAAAACCGCGTCGGCGATGAGGGCGAGGGCTTTCGCATCGCGATGGCGGGCCTGGATGGCGGACGGCTGAACATCGGCGCCTGTTCGCTTGGTGGCGCCCAGCGCTGTCTCGATGAAGCCGTCGCCTATACCAAGGATCGCAAGCAATTCGGGAAGGCGATCAGCGATTTCCAGAATACCCAGTTCACGCTTGCTGATATGGCGACCGATCTGGAAGCGTCACGGGCGTTGCTTTATCTCGCTGCCGCAAAGGTGACTGAAGGCGCGCCGGACAAGACGAAATTCGCCGCCATGGCCAAACGGCTGGCAACGGATAATGGCAGCAAGATTGTCAACGACGCGCTGCAACTCTTTGGCGGTTATGGCTATTTACAGGACTATCCTATCGAACGTTTCTGGCGCGATTTGCGGGTGCACAGCATTCTCGAGGGCACCAACCAGGTTATGCGGATGATCGTTTCGCGCGAACTGCTTCGGCAATAAGGTACATTATGACAGAAGATCTCATTATCAAGAAAACCGGTCGGGTTGGCCATATCAGTCTGAACCGGCCCAAAGTGATCCATTCGCTCAATCTCGACATGTGTCTCGGGATGATCGACGCGCTGCTCGCATGGCGCGACGATGACGAGGTCGAAGCGGTGATCATTGATCATAGCGAAGGCAGGGGTTTTTGCGCCGGTGGCGATATTGCCATGCTGCGCGAATCCGGCATGACGGACGGCAAGAAAGGCCGTGAGTTTTTCTACAAGGAATATCAGCTCAACCATCTGATGTTCGAATATCCCAAACCTTTGGTCGCTTTCATGGACGGTATCACCATGGGCGGCGGCGTGGGTATATCCCAGCCTGCACCCTATCGCGTCGCAACCGAGAATACACGCTTTGCCATGCCGGAAACGGGCATTGGCCTGTTTCCGGATGTTGGCGGTGGCTGGTTTTTGTCCAGACTGAGCGGACGTTTGGGACAGTTTCTGGCGCTGACCGGGGCCCGTCTGGATGGCGCGGAATGCAAGGAAGTGGGCCTTGCGACCCATTATTTGCCATCCGAGGCTCTGGATGAAGCCAAGCAGAGAATTGCCGAAAATCCGGACCGGATCGAAGGTATATTGGGGCAGCTTTCTGCCAATATTCCGGAGGCCCGGATCGCCAGCAATCTCGACAAGATCGACAAGTTCTTCGCCTCGGATCGTTATGAGGACATATTGGCTGCGCTTGATGCCGACGACAGCGAGTGGGCGGCCAAGGAACGCGGCACGCTTGGCACCAAGAGTCCGCAGACCTGCAAGGTGGCTTTGCGCCAGCTCAAGGAAGGCGCGGCGATGGAAAGCTTCGCCGATGAAATGCGCAACGAATATCGGATTGGCTCTCACGTGCTGGTAATGCATGATTTCCTTGAAGGTGTGCGGGCGCTGATTGTCGACAAGGACAATGACCCGAAATGGAATCCGCCAACGCCGGAAGAAGTGACCGACGAATGGATTGATGCGATTTTCGCGCCCCTGCCAGCAAAAGAAGAATGGAAGCCCCTATGACTTACGAAACAATTCTCACCGAGAAAAAGGGTGCGGTCACCCTGATTACGCTCAACCGGCCTAAATCCCTCAATGCATTGAACAGCCAGGTGCTCGACGAATTGATCGATGCTTTCGCTGCTTTTCAGGCGGACGATACGCAAAATTGCGCCGTCCTGACCGGTTCGGGCGACAAGGCTTTTGCCGCTGGTGCCGACATCAAGGAAATGTACGACAAGTCCGCAGCCGATTTCTATCTCGAGGACTTCTTCGCCAAATGGACCAGCCATATCGTCAAGGCCACCCGCAAGCCTTGGATCGCCGCGGTCAACGGCTTCGCTCTCGGCGGCGGCTGTGAACTGGCGATGATGGCGGATATCATCATTGCCAGCGACAAAGCGAAATTCGGCCAGCCGGAAATCAAGCTGGGCGTGGCTCCCGGTATGGGTGGCTCGCAACGCCTAACCCGCGCGGTCGGCAAAGC
>JBALUX010000156.1:0-6527 GCA_036963725.1 Parasphingorhabdus sp. | reverse complement strand
GGAATAATATGATTTCAGGATGGTTCATGCGCGACGCCTAGCGCAGTTCCGGCAGACTGCAAATTAGAAATATAATTTGGTGACATGACCCATTTTGCGGCCCGGCCGGCTCTCACCCTTGCCATAGAGATGAAGGTGGTTTGCGCCGTCGGATAACAGGTCCTGCCAGTCGTCCGCCTGCGCCCCGATCAGATTGTGCATCTCGACCTTTTTCGCGGCGAGTCCGGTGTCGCCAAGCGGCAATCCGCAAATCGCCCTGATGTGGTTTTCGAACTGGCTGGTGACGGCGCCTTCTATGGTCCAGTGGCCGCTATTGTGCACGCGGGGCGCCATTTCGTTGAAAACCGGGCCGTCCTTGGTGGCGAAAAACTCGCAGGTCAGGACGCCCACATAGTCCATCGCCTCGGCCATTTTGGCAGCGAGCGCCCGGGCGTCGTCCTGTTGTTCCAATATCTCTGTCGGAGCCGGCGCGGTCGAGATAGACAAGATCCCGTCCACATGAATATTATGCGGCGTGTCCCAGAAACGGATTTCGCCATCCTGAGCGCGCACCAATATCACCGAGAATTCATGGTCGAAGGTGACAAAGCCTTCGGCGACGCAAGGCTGCTGGGCGACGGCGTCCCAATGCTGGTCGAGATCGTCACCCGGACGGATGCGCGACTGGCCCTTGCCATCATAGCCCATGCGGATGGTCTTGAGGATCGCCGGCGCGCCGATGTCGGTAATCGCTCGGTCGAGCGCCGCGCGATCGGTGACTTCGGCAAAAGGAGCGGTGGTGCCGCCATGGTCGCGGGCGAAATTCTTCTCGGCGACGCGGTTCTGGGCGATGTCCAGCGCGGCTATCGGCGGATGCAGTGGCGCGCAGGCTTCGATCTGGTGCAGCGGATCGACCGGCACATTTTCAAATTCAAACGTGATCACATCACAGGCTTCGGCGAAGCGGGTCAGGGAGGCGACATCGTCATCTTGCGCGCAGGTAAATTCTGCGGCCACTTCGGCTGCGACGCTGTTCGTATCCGGCGCATAGATATGACAGCGATAGCCAAGTTGTGCTGCCGCTACGCTCAGCATCCGGCCGAGCTGTCCGCCGCCCAATATGCCAATGGTTGAACCGGGTGGGAGTGTTTGCATAAGGGCTGTTATTCCGGCTTATCGGCGACGGCGTCGGTCTGTGCCGCGCGCCATGCGTCAAGCCGTTCGGCCAGTGCCGGATCATTATTGGCCAGTATCGCTGCTGCCAGCAGCGCGGCATTTTTTGCGCCTGCGTCTCCGATCGCCAATGTGCCGACCGGAATGCCCGCGGGCATCTGGGCGATCGACAACAGACTGTCCATGCCGCTCAATGCCTTCGACTGGATCGGTACACCAAGTACGGGCACGCGGGTCATCGAGGCTACCATGCCGGGCAGATGGGCTGCGCCGCCAGCGCCGGCGATGATCACCTGCAACCCGCGTTCGGCCGCCGATGTCGCATAGTCATAGAGGCGAGCGGGCGTGCGATGTGCTGAAACAATTTTCTGTTCGTGGGGCACTTGCAACTGATCCAGAATGTCGCTCGCAAGCTTCATCGTGGCCCAGTCGGACTGGCTGCCCATGATAATTCCAACCGGAGGAGGAGCTTCGACCATTTTTGACCCTGACAAATGCTACGGAAGCAATGCGGTTTAGTCATGAAATTGCGCGGACGCAATGACACATATCGGGGTTTTATATTTTCGCGGCAACTAATTCATGTCCGGCCGATTACTTTGATTCCGGATGGGGATCGGCAGACCAAAGCTGCAGGCCGTTGGCCCGTGCCGTCCGAATAATCCTGTTGTACTTTGAAATAGATACAAATATACTTGATAGCGGAGATTAGGAATAATAATAAAAATGCAAAAGCCTCGCGCAAGCAATGATCAACATTGCGCCAACTGCCTTATTCTAGAGCAGGAAATAGTTGTACTGAAAGAGGATCTCGCTGAAATGAAGCTGCACGCATATAATGATGTGCTTACGGGACTTTCAAACCGTCGCCTTTTTGTTGAAAGCCTTGAGGACCGCGTCGCGCGCTGTCGGCGATATGGTGACAATTGTGCCGTGCTGTTTCTGGACGTCGACAAATTGAAGGCGATCAATGACGAACATGGCCATGCGGCCGGAGATGTTCTGCTGGTCCGCTTGGCGGCAATATTGAAAACCCACACCAGGACGACAGATGTGGTTGCCCGGATTGGCGGCGATGAATTCGGGCTGTTGCTCGACAATTTGAACGGTGATCAGGTGGCGGACAAAATCGATTTTCTCCTCCAGCAACTGGCCAGGGAGAATATCACCCACGAAGGCAAGAAACTGCCCCTAGCTGCCTCGATCGGCTATTGTTTCGTCGGCCCCAAGGATACGACTGACAGTCTGATGTCGCGCGCCGATGCCGCCATGTACCGCGCCAAAGACAAATCGGAATACCGGCCGGAATAAGGGCCGGAACGATTACCCCGTCAGGCTGTCGCCCGGGCAAGTCTAGCGCTCGGAAAGATAATAGCGCTCGATCTCGTTTAGATCGTCGTCCAGTTCATAGATAATCGGCTGGCCGGTCGGGATTTCGAGGCTGGTAATCTCGTCATCCGGAATCTTGGAGAGATGTTTGACCAGCGCCCGCAGGCTGTTGCCATGCGCCGAGATCAGAACTTTTTTGCCATTTTGCAATTCCGGTGCGATCCGGCTCTTCCAGTATGGCAGCACTCGCGCGATCGTGTCCTTCAGGCTTTCTGTCGAAGGAACTTCAATACCTTTATAACGCGGGTCGTTGGACATTTGATAGGGGCTGTCCGATGCCATAGGTGGTGGCGGTGTATCAAAGCTGCGCCGCCAGATATGGACCTGCTCATCGCCGTGCTTCTCGCGCGTTTCCTGCTTGTTGAGGCCGGTGAGTCCGCCATAATGGCGCTCGTTCAGGCGATAGTTTTTCTCCACCGGGAGCCAGAGGCGGCCCATTTCCTCGAGCGCGAGGTTGAGCGTCTTGATCGCCCGTGTCTGGACGCTGGTAAAGCAGACATTCGGGTCAATGCCGCGTTCTTTCATCAACTGCCCGGCAGCCTTGGCCTCTTCTATACCCTTCTCGGTAACATCGACATCCCACCAGCCGGTGAAGCGATTCTCGAGATTCCATTGCGACTGGCCATGACGAAGCAGGATGAGTTGGGGCATTGATTGTCCTTAAAATTATGTTCCCTCTCCCCTAGCGGCGATGACATAGGCCGCCAAGAGTGATTCCAGATGAAAATCCTACGCCAGTCGTTCCGCAGGAGCAAGCAAGGCCGGGCCGAGCGTCTTTGGGCCATCAAGCATCCATCGGAATCCCCGGACTCCCAGGACCCTGATGCGACATCACTGTTGCGGTTGTGCCGCGGTCTCTGCCTGGTCGGACGCGCACCGGCGCCAGATTGATTGTCGATCGTAAAGATATGGCAAGGAATTAACCGTAAGGGAGGGGCAAGCGATCCCCTTTTCAATGAAATCAGACAATGACGACCGTGCGTCGAACTGGAGAATATTAGTGAACGAAGTCAATAAATTGCTCGTGGCTGCACTTTGCGCCACCGCGCTGACGACACCTGCCTTCGCGCAGGATAAGGCGCAGGAAGCAGAAGCCTTCGACGACAATGTCATCATCGTGACGGCCACCCGCCGCGCGCAGGATGTGCAGAACATTCCCTTGGCCGTTACCGCGATCAGCCCGGTCGAGCTTGATCGCCAGGGCGTTGTTAACGTTGGTCAGATTACCAATATATCCTCCAGTTTTTCGGTATCCAACGCCCAACTGGCCTCCGGTTCGGTGGTGCTGCGGATTCGCGGCGTCGGTACGACTTCCAATAATATCGGTTTTGAATCGGCGGTCGGCATTTTCATCGACGGCGCCTATCAATCCCGCCCCGGTGTCGCGCTTTCCGAATTTGTCGATGTCGAACGCGTCGAGGTTTTGCGCGGTCCGCAGGGAACGCTCTTCGGGCGAAACACCTCGGCGGGCGCGCTGAATATTATAAATGTCCGGCCGGACCTGGACGAATTTGGCGGTTTTGCCAATGCGACCTATGGCAATCGTGATCTGATGGGTGTGCAGGGCGCGGTAAACGTGCCCATCGTCGAGGATAAACTGGCGCTACGGGTCACCGGTGCCTATCGCGAGCGTGACGGCTATGTTACCGTTGTCGATGGCAGCGGTAGCAAAATCGGCGAATCGAACGGCACGGACCAATATCTGGTCCGGGGCCAGCTTGGCTTTGAAACCGACAGCGGGATCAAGGGAAGGCTGATCGCCGACCATTCGAAGAGCACGGCCGGTTGCTGTGCCGCGATCGAAGTCCTGCAATCGCCGCTCGAAACCTCTGGCTTGCTCGCGGCTGTCGGGCTTGGACCTCGCGGTGGCATGGCCGCGCCGGTCGTTGCTGTGAACCCTTTCGACACAACCACCGCGGGAATCGCAGCCGACAATCTCATTTCAACCGCCAGCTTTGCTCCTCGGACGCGTTTTGACCAATGGGGCGTCACCGGCGAGATCGAAGTGTCACTCGGCGACGACACCAACCTGATCTATATCGGTTCCTATCGTGAATATGATGCCACCGAGTCCTATGACAATGATTTCTCGGATCTCGATCTGTTCAACGTGACGAACAACCGCACGGCCATTGAAACCATGACTCACGAAATACGGGTCCAGGGTGATTTGTTTGGCGGCGCGCTGAACTGGCTTGTCGGTGGCTATTACGCCAATGAAGACATTAGCCAGGATATTTCTTTTGCTCTGGGGGCGGATTATGATCGGGTTGTCGGTGCGACGCTCGCCGGCGCCACCGGTGGCGCCACTCTGAACCCGCTCAGTCCGATTTTCCTGGGCGCCACACCGTTGCAAAATATCACGGGCTTTGATCCGGCAACCATCACCAACACCAACAGATATGCGCAAAATAGCGAGAGCTGGTCGATCTTCACGCATAATGTGCTGGAAGTCACCGACGGGCTGAAGCTGACGGTAGGCTTGCGCTATTCGGACGAAAGCAAAGACGGCAGCTTCGCCAGCGGCGGGACCAGTAATTCTGTCTGTCCGGCGTTGGTCGGGCAGATTTCTCCTGGCGGCGCTTTGAGCGGCCTGCCTGATCCGCTTCAGAACGCGTTGTTTGCGCTCGGTTGCTTCGCCTTTACCGCGCCGGCGGATGCGCCCTACGCGGCGGTGTTGCCAACGCCGCGCACGTTCAGCAGCAAATTCAGCGATAGCGAACTGATCTACACCGGAAAACTGTCCTATGCCTTCGCCGATCCGGTCAACATCTATGCCAGCTTTACCCATGGCTACAAGTCGGGCGGCTTCAATCTTGATTCAACCGCTGCGGTCGGGGGCACCGATCCGCGCTTCCAGTCCGAAGAAGTCGATTCCTACGAAGTCGGCCTGAAAGCCAAATTTCTGGACGATTCCATTACGGTAAATTTGGCAGCTTTCCGCGAGGAATTTTCGAACTTTCAGGTTCTCGAATATACCGGCACCCAGTTCCGGCCCTTTAATGTACCCAAAGCCGTCACCCAGGGTCTGGAAATCGAAACGGTGCTGCGGCCAGATGATCATTTCACGGTCAACGCCGCGCTGACCTATACCGATGCCCATTATCCCGATGATTGCGCAGGCACCCAGACCAATGTCAATGTGCTGGCGCTATGCGGCAATTCGCTGACCAATGCTCCGGAATATGTCGGTATAGCGGGCGCTACCTACGCCAATGACATCGGCGCGAATCTGGAATATTTCCTCAACGGGCAGATCCGCTTCGAGAGTGATCGCCGTACCTCGACCCAGGCCGTCGACCCCACCAATCTGACCGCTCTTCCGTTCGTCGTCCAGGACAGCAATATCAAAGTCAACCTGCGCGCGGGGATCGGCAGCCAGGACGAAGCCTGGGGCATCGAAGCCTTTGTGACCAATCTGACCAACGAAGTGACCCGCGGTGTGACGTTTGCGACGATCTTGCGGTCCGGTTCGCAGTCCGTCTTTGTTCAGGAGCCGCGCAGCTATGGACTGACGCTGCGCAGCAAATTCTAGTGCAGGGCCGGTCTCGGCAGGACCAACTTTTCACAGGAGAGGGCGGCATATCCGGTCTCTCCTGTTTCCGGATCAATAGCGGGATTCGCCGTTATCGCTGTTTTTGACCGAATTGCTGCCAGTGTGACCAGGGCGCATATTCCATGTGCCATATTAACATCCTTCTGCGGGCAACCGCCGATATGCGGTCTTTCGATCCGGAGTGATTGTTACATATTTGCAACATTTGCTGTGGAATCAGCCTGTATCTGCCTCTCTCCGCTTGATTTAATGGCGCGATTAAACGACTGACCCATCCGCAGCTGACGTAAACACAAGCCATCCCCCCAGGAAATTGGCGATAACGGCAGCAAGTTCAACGGGAGAATATACATATGGCCACCTCGAAAAATAGCCCCTTCCCAACGCGGCCAAAGTTTGATTCAAGGATATTGAACTGACATGAGGGACA
>JBALUX010000155.1:637-6535 GCA_036963725.1 Parasphingorhabdus sp. | reverse complement strand
AGCGAACTCAGAACCCGCTACGGCACCAGGGATATTGCCGACCAGCCGATCAATTTTTTCGGCGTCTCGACCAATCTGTCGACCAACGGCCTGCATATCCACCGGCGGGGCCCCTTGTGGGAATGTGTCCGGGCCTCGGGATCGCTGCCGACGATATTGCCGCCGTTTATCGATGGTGACGGCCATATATTGGTCGATGGCGGCGTGCTCGACAATGTGCCGGTCAAGGTGATGCACGGGCTGAAAGCCGGGCCGAATATCGTGGTGTCGCTGGGCGACCCGAACGAGGTCTGGCGGACCGATGCTCATTATAATGACATTCGCGGGCGCTGGAGCCTGCTGCGGGACGTGATCCTGCGGCGCAAGCGTGCGACCGAATTCCCCTCGATCGTCGAGATCATGTCGCGTTCGATGGTGGTGGCCAGCCGGATGGCTTCGAAGGAAATGCTTGGCGAACAGGATATATTGGTGAACCCGCCGATCATTGCCAATATGCAGATTCTGGACTGGCACCTTGGCCGGGAACTGGCGGATATGGCGGCGGAATATATAAGCGAGCAGGTCATTCCAACGATCGATCTCGGAGAATAATTCACCAAATAGGTAAAAATATCTTGACATCGTCACGCTGTTTGGGTACATATAAGGAACATCGCGAAATTGTGATTCGGGCCAACCGGCTCTGAACGACCCCGCCGACCAAGGCGGGGCCATTCTGACCGGGAGGCCCTTTTTTATGGCCGGACGGTTCGCGTCGATCCGGAGCGGAGTATATTATGGCAAAATCAAAAGTCGGGGGAGTTTACGACGACAGGCGCAAGGTGAAGTTCCTGAAAAATCTCGCCACCAGCTCGCATGTGTCGGCCTCGGCGGCCGCCGCTGGGGTTGCGGTTTCGACCGTATATAATTGGCGCGAGCGGGATCCGGAGTTTCTCCACGCCTGGATGCGGGCGCTCGCCGCCGGCTACGAACTGCTCGAAATGGATTTGCTCGACCGCGCACGCAACGGTGTCGAGAAACCCGTATTCCATGGCGGGGAGCAGGTCGCGACGGTCACGCAATATAATGACGGCATCGGCCTCAAATTACTGCTGGCGCACAAGCAGATGGTCGCGCTGACCCGTGCGATGGAGGATGATATCAACCCCGAGCAGATGCGTATCGATCTCGACCGCAAACTCGGGGACATGCGGATGAAGCTGCTCCGCCGCCGTGCGCTGGCCGAAGGAGAGGGAAAGCAGCAGACGTCCGACGATGATGAATGATGTTTCCGAAGCGGAGCTTTTTGCCCAATGGACGGCGCGGGAGCGAAACGCGTTTTTCTCCACGCTGAGCCCCTGGCAGCAGCAGGAGTTTCTGTACCGCTGGAATTTCTGGGCACGGCCTGGACAAAGGCCTCCCACCGGTGACTGGTCTATCTGGCTGATCATGGCGGGGCGCGGCTTTGGCAAGACCCGGGCCGGAGCCGAATGGGTGCGGAGCATTGCCGAAGGCGATGGCAGCGCCCGTTTCGCTCTGGTCGGCGCCAATTATGCCGAGACCCGCACGGTGATGGTCGAAGGGGAAAGCGGCCTTTTGTCGATCGCACCGCCTGACCAGCGCCCCGAATGGGAACCGTCGCTGAAGCGGCTGACCTGGGAAAATGGCGCGCAGGCGCATCTCTATTCTGCCGCCGAACCGGAGGGGCTGCGTGGTCCCCAGCATAGCCACGGCTGGTGCGACGAGATTGCCAAATGGATGAACAATGCCGGGCAGGCGGAAGCGGCCTGGGACAATTTGAAAATGGGTTTGCGCCTGGGCTTCCGGCCGCAGCTGGTGGCGACAACAACGCCGCGACCGGTGCCGCTGGTGCGGGCGTTGGTAAGTGGGGACATTGCTGTCAGTACGGGCCGGACGCTGGATAATGATCTGCATCTGCCGGTTGCTTTTCTGACCGCGATGACGGCGGATTATGGCGGGACCCGGTTGGGGCGGCAGGAGCTGGATGGAGAGTTGATCGAGGATGTTGAAGGTGCGCTCTGGACAAGGGCGATGATTGAGGAGTGCCGGATTGGCCGCAACACCGTTCGTGTCGAGCGAAGTCGAGACACTGGGGATAGCGCGAACCGGTCTCTCGACTGCGCTCGAGACGAACGGGAGATTGGTTTTGCCCGCATCGTCATCGGTGTTGATCCGCCGGCCTCGAAAAATGGCGACGCCTGCGGGATTATTGTCGCCGGACTGGGCGCGGATGGCAGAGCGTATGTGCTGGCCGATTACAGCGTGGAAAAGGCCAGCCCGGAAACCTGGGCGCGCAAGGTGGCTGATGCGGCGGATCGGTACGACGCCGACCGGGTTATTGCCGAAGCCAATCAGGGCGGCGCGATGGTGAAATCGGTGTTGCAGGCGGCGAAGATTTCGCTGCCGGTGAAGCTGGTCCACGCGTCGCGCGGCAAGGTCGCAAGGGCGGAGCCGGTGGCGGCGCTTTATGAAAATGAGCGGGTGCATCATGTCGGTGCGTTCCCGCAACTGGAGGACGAGATGTGCGGATTGCTGGTCGGCGGCGGCTATGAAGGACCGGGCCGTTCGCCGGACCGGGCGGATGCTCTGGTTTGGGCGTTAACGGAGTTGATGTTGGGGAAAAGGCGAGAGCCGCGGGTGCGGTGATGTGCCCCTGCGCAGGCAGGGGCCCATCTCGGGAAGCTACGGCATCCGCAATGGTGCAGTTTTGCGCCAAGATTTGACTTGAGCGCTCACCTATTCCCGAGCGTATCAGACACACTACAGGAGATGGGCCCCTGCCTGCGCAGGGGCACTGGAGAAAATATATGACATTCTGGGAAAATATCGCTCTCGCCTTCAAGGGCGGGGGTGGACCATCGCGGCCGCCTTTGGGGCGGTCCTATATCGGCACTTATGGTGGCGCGGCTCTTTCGGGGGACGCGCCTTTTTCTTATGAAGGAAGGGTGCGCGAGGCTTATGTCGAGAATGCCATTGCACAGCGGGCGGTGCGGATTGTCGCGGAGGGCGTCGGTGGTGCGCCGCTGTTGCCGGTGGACGCCAAGGTTGCGGCTCTGGTCGGTGGACCGGGTACCAGCCAGTCGTTGCTGGAGACTATTGCCGCGCATCTGTTGCTGCATGGCAATGCTTATGTGCAGGTGATCCGCGGGGAGGATGACCAACCAGGTGAGCTTTACGCGTTGCGTCCGGACCGGATTACCGTCGAGCCCGATGCCAAGGGCTGGCCGGTCGCCTATAATTACCGGGCTGGCGGACATCGGACGCGCTTCGCGGCGCAGGATGCAATGGGCCGGCTGGCGATCGTGCATTTGAAGGGCTTCCACCCGACCGATGACCATTATGGGCTCGGCTGTCTTGGCGCGGCGGCGAAAGCGGTGGCGGTGCACAATGCGGCAGCGAAATGGAACAAGGCGATCCTGGACAATGCGGCGCGGCCTTCGGGGGCTCTGGTCTATGATCCGGGCGCGGATGGATCGGCGCTGACCGGAGAGCAGTTCGACCGGCTGAAGGCCGAGATGGATGCGAGCTTTGCCGGGGCGGGCAATGCCGGTCGGCCGATGCTGCTCGAGGGCGGCCTGAAATGGCAGTCGATGAGTATGACTCCGGCGGATATGGATTTTGTCGCACTGAAGGAGGCGGCTGCGCGGGAGATCGCACTGGCCTTCGGCGTGCCGCCGATGCTGCTCGGGCTGCCGGGTGACAATAGTTACGCCAATTATCGCGAGGCCAATCGGGCGCTGTGGCGGCTGACGATCCTGCCGCTGGCGGGGAAGATACTAGATGGACTGTCGGGCGCGCTGGGTTCGTGGTGGCCGGATGCGAAGCTGGCGGTGGACCGCGACCAGATCCCGGCGCTGTCGGAAGATCGGGAGCGGTTGTGGAAGCAGGTGTGCGAGGCGGATTTTCTGTCGCCGGAAGAGAAACGGGCGATGTTGGGGGTGTGAAGAAGATAAAGCCCCTCCTCTTTAGAGGAGGGGTTGGGGTGGTGGCGATGCTTCAGCATCGCTCGCGAAAGCGAATTTTGCGCTGACCGATAGGCCCCACCCCAACCCCTCCCCTGAAGGGGAGGGGCTAAAAAAAGGAACGTCAATCAAATGAATAACGAAGAAATGCTCGCCCGCCTGATGGCGCAGGCGGAAGGCGATGGCGCTGATCTTGTGACGCTGCGCGCGATTGTCGAGGAGGCGACGGACAGCGGCGCGGTGCGGGTGCTCGACCGGCTGGGGCTGGCCGATCCGACGGCGCAGGATGATATTGACGAGCTACGCGAGCTGCTCCGCGCCTGGCGCGACGCGAAGGCGAGTGCGTGGAAAGCGGCGATCCGCTGGATAATTCGCGGGACGCTGGCCTTGCTGCTGGTCGGGATCGCGATGCGCTTGGGGCTGGGGCATCTGGTGTCGTGATGGTGGTGCAGACGCCCGTTCGTGCTGAGCTTGTCGAAGCACCTCTAGCCGGGAAGGGCCCTTCGACAGGCTCAGGGCGAACGGAACCCGCAAACATCGTGCGCTTCGCCGGATATGCCGCGATCTTCAACCGGATCGACAAGGGCGGCGATATTATTCGTCCCGGCGCCTTTGGCGCGTTGCCGGATGGAAAATCCCTGCCGCTGCTGTGGCAACATGATCCGCGCCAGCAGATCGGCCGCGTCGACCATGTGCGCGAGGACCGGCGTGGATTGCGGGTGATCGGCACGATATCGACCGCGACGCGGGCGGGGCGGGATGCGGCGGCCGGTCTGGCGAGCGGCGCTATGAAGGGATTGAGTTTCGGCTATCGGGTGAACCGCTCATCCGGTCAGCAGCCGCGCGAGCTATTGGATCTCGATGTTGCGGAAGTGTCGCTGGTGACATTTCCGATGCAGGGACTGGCGCAGGTTCACCGGGTTGAACGAGATGCCGATTTATCTTGATCGTGTCCTTCTCAAGAGTATTAGTAAAGCAATACACTGCGGAGAAAGATATATGAAAGCCCTTATTGCCTCCCTGCTGGCGCTTTGCTTTGCGGCTCAGCCAGCCTTTGCGGATGACAGCGCCGGCGCGGCGCGCGAACCCGTGCGGGTCATGGTGCTGGGTGTCTATCATTTTGCTAATCCCGGTGCCGATCTGAACAATGCCAAGGTTGATGATGTGCTGACACCGCAGCGGCAAAAGGAGCTTGCGGCTCTGGCCGAGACCTTGAAGACATTCCAACCCACTGTCGTCGCGGTCGAAGCGTCGGGCGAGCCGCCTTATGCGGATACAGGCTATAGTGGTTTCAAACCGGAGGATCTGACCAAGGAACGCAACGAGGTGGTGCAAATCGGATATCGGGTTGCCCATGTTGCCGATATCGACAGAGTTTATGCGATCGATGAACAGCCGTCAGAGGGAGAGCCGGACTATTTTCCCTATGATAGGGTCCATCAGCAGGCAAAGGAAACGGGCGATGCTGAGCGTCTCGAAACAATGTCGGACTATGGTTCGCTGATTGCGGAGTTTGAAGAGCAGCAAAAGAGCCAATCGGTTCCCGAGTTGTTGCAATTCTGGAACAGCGGCCGGTTTCCTGACCATTTCTACTGGAATGTGATGACCATCGGTGAGGGTGAAAAGCAAACCGGCGCGGAACTCGCCGCCTATTGGTTCATGCGCAATGCCAAGATTTTCAACAAGCTGGTGCAGGTAACCAAGCCCGGTGATCGGGTGATATTGGTCTATGGTGCCGGTCACGGTGCCTGGCTGCGTGAGATAGTCGAAAGAACGCCGGGATATATTCTGGAACCGACTATGCCCTATTTGCAGAAAGCTGCTGACGCCCTGTCCGAATAGAGCCGGACAATTCGAAAACCCCGAGCCGCCCCTCACCGGGCGGCTTTTTTATTGCCCACAGGAAAGGAAAGACATGACAGATTCTCCCAAATTC
>JBALUX010000155.1:0-627 GCA_036963725.1 Parasphingorhabdus sp. | reverse complement strand
GAAACCAAGGCCGACCCGCTTGAAGCGTCCTTCGACGCGGTGCTGATGGCCGAGGATGTCGCCAGCCAGAGCGACCAGATCAAATCGCTGCGCACCGATGTGGATGGGCTGAAGACACAGATGTCCGATATTTCGAAGGCTTCGTCCCGGCCTGCGCTGGATGGCGCGAAGGGGATGCCCTCTTCGGCTGCCGCGCAGGATTTTGTCGCCAAATATCTTCGCCGTGGCGAGCAGGCTGGTGTCGAACTGAAGAGCTTTTCCGGTGCGTCCGGACCGGAGGGCGGTTTTGCCGTGCCGCAGGAAATTGATGCACTGATCGGGGCGACGCTGAAGGATATCTCGCCGATCCGGTCGATCGCGACGGTCGTACAGACCGGCACGGCGGGCTATCGCAAGCTGGTGACCACCGGCGGCACGCCCTCCGGCTGGGTCAGCGAGACCGCGGGCCGGCCGGAAACCGATACGCCGGATTTCAACGAGATCGCGCCGCCGAGCGGCGAGCTTTACGCCAATCCGGCGGCGTCTCAGGCGATGCTGGATGATGCGGCTTTTGACGTCGAATCCTGGCTGGCGGACGAGATCGCCCGGGAATTTGCCCAGGCGGAAGGGGCGGCCTTTGTCGGCGGC
>JBALUX010000154.1:0-6747 GCA_036963725.1 Parasphingorhabdus sp. | reverse complement strand
GGCCTTTCTTTGGACCCTCCTCCGGCGAGTGCGAGGATCTGCCGCCCGGTGTCATCGCGCCGTGCAACCAGATCAAGGAGTTCCAACCGGAAGAACTGGTTGCCTATGAACTGGGGTTCAAATCCGACTTTGCCGGCGGCGATGTCCGGATCAACGCGGCTGCTTTTTTCAATGACTACAAGAATATCATCCTGACCTTATCGGCTTGCCCGGGCTCGCCGTGCCTGCAGCCCAATAATGTCGGCAAAGCCGAGGTCAAAGGGTTTGAAATTGAAACTTTGCTGACCCCGGTTCACGGCCTCTCGATTGACGGCGCGCTGAGTTATCTTGACTTTAAATATAAGCAACTGGGTGCCGGAACGGCGGTCACGCTCGACATGGTCACGCCCTACACGCCAAAATGGAAATGGAGCTTTGGTGTCCAATATGATTTCGAAGATGTCGTTGGCGGCACCTTGTCAGCCCGGATCGACGGATCCTATCAGAGCCATGTCTATACCGAAGCGCTTAACTATGATGCTGTGGCTGTCGCCACATCGCCATTGGGCTCTCCGCCAGCAACCACCCCGTTCGTGCCCGGCGTCACGGCGACAGCGGGCGGAGGAGCATTGCCGACTGTCATCGCCACGAACCGGATTGATGCACAATTTCTCAGCAATGCCCGCCTGACGTGGAAACAGGACAGCGACAGCCCCTGGTCGGTCGGCCTTGAAGTGCAAAATCTGTTCGATAAATATTATTTCACTTCCCTGTACGAACAGTTCGCCAGTCCCGGCACAATTTCCGGCGCTCCCGGCTTGCCGCGGACCTGGGCTTTGACGCTGAAGAAAGACTTTTAGGGCCCGGCTCAGCTTATCGGTTCAATGGGAGGGGGAGAGCGATCAATGCTTTTGCCCTCCCCTCTTTTTCGCCCGCTTTAGAAGCTGAAATGACTTCCTGTCGCAAAGGCATTTGTATCACTGCAGATGCAAACAGGAAAATCGAACAAATGTTCAAGCCATAATCGCATATTTCGACTGACCGGCACCGCGGCACATTTGTTTGGATATGCGCGTCTCTTCCCCGTCGATAATCGCAACATCGGTAATGGTAAGACATTTGCGGCCGTCTGGCGCAGTGTTCAGCGCAGTTACCGTCGACGACCCTGACACTCCGCCCCGGGTCGGACTTTTCCAGTTTGCGACCGCTCCCACGGTCTCCTGATCGACAACTGCAAAAGTCGCTTCGGCCGCTTTTTCCTGTTCATCCTCACTCAGCTTGCAGGCGATCTCGCCGACAAGAACCGCGCCTACAGCGCCGGCGATCAAAACGCCGACATCGTCAAGCCCGGCCACTGATCCGACGACGCTACCGAAAATACCGCCCAACAGTCGACCACGTCCTCTGGATTTCTTGCAGCTTTTGTTGCCATCCGCTTTCGCCTTGAGTTTCTTCGGCTTTTCAAGCTTGGCGAGGCTCTCTGCCACATATGTATAGCCGTAATTTTCCGGGACGGGATAACCGCCGCACCCGGTATTGTAGCAATATCGATCGCTCAGATAGTTTCGATCCGCATGGTAGAGTTGCTCCGCCGCACGGTAGATGGCCATATTGGCGCCCTCCGGATCCGAGTTCGCATGTTCCTGCATCATATCCTGATAGAACCGGTCTCGACTGGCGGCAGAATATTCCATCCTCCCCGCCACTTTCTCCGTATAAATCCGGGAAAGCTCATCCTGATACTGGTTCATGCGTTCGCGATATTCAGTCAACACGCCGCTGTAATAATTATCCAGCGCTGTCGTGCATTCATTGATGTTCTTAGCCTTGTCGTGAGGGTCCGGTAAATGCAGGTGATCCTCGCGGCAATCCGGATAATCGCGCTGCAATAATGCCGGGAGCGGCGGCAATTCAGGCAAAGCTGGTTCCGCCTGCGCGGGCGGCACATAGGCCTTGTCTGCCAATGCCTGAGCCTCCGGACTTTCGGGACCGGTGACAGAGTCTGTTTCTGGCTGCGACTGCGGCGGGCTGGATGACTGGCCGACACTGGATGACCCGCCCGGTGCATTGGCAGGGTTGCTGTTGAGGGAGACTCCAAATCCCTGAGAATCATTTTGCGGCTGCAGGCTTCCATATGCCGATGATGGCAGTGGAACCGGCTGCGGTGATGCCGAAGTTCCCGATCGCTGCCAGCTTTGTGCCTGAACGTTGCAGTTCGGCTGGCCTGGAACCGAGCTGTAGAGGCATTTGCTATAGGCCATGCCAAGGCCGGTTAAGGCTCTCATCTTCGGATCGGAAGGGTCGGAATGACAGTCGGCGCACGCTATGCCGGTATTGGATGCAATTGCGACATTGGCTTCAACCGGACCGGGAGACAGCACAAACGCACCGATCGCGAATACTCCCATCGATCCAGCGGCTGTGACAGAAAGCGCTGCTTGAACCTTACCCAAATATTCCTCCTGTTTCATGCCCCGAGACGAACCGAGAGACCCTGCCTAACCGAAATGCCTGCCCAAATCTAATTTAGTTCGACTTTGCACAACCTTTTCAGATCTTTGGACACCGTCGATATGATCTCCAAAAAGCTCCGCCCGACAATTGCTGAACCGATGGCTTTCTTTACCGCTGCCGGTCAACGGCACTGCCCGCAAAGCCACCCGCGAATTTCAAACGATTGGATTCCCTTATCGTACATCAGAAGAAAATACTGTGATCAACGCCACACCGCTGCCTGGTATCGCGCGCAGGGATATAGTCGCGTGCGAGCTCGAACAGGACGGCGACCTGCAACTCCCCAGCAAGAGATACTACGTCTCAATGCCCCGGGAGCGGACAGACTAATTTTGAAAAACCTGACAATTGGGGAAATAGGCATCCGGATACGAAATTGAGGCAATGAAACAGGAATTTCAAGCTCCAGAAACAACGTAGCAATTGGTGGAAAAGCCAGAGTCGTCGACTGATTACGTGCGGCCAACAAAATCTGCTGGCAATGTTGGTAGCGGAGGAGGGACTCGAACCCCCGACACATGGATTATGATTCCACTGCTCTAACCACCTGAGCTACTCCGCCATCCGGTTCCGGCGATCATCACAATCGCTACAAAACTCTCTCTGGACGGCGGCGCTATAGTCATAGCCTTCGGTCTGGTCAACAAGCTGAAGCGAGAAATACGCTAAAACTTGCACGGTCAATACAATCCGCGCTAACAGCGCTTTTCAGGCCGATATGTGGCACCAAGGGACAGATATGAACGCATTTTATGACATATTGATTGTTGGCGCTGGCCATGCGGGCGCGCAAGCGGCCATCGCATTGCGCCAGAAGAAGTTTGAAGGCTCGATAGCCCTCGTCGGAAACGAGAAATATCCGCCCTACGAGCGGCCGCCGCTTTCCAAGGAATATCTCGCCGGAGAGAAGCCGTTTGAACGGATATTGTTGCGGCCGGAAAGCTTCTGGGTCGAGCGCGAGATTGATCTGCTCACCGGCCGGAGGGTGTCCAAACTGGACCCGATCGGCAAGAAAGTGACTTTAGCTTCCGACGATGAAATCGGCTATGGCAAGCTTATCTGGGCAACCGGCGGCTCGCCGCGGATGCTCGATTGTCCCGGCAGCCAGGCGCGCAATATTCACGCCGTTCGCTCCCGCGCCGATGTCGACAAGATCATGGCTGCTCTGCCTACGGTCAAGAAGGTCGTGGTCGTCGGCGGCGGTTATATCGGGCTGGAAGCGGCTGCGGTGCTGACCAAATTGGGCAAGCAGGTGACGATCGTCGAATCCCTCGACCGGGTATTATCCCGCGTAGCTGGCGAACCACTCTCCCGATTTTACGAGGACGAACACCGCCGTCAGGGTGTCACGATAGAATTGGAAGCAACCGTCGCCGGATTTGAAACCGGTGATGACGGCATTGCTACCGCCGTTACGCTTGCGGACGGACGAAGTCTGGAGGCGGACATGTTCGTCGTCGGAATCGGTATCATTCCCGAAACCGGCCCGCTTGTCGCGGCCGGCGCAGCGACCGGCAACGGCGTTGACGTTGATCAGCATTGCCGTACCAGTCTGGAAGATGTCTATGCGATTGGCGACTGCGCCGCACACAGCAATGCCTTTGCTGACGGCGCGATGATTCGGTTGGAATCGGTCCAGAACGCCAATGACCAGGCAAAGGTGGCCGCGCTCGATATTCTCGGTGAAGAAACCGAATATGATGCCGTGCCGTGGTTCTGGTCGAATCAATATGACCTGCGCTTGCAGACCGTCGGCCTGTCGACTGGCCATGACAGCCATGTCGTTCGCGGCGATCCCGATTCGCGCAGTTTCTCGGTGATCTATTATCGCGACGGCAAGGTCGTTGCGCTCGATTGCGTCAACGCCACCAAGGATTATGTGCAGGGCCGCAAGGCGGTTGTCGAAGGACTGAACCTCGACAAGGACGAGCTTGCCAACACCGACATTCCAATCAAGGAAGTTGGAATCCACTAGCGCCCCCGAAAGGGCCACACGCCAATGTCCTGCCACGGGCCGTCGAGATAATAATGCAACCCGATTCCGTGGATGGTAAAGTCACGGGGTTCAAACTCGTCTGAGAGTTCTTCAAAAAGGCGCTGGGCCTCTCTGGGGATCACTTTGTTCTGCACAGTGATGTGCAGTCTTGGCGTCTGCTGATCCTGCGCTACCAGCAGCCCGGCGAACCGGTCGGCCAGCTCCATCCGCAGGGAAAGCAATTCCGGTGCATGCAGCTGATAGGCCACGCCGCGGCCGAGATGGATCAGACCGGACAGCCTCGCGTCCGGCTTCGGCAGGCTGCTGGTTAACGCGACAACCGCAGACTTGATTTCGTCCAGTGCCTGCGGCGGCAGATGATGGAACAAGGTGATATGGGCGCCGATGACGTTCCGCTCCGCCGGAAAATGCCGTTTGCGCAAGCCATCAGCCCAGGCAAATTCCGCCTTGCCCATTTGCGCCGTCATGATGATGGGTTTGTTGAGGCGCTCCATGAATCATTCTATCGCACAATGTAAAACCGCGAGCAATTTCTTGCTCGCGGTTCCTTTAACCTAAATTGAAAAGGCTCAGGCTTTGTTGTTGTCCAGCCATTCCAGCAGCTTTTCAGGGGTCGATTCGACATAAGGATCGTTGTCGACACCATCGTCGTTGATGCCGGGCTCTTCGAACCAGGCGCTGACAACGCCGTCGTCGGCGATCATCGAATAGCGCCAGCTGCGATCACCAAAACCGAGATGGTTTTTCTTGATGAGCATGCCCATGCGGCGGGTGAAGTCACCCGAGCCGTCTGGCAGCAATTTGACTTTTTCCAGGCCGAGCGACTTGCCCCACTGGTACATTACGAAAGCGTCATTGACCGAAATGCAATAGACTTCGTCAACGCCGCGCGCCTTGAATTCGTCATAGAGACGTTCGTAGGCCGGGCACTGCTCGTTCGAGCAGGTGGGGGTAAATGCGCCCGGCAGGGAGAATACAGCGATGCGTTTGCCAGCGAACAGGTCCTTGGTGTTCACGTCGAGCCAGCTAAAGGGGTTTTCGCCGTCGACCGATTCGTCACGAACGCGGGTTTTCAGGGTAACTTCAGGGATATTTCTACCGATCATTATGGACTCCATTGGTTTCAGATAGCGCCCGTTACCATCGAAGCTGTGAGAGGTTTAATTGATTTATTTGACCCCTCTGATTGATATAATCACTCAACGGTTTTGAGCATCATCAACAGCCCTGCTGGCGCGGCATCTTCAATCCCCCCCGGATTTTATCAGCCTTTTCCAGCATGATAAGACAGCCGGAAACCTCTACCTTCCGCCCATCGTTCATTCTACTTGATTGGCAACCACGGGAGTTGCACTATGCGGCGACTGCGGGAGGATAGAATGACAGTACAGGCGAAACCATCAATCTGGTTCTGGATCATCGGCGTTGTTGCGCTGCTGTGGAATATCATGGGCCTCGGCGCCTATTTTCAGCAATTCATGATGAGCGCAGAGTCTTTCGCAGCGCTTCGTCCGGAACAGCAGCAAATGTTTGTCAGTCAGCCCTTCTGGCTGACCGGCGCTTTCGCTACTGCGGTATTTGCGGGATTTGTCGGCTCCATCGCGCTGCTTTTGCGAAAGCGTATTGCTGTCAGACTATTTCTGCTCTCGATGATCGCCGTTATCATCCAGTTCGGCGGGCTCTTCCTGGCTTTCGACTATGCCAATGTTCTGATCGGCGGCGAGTGGATCATGCCGATTCTGGTCCCGGTTACCGCGGTCGCGCTATATCTCTATGCTCGCAAGGCGGAAAAGGACGGCACGCTTATCTAGGTCGAGGTGCTAAACGGCGTGAAATCGGTGCCCTCATCATAGATGTCGATGCCTTCACGCCGCTTGAGCCATCCGACCACCAGATAGGTCACCGGCGTCAGCACAGCCTCCCACAATACTTTCAGCGCCCAGTTGGTCACCATCACGGTAAATACCACCGAAGGCTCCCAAAGCCCCCAGAATGCCAGCGGATAGAAGATCAGGCTATCGACGCCCTGTCCTACCACCGTCGACCCTATTGTCCGGCTCCACAGGGCCTTGCCCTGCGTCCAGACTTTCATCCGCGCCATCACATAGCTGTTCACAAACTCACCGGCCCAGAAGGCGACAATTGACGCCGCGACGATGCGCGGGACCTGGCCGAATACGCTTTCATAGGCGGCCTGCCCCTCCCAGCCCTCGGCCGGCGGCAGCGACACCACCACCCAGCTCATGAAGGCCATGAAC
>JBALUX010000153.1:0-6776 GCA_036963725.1 Parasphingorhabdus sp. | reverse complement strand
AGCTTGTCCTTTGTCAGGTCGATGTTTTCGGCTTTCTTGAAGTCTGCGGCGAGAAACTCGACCAGCTTGGCATCAAAATCTTCACCGCCGAGGAACGTGTCGCCGTTGGTCGATTTCACTTCGAAAACACCGTCACCGATTTCCAGGATCGAAATATCGAATGTACCGCCGCCGAGGTCATAAACAGCAATGGTCTTGCCGTCATTCTTGTCGAGGCCATAAGCCAGCGCCGCAGCGGTTGGCTCGTTGATGATACGCAATACTTCGAGACCGGCAATTTTACCGGCATCCTTGGTTGCCTGACGCTGGGCGTCGTTAAAATAGGCAGGCGTGGTAATCACGGCCTGGGTCACGGTCTCGCCAAGATAGGCTTCTGCCGTCTCTTTCATCTTCTGCAGGGTATAAGCAGAGATCTGCGACGGGCTGTAATCTTCGCCACCGGCTTTCACCCATGCATCGCCATTGGAACCCTTGACGATTTCATAGGGAACCAATTCCATGTCTTTCTTCGTCATCGGATCATCGAACCGGCGACCGATCAGACGCTTCACGGCGAAAATCGTGCTTTCCGGATTGGTGACAGCCTGACGCTTGGCCGGCTGACCAATCAGGCGCTCGCCATCCTTGGTGAATGCGACGACAGACGGTGTGGTCCGTGCGCCTTCCGAATTTTCAATAACCTTTGGCTTGCCGCCATCCATAACGGCAACACAGCTGTTGGTGGTGCCAAGATCAATTCCGATAACTTTACCCATAAATCCCTCAATCAATTTTCTAACATTAGCAAAATTGCCGCCCGGCCCTAGTCAAGTGGCACCGTTACGGCTTCGTCAAGCGATATAGGTGGCATTTTCCTTGGCACAAGACGTGAGACATCGTACATTTGAAAAATCAACGCAAAACACCCATATCGGGACAGAATTACAACGGTTTAACGAGGTATCATCATGAACAAAATCTCTATCATGCTAGCCGCATCCGCGTCATTTTTGCTCGCTTCATGTGGTCAGGGAGACATACTTTTCGCGGACAAAGCGGTCGTCAACCTGTCTCCTGTGGATGGCAATCCGTCGGCGGGCTACATGGATCTGCACGGTGGCAGAGTGGATGTCGAGCTGGTCAGTGTCACCGCCGACGATGTGCTGCGGATCGAGATGCACGAGACAACCGAGGAAAATGGCGTGGCCAGCATGGCCAAGCTCAAGTCGATCCCGGTCCCTGCCGGGAAAACGGTGAAACTCGAACCACGCGGAAAGCATCTGATGATCTGGGGCGTGGGCGAAGGATCAAAGAAGCGCGGATTGCTGACCATGACCTTGATCTATTCCAACGATGACCGGATCGAGATTGAAGCCGCGGTCAAAAAAGTCGGCGACCCCGCGCCGGTTTCCGAAGAATAAAGCATTCAAGTGACAGGCCGTGCGCTGACCGGACCCGAAGTCTCACTGTGCCTGTCCGTCTTCGGGCAAGCGATCGACTATGACAGGGTGACGGTCTTTAACCGCAAATGGTGGCTGTTCCAGAACCCCCGGGTAACCATGGCGCCGGACGGCAATCTCTGGTTCCATCCGAAAAGTGATCTGTTCTGCGATGACTTCTGCGGATCATCGCGGAATATCCAGGCATTGTTCATCCACGAAATGGTCCATGTCTGGCAGCACCAGCAAGGCGTCTTTCTGCCATTGGCGCGCCATCCCTTCTGCCGCTATGATTATGAATTGCTGCCGGGCAAGGGTTTCGCCCAATACGGCATCGAACAGCAGGCTGAGATTGTCAGTCACTATTTTCTGCTCAGCCTGGGTGCCCGTTTGAAAAACGGCTACCGCATGGCAGATTATCAGGGCCTATTGCCCTTCTAGACTGTTACTCAGGCGCAAGTCAAAATGGCCAGGAAGCATTGCTTCCCGGCCATCTTGGTTGCGATCAAAATGCCAGATGTTCAGAAACGATAGGCCAGGCCAGCGCTGATCACCCAGGGATCAATCTTGTGACGGGTCCGCAAAACTTCGGTATCACCGGCAAACCAGCGGGCCGTCGTGTTGACGAAATAGCGCTTGGCGTCAACACTGAGACCCAGCCCCCGGTCATTGATCGGCAGATCAAACCCGGCCTGCAAGGCGACGCCGACCTTGTCGTTCATCTTCTGCCGTGTCGCGCCCAGCGCCTGCGCCGTATCACCGGCTTTCTCGTCGATGAAAATGAAATAGGTCGGCCCGACGCCGACATAGGGTTTGAACCCGCTACCGTCGCCGAAGTGATATTTCGCGGTGAGGGTCGCCGGTATGATATTTGCGTTGGAAACAAGTCCGGCGCCATCCAAAGGTCCGGTCCCGGTCACGTCATGCTGGGTAACGCAGCAGATGGTTTCCAGTGAGATATTGGGAGTGAAAAAATATTCCGCGGCGATGGTCGGCACAAAATTGTCGTCGGCCTTGGTCTGGGTGCCGGCGGGCAGTCCGATATCGTCCCGTTCGATGGACGTGATCTTGCCGTCGGGGGCAACCAGCGTGGCCAAAGCCTTGATCTGGATCTTGCCGTCGGTGGAACCGGCTATCGCTGTTCCGCTCATCGCCAGTGCTGCCACAGCAGCGGCAAGTTTCAATGTATTCTTCATGTCATTAAATCCCCGTTTGGTTTCTGACTGAGGCCATTAACGGGATGAAAACATGACTGACATACGCAATATTCCTGAATGGAAACCGGAGATATTCGGGAAACCGAATTGGGCCCTAACGGCGCATCCCTGTGGGTCGATTACGGCAGCAGACCCAGCTTCGCTCGCATCGTCCATCGACCCAGCATCAATACGGCGACCACGCTCAGTCCTCCGGCCAGACCGGTCCAGATGCCGACGCCTTCCCAGCCCTGCCAGAAGGCAAGACCGGCTCCCAGGCCTATGCCGATGAACCAATAGCCCATCAGTGCAAAAAGCATCGGCACGGTCGTGTCGTGCAGGCCACGGAGCATACCGGCGCCGACAACCTGGGCCCCGTCGACGATCTGGAAGATAGCAGCAATCGCCAGAAAGCTGACGGCCAGCGACGCGACTTCTGCATTGCCGGGCGCGCTGGCGTCGATGAACATCGAGATCAGAAAATCGGGAGCGAGGACGAACACCAGCGCCATCGCTGCCATGAAGGATGTACCCAGCACGAAGCTGACCCAGCCTGCGCGCGTGATGCCGGCAATATTTTTCCGGCCATATTGAATGCCGACACGCACGGTCGCGGCCTGCCCCAGCCCCATCGGCACCATGAAGGTCAAGGCGGCGAGTTGTAGAGCGATCGCGTGTGCGGCTACGGATTCTGCACTGATCAGCCCCATCAACAAGGCGGCGACACCGAATACGGAACCTTCCAGTCCCATGGTGATGGCAATCGGCAGGCCAAGTTTCCACATAGCGCGAAAGCGCGGCCAATCACTGCGCCAGAAGCGCCCGAACAGATGATAGCGGCGGAAACGCTTGTGCAGCAGCACCACCAGCACCATGCCTGCGAACATCAGGACGTTGGTCATCACGCTGCCGATACCGGCGCCGACAACGCCGAATTCGGGCACGCCGAACTTGCCGAAGATCAATGCATAGTTGAACAATGCATTGGATAATACGCCGATGACACTGATGATCAGCGCCCAGACAGGCTGCTCCAGTGCTGAAATGAAATTGCGCAATATGAGGAAGAACAGAAACGGCAGGATCGACCACATATAGGCGCTGATATAGGTGCCGGCTATGGCCGCGAGATCAGGCTCCTGACCGAATAAAAGCAACAGGCTTTCGGTGTTCCAGAGCAGGATCCAGAAGGGTATCAGAACCGCGACCGCGGCCCACATTGCCTGGCGGAAGGTCCGGCGGACATCCCTTACACTATGCTGCATCCGGCCGATTTCGGTCGCCATCATCGGGGCCGAAGCGGTGATCAGACCCATGCAGAAAATCGCTGCAGTCATCGCCAGGTTGAAACCCAGCGTGGCCCCGGCCAGCTCGCGCGCTCCGAGCCAGCCTAACATAAGAACGTCGGTCGCGCCGATAAGCGCCATCGTCAGGTTTGAGAGGATCAGCGGCCAGGCAAGCGCCAAGGTGACGCGCAGTTCATGCCGCCAGGGGTGTTGCTCTCGCAGATCAAGGGACGCGCCGGTCATCGGCGGGCGTTAGCCCAGAGCGCGGTGCCAAGCCAGTGAAACCGCGCCCCGGACCAAAATCTGCAATATTATCTAGGGTCTCTGGGATATCCCCGCGTTCCGTAGCAATCGTCGTCCAGCCGTCCGTTGCGGTCATAACCGTCACAGCCGTCGTTCTTGTCGATAAAATAACCACCGGCTGCTCCGGCTGCAGCGCCGATAGCGGCGCCTTCCAGCACGTTACCGCCGGTGATCGCCCCAATCGCCGCGCCCGCTGCAGCGCCCGCGCCAGCACCCTCGGCGGCATAATTTTGCGCACAAGCGCTCAGGCTGAAAGCAGCGGCAGTGGCCAGCGCCAATTGTTTTGCCCATATAGTCATCGTCATTCTCCTCGATCATGTTCCGTTATCCAGTAAACACCGCAGCCACTCTATGGTTCCTGAACGAATGAATTTTACGAGGCAAAGCGCGTCAACCAAGCGATAAGCTGCTCCGGAGAGCGACGGTCAAAAATCGATTTGCCCGATCTGATTTCATTTGATACCATCCTGCTGTTGCGCAAGCGGCCCAACCCGCGCTTGCGCCGATGGTGACCCTATGAAATTGTCCGATTATGATATGTCCGCATCGCGCGGATTTCTTTCGCATTTCGAAATAGTCGATATCGACCTCCCCGATATTTTTGCCCCGATCAACAAGGCCGCAGACAATCTGTCCGGCCTGATGACCACCGGAAGGGTACGACACTGGCTGAAGCAATTGCCGGCGCTTGATCTTTCCGACTGGGCCGCCAATGCGCCCGAGGAACAGGTCCGGGTCGCGATGGTCCGCTATTCTTTCCTCGTGCAGGCTTATGTCTGGGGCGAGAGCGACGCGCCGGCCGCCCTGCCCGCCAATCTTGCCCGGCCGATGGTGGCCCTTGCCGACCGGCTCGATCAGGCGCCATTGCTGCCCTATAGCGGCTATGTGCTCGACAATTGGGCGCGGCTGGACCGCAATGGTCCGATCACGCTCGACAATGTCTATATGGTGCAGAATTTCTACGGTGGAGCGGATGAGAACTGGTTCGTCCTGATCCATGTGGCGATCGAGGCAGCGGCCGGTCCGCTTCTCGAACTTGCCTGCGATCTGGTCGAGGCAGTCCGTGCGAAAGACATTGCCAGAACGACGGTGCTGCTTGAGGAAATGGACGGCCATTGGGACACGGTAAACGCGATATTTGACCGGATGCCGGACCGCTGCGATCCCTATATCTATTATCAGCGCGTGCGGCCCTATATCCACGGCTGGGCGAACAATCCGGCGCTCCCCGACGGCCTGTTCTACGAAGGCGTCGAGAAATATCAGGGCGAGGGAAAGTCGTTTCGCGGTCAGACCGGGTCGCAAAGCTCGATTGTACCGAGCATGGATGCGCTATTCCAGGTGCAGCATGGCAATGACCCGTTGCGCAATTTTCTCGACGAATTGCACGCCTATCGCCCGGTCCAGCACCGGCGCTTCATTGAGGATCTGCGCGAACAGAGCAAATTGCGGGAATTTGCCATTGCCAGCGGCGATCCGGCGCTCAGGAAGGCCTTTAACGCCAGCGTCGAGCAAGTTGCGCGCTTCCGCACGCGGCATCTGGAATATGCGGCCAGCTATATCAACAAGCAGGCGAAAAGCGGCACAGGTAATGATACCGAGGTCGGCACCGGCGGCACGCCGTTTATGAAATATCTGAAAAAGCATCGCGACGAGAATAGAGCGCAGGTGATCTGATAACCTTTTCCTCTCCCCTTGCGGGAGAGGACAACGGAGACTTGGCGCCGTAGCTTTAGCGAAGGCGGTTAGTCGGAGTCGGTGAGGGGTTAGCGGCCAGACGCGCCCTCACCAACGTCGCCTAAGCAGCAAGCTGCAGAGGCTTTAGTTTCCTCTCCCCTTGCGGGAGAGGATAAAATCCTTGCACCGCCTCCCTGCCCTCTGCCACTAGGCTTGCCAGAAACGGGGGACAGAAATGCTATCGGCAATCGGACTTATTGGCGGACTGGCGCTGCTCATCTGGATGACGGTGCGCGGGGTGAATATCCTGATTGCCGGACCGGTCGCCGCGGCGGTTGTCGCGCTGACCAGCGGTATTGCGTGGCTGCCACCGCTCGCCGCAGCAGGCGCTCCGGATTTCGCGACGGCCTATATGGATGGCTTTGTCGGCTTCTTCAAAAGCTGGTTTTTCATGTTCCTGCTCGGCGCGATATTCGGCGAGATCATGGGGGCCAGCGGCGCTGCCGCCAGCGTCGCGCATTGGGTTATCGAGAAGATCGGGATCAAACATGCTGTGCTCGCCGTGGTCGCCGCCTGCGCGATCCTCACCTATGGCGGGGTCAGCGTATTCATCGTGTCGTTCAGCGTTTATTCGCTCGCCGTCCATCTGTTTCGCGAGGCGGACCTGCCGAGGCGCTTCATCCCTGCAGCCTTGGCCTTCGGGTCGGTGACCTTCACGATGACCAGCGCCGGCAGCCCGGAAATCCAGAATCTGATCCCGATGGAATATCTCGGAACCACCGCTTATGCTGGCTGGCAGGTCAGTCTGGTCATCGCGCTGTTCATGGCGGTGACCGGCCAATATTGGATCAACCATATGGTCAGGCGCGCGGTCGCCAGGGGCGAGCATTTTGTCG
>JBALUX010000152.1:0-6779 GCA_036963725.1 Parasphingorhabdus sp. | reverse complement strand
CGGATCGCTGCCGGTGCTCAGCGCGCCCTTTGACGCTGCCGAAAAAATCGACAGCCTTGCCGCCGGCCAGACCGTTTACATCTGTACCCGCAGCATCGACCAGCAATGGTTCGGGATTGTCTATGACAAGCCGTCCGATCCGGCGGCGGACACACCGGTCGACTGCGGCGTATCCTCTCCGGTGCGCGCCAAACGCAATTATGACGGCCCGTGCAAGAGCGGCTGGGTCGAGAGCACTTATGTGGTGCTGGTGGCGGGTTAGTTTTATCACGCGAAGACGCTAAGGCGCGAAGAGGCAAGTGATTGGGGCAGTGAAGGTGAGTGTTTTTACACTTGTGCCAAGGCCGTCATTGCGAGCGCAGCGTGGCAAACCAGAGCGGTACGCGCTGATGATTGGGGCAAGACGCTCTAGATTGCCGCGTCGCTGCGCTCCTCGCAATGACGATGGTCTGGCCACGCAGTTGAATCTCGGTGTGCCAACTTTCAAATTAGGTCTCAAACGGATCGTCAATAACTATCACCCTTAGCGCCTTCGCGTCTTCGCGTGAAAATCTTCCCTACCTGTTCAAAAGAACAAACCGCGCGGAAAGCGATTGCATCTCGAGCCGATATGCGGAATTAATCGCTTGATGAAACATATAGATCCCGCCCGCTATCTCGAACAGCCCTTTGGCCAAATCGCAGATCTGATCAACGCCCATGCCGTCAACCAGCCCGACCGGATCGCGCTGGATGACAGTGTGGAGAAACTGAGTTGGGCGGAGACCGCCGCGCAGGTCAACCGGATTGCGGCGCAGTTGCAGGCGGATGGTCTGCAAAAGGGGCAGGCGGTTGCGATTCTCGGGACCACCACGGTGCGTTATGCGCTGGCCTATCTCGGCGCGATTGTTGCGGGTGGTTGTGCAGCGCCGCTGACCACTTCGGCGACGCCGACGCAGCTGGCGAATATGATGGCGGACAGCGGCGCGATGCATTTGTTCATTGATAGCGCCAAGCGCGCCGAGCTGCTGGAGAGCGGCGAAAAATTGCCTGCGCTCAAACATGTCATGCTCGATCAGGCGGTGGACGACGCGCCGGTGATCTTGGACTGGATGGCGGAGGAAGGTGCGACGCCAGCGGATCTCGGCGTCGGTCCCAAAGACCCTTATAATATCATCTATTCCAGCGGCACCACCGGCACGCCCAAGGGCATTGTCCACAGCCGCCAGATGCGCTGGTATCATGCGGCGGTGGGCGAGGCGACCGGCTATGGTCAGCCGGGGCAGGTCACCTTGCTGTCGACGCCGCTCTATTCGAACACGACGCTGGCGCTGTTCACGCCGACCATTGCCTATGGCGGGACGCTGGTGATGATGGGCAAATTCGATTGCCAGCGCTGGCTCGAACTGGCGGAGGAGCATCGCGCCAGCCATACGATGCTGGTGCCGGTCCAATATCAGCGGCTGATGGATTATGAAGGCTTTGACGATTTTGACCTGAGCGCCATGACCCATAAATATTGTACCAGCGCGCCATTCTCGGCGGAGCTGAAGGCGGAGGTTCTGAAACGGATGCCCGGCGGGCTGATCGAGATCTACTCGATGACCGAGGGCGGCGTGGTCTGTCTGTTGCTGTGCCACGAACATCCCGACAAATTGCACACGGTCGGTATCGCTTGGGGCGGCAGCGAGGTGATCACGATCGACGAGCAGCTCAACCGGCTACCGGCGGGCGAAATGGGCGAACTGGTCGGCCGGTCACAGACGATGATGTCGGGCTACAAGAACCAGCCGGAGAAGACCGAGGAAGCCAGCTGGTATGACGAAAATGGCGACCGCTGGCAGCGGATGGGCGATATCGGCAAGGTCGACGAGGATGGCTTTATCACGCTGATGGGCCGGACCAAGGACATGATTATCTCGGGTGGTTTCAATATCTATCCGCGCGATCTGGAAGAAGCGCTGATGGCGCAGACCGGTGTCGCCGATGCGGCTGTCATCGGCGTCGCCTCGCGGCAATGGGGCGAGACGCCGGTCGGTTTTGTTGTGGCGGAGGCTGGTGTGACGCTTGATCTGGAGGCGCTGAAGGCGGCGACCAATGCCAATCTCGGCAAGACCCAGCGGGTTTCGGAACTGCGCCTGATCGACGAACTGCCGCGCAGTCATATCGGGAAGATTTTGAAGACGGAATTGCGGGATATGGTCGAGGCAAATGCATGAGGGGCATTGCGCTCATCTTTTTGCTGTTGATCGCTGCATGTGCATCTCAGGAAAAGTTGATGGAGACGGTTCGCTCGCCCGATGGATCTATGACTGCCAAGCTGTTTGTGACCGATCTGGGGACTTGTTGTTCGCCGCAGGGGCGAGTGGAATTAAGCTATCGCGACGATGAATCCATACAAATTACCAAACAAGTCTATAGTTCTGCAGGGGGGTGGCCGTATAAAATTGAATGGTTTGATGATTGGAATCTTATCGTCACAGCCTGTGATGCTCATACGACAGAATTGAGCAGCTCAATTTCTACCGATAAATCATCGGAAAACAATTACAGGAGATTGCACGTGATCTCTGCCCATGGGCGAGATGAAGAGATTAACGGCAAGAAATATTGTCAGCTTTAACGGTTCTCTCAAATTTTCGAGCTGCCGACGTGTATCATGCGCCGAAGGCCGCTACCAATATGAAACTCGGGCAAGGTTTGAAAACCGAGCTACGGGATATGGTCGAGGGATAGGAGGTGCCCCCGCGCAGGCGGGGGGCCATCTCCCGATGCTGCGTTTGGACGGAATGGTTTTTGTTCGCGCAATGCCGCGGCCGGAGCGCGACGATCGACCTGTCTCTGGCGACGGGAGTGCTGGAGATGGGCTCCTGCCTTCGCAGGGGCACTGTCGGTATTATGGGCTCGGGCAACCTAGTTTGAAGAGGGGCGTTATTCCGACATGTTGATGACCTTTCTTGTCGTGGTGGTGGTTTCGGCGGCGCTGATCGCGGGCGCGCTCTGGGGCGTTTACGGGAAGATATCGAGCAAGACCGAAGGCTTTGTCATTGCTCTGGCTGGTGGCGCGCTGATTGTCTCGCTGGTCAGCGAGATGATTCAACCCGCCGTCGAGCAAAGCAATCTCTGGGTCGGGCTAGGCTCTGTGGCGGCCGGAGCAGCTGTGTTCTCGGTCGTTGATTACTGGATTGACGAAAAATGGGGCGCGGAAGGCGGCGGCGGGTTGCTCGCAGCGATCACGCTGGACGGGGTGCCGGAAAATCTGGCGCTCGGGGTCGCCCTGATCGGGGCGGCGCCGATTGAAGTGGCGGCATTGGCCGGATCGATCCTGCTCTCCAACCTGCCCGAAGCTGCGGGCGGGGCCAAGCAGATGGTCGGCAACGGGCTGTCCAGGGGCAAGACGCTGGGACTGTGGACGATGACCGCTCTGATATTATCCGCCGCAGCGATCATCGGATATTTCGCGCTGGAAGGCGTTTCCCCGCATGTGCTGGCCGCGACCCGCTGCTTTGCCGCCGGTGCCGTGGTCGCCTCGCTCGCGACCGAGGTTTTTCCCAAAGCCTATAAGGAGGACCATCATATGGCCGGCGTAGCGACCGCAATCGGTGTGATATTGGCGGTCTTTCTCGGCGAGCTTGCCACCGCCTGAGCCGGGCCGGATTTTGCGGCGACAAGAGACAAAGGCACTAGACTCGAATGGGGCGGCCCACTAAGCGCCTAAGCCATGTCCATAGCTCATGAAGAAACCATCCTGATCGTCGATTTCGGCTCTCAGGTTACGCAACTTATCGCCCGCCGGGTGCGCGAAGCGGGGGTCTATTCCGAGATCGCCCCGTTCAACACGGCGGAGGAGGCCTTTCACCGGCTGAAACCCAAGGGGATCATCTTGTCCGGTTCACCCGCCGGAGTGCCCGACGAAGGCAGCCCGCGCGCGCCGGATGTGATTTTTGAAAGCGGCCTGCCGATCCTCGGCATCTGCTATGGCCAGCAGGTGATGACCCACCAGCTCGGCGGCACGGTGGAATCGGGTTCGGGCGGAGACTTTGGCGGCGAATTCGGCCGGGCCTTTATCGAGATAAGCGAAGAATGCGTGTTGTTCGACGGCCTGTGGAAGGTCGGCGACAAGCATCAGGTGTGGATGAGCCACGGCGACAAGGTCACCGAATTTGCGCCCGGCTTCCGGATTGTCGCGACCACCGAAGGCGCGCCCTTTGCGCTGATCGCCGACGACGAGCGGCGCTATTATGGCACCCAGTTCCACCCGGAGGTTGTCCACACGCCCGACGGCGGCAAGATGATCGCCAATTTCGTCCGCCATGTTTGCGGCTGCCCCGGTGACTGGACGATGGCGGAATATAAGGATGCCAAGATCGCCGAAATCCGCGAGCAGGTTGGCGACAAGAAAGTCATCTGCGGCCTGTCCGGCGGCGTCGACAGTTCGGTGGCGGCGATCCTGATCCACGAAGCGATCGGCGACCAGCTGACTTGCGTCTTTGTCGATCATGGCTTGCTGCGGATGAACGAGCGCGAGCAGGTCGAGACACTGTTCCGCGACCATTATAATATACCGCTGGTTGTAGTCGATGCCGAGGCGCGCTTCATGGCTGGCCTTGCCGGTGTCTCCGACCCGGAAAAGAAGCGCAAATTCATCGGCGGCGAATTTATCGAAGTGTTTGATGAAGAATCGGCCCGCGTTGGCGGCGCCGATTTCCTCGCCCAAGGCACGCTTTATCCCGATGTGATTGAAAGCGTTTCATTCACCGGCGGGCCGAGCGTGACGATCAAGTCGCACCATAATGTTGGCGGGCTTCCGGAACGCATGAACATGAAACTGGTCGAGCCGTTGCGCGAACTGTTCAAGGACGAGGTCCGCGATCTCGGGCGCGAACTCGGCCTGAACGACCAGTTCGTCGGTCGCCACCCGTTCCCTGGACCGGGTCTCGCGATCCGCATCCCCGGCGAAGTGACCAAGGAACGCTGCGATATATTGCGCAAGGCCGATGCGATCTATCTCGAGGAAATCCGTAACGCTGGCCTCTATGATGCGATCTGGCAGGCTTTCGCCGTATTGCTCCCGGTCAAGACCGTCGGCGTGATGGGCGACCAGCGCACCTATGACAATGTCTGCGGCCTGCGCGCCGTCACCAGCACCGACGGCATGACCGCCGACGTCTACCCCTTCGACGCCAGCTTCCTGACCCGCGTATCGACGCGGATCGTCAACGAGGTGAAGGGGATTAACCGGGTGGTTTATGATTATACGAGTAAACCGCCGGGGACTATTGAGTGGGAGTGAGGCGGTTAACCGCAAATGCGCGGGGCGCATTTGCCCGCGGCGCTCGGCATCGCAAGATACCGCCTGGTGAAGAGCGATGTTCCGGTTATTCGGCGACGTGAGGAGCCGCGCGTAAAATGCAACGTGCGTTGAGATCTTTCGGGATTGTTTTTCCGATCGGTTATTTGATCGCGATTTCAATAATGTTGGAAAATATGTTTCCCGGCTGGGCTTCATATTATTTTTCGTTGGAGGAACAGAGCATTGGCGAGCGGCTTTTCCTAATCCCGATAATTGTTTTCATATTCGCTGCCTGGAAATCACCTCGTCAATGGTTGCTATATTTGTTGGTTATAGAACTGTTGATTTTGGTGCCGACCATATTCCAAGTCATTCAAATGTTAGGAAGTGACCATGCACACCCATGGCTTGGGCTGGCTGGACTATATCAATTGGTCTGGATGTTGGGGGCTCTTGTTATAGGATTTCTTGGTCGTTGGATTTGGCGGACTTTCAAAAAACAAGGTTTATAACTTGCGGACTTATTGTTCGTCATACTGAACTCGCCAGCCTTTGGCTTTGTGAGTGCCTCGGTCCTTCGACAGGCTCAGGACGAACGGGGTGTATCGGCTCCCGTGTCTTAACAGTTTAGGCCAAACGTTCTCTTCCGTTCGTCCTGAGCTTGTCGAAGGACGGGTGCGCGTTATCGTGCGGCCATGGCATTCTGGACCTATATGCTGAGATGTGCGGATGGGCATTTCTATGTCGGGCACAGCGATAATCTTGAGGCCCGCGTTGCCGCGCATCAGTCCGGAACTATCGGCGGCTATACGTCCAGTCGGCGTCCGGTTGAGCTGGTCTGGAGCGAGAGTTTTTCCAGACGCGAAGAAGCCCTTGCCGCGGAGCGCCAGATAAAGGGCTGGTCGCGGGCGAAAAAGCGGGCGTTGATTGATGGTGACTGGGATTTGATATCCGAACTGGCCCGATGTCGTTCTTGAGGATGGAGTGTGCGAATTCGTACTTCGACAAGCTCAGCACGAACGGAGATTTGTTGTGTCACACCTTGACGCTTGAGGCAGCTCATCCTCTTCCGTTCGTCCTGAGCCTGTCGAAGGATGAGTGCGCACCATGCTAACCCAATCACAGGCTCGCCAAACCGGCGCTGGCCTCTAGATTAATTGCCGGGGGACAATGGTGAATGCCTCGGTCCTTCGACAGGCTCAGGACGAACGGGGTGTGTTTGGCTCGCCTATTTCCGTTCAATCACCGACCGCCCGGAAATCGACCAAGCACCCGCTCCAGTCATCTCTTTCGGCCAGCACCCCGCTCCCGTTCGTCCTGAGCTTGTCGAAGGACGGGTGCGCGCTATGCTAACCCGATCACGGGCTCGTCAAACCGGCGCGGCCTTTAGATTAATTGCCGGGGGACAATGGTGATTGCCTCGGTCCTTCGACAGGCTCAGGACGAACGGGTCTTTTTTGACTTTGCTTTTTTGGTCCGGATGTAACGAATAAGATCCGTCGACCGC
>JBALUX010000151.1:0-6833 GCA_036963725.1 Parasphingorhabdus sp. | reverse complement strand
GATGAAGGTCGCTTGCCAGCTGCCCAGAAAGACAAAGAGGATGCCGATGATCGGCGCGGAAATGATCCCCCCGATCGCCGCTCCGGAATTAAAAACACCTTGGGCGAGCGCACGTTCATTGATCGGGAACCATTCGGCATTGGCCTTGGTCGCACCCGGCCAGTTACCTGCCTCGGACAGACCGAGAAATCCCCGGAACACCGCAAAGCTCATCAGGCCGGTTGCGGCGGCATGCAACATCGTAGCTGCCGACCAGACGACGATCGACAACACGAAGCCGAGGCGTGTCCCGATCCAGTCGAAGATCTTGCCGAACAGCGTCTGCCCGAAAGCATAGGCAAAAGTGAAGACGTTCAATATGATCGCATAGTCGGTTTTGGTCAGGCCGATATCTTCGGAAATTTCCGGCCACAGAAATCCGAGCGCACCGCGATCGATATAGTTGATGATTGTCGCCAAGGCGACGAGACTGACGATGACCCAACGGAAATTGCCGACTTTTTTCACAGCGCTCACGATTTATCTTCCCCCCGTTGCCAAAAAGTCTTCCCGTGCAGGATTGAATATGTCGAGCAGAGAGCCGGCTTCGATACAGCTGAGACCATGATCGGTATCGGGCGATATTATGACGCTGTCGCCGACTGCCAGCTCCTGTTCCTTGCCGTTCACCATAGATAGAAACCGGCCCGATTCGATGTAACTGATCTGCCCGTGCGGGTGCTGGTGCACGTCGCCGACGGAGCCCGTTTCAAACCACAGACGGCAGAGCATGAGATCGGGACCATAGGTCAATATCTGCCGCGTAATCCCCTCGCCCAATGTTTCCAGTGGCACGTCCGTAGCCTGAACAAATGTCTCGCTGCGGTTTTGCACGGTTGCGGTCATCGCTTCGCCTTTCCAGCTGGGAGATCGATGCGTGCTGCAAACCCGGTCCAGTTCAGCATTTGATCGCCAACCTTCACTGAATGCTTCTTTTTGGGATCGGAATCATAGGACACGGCGAGTGCGACCTTCTTGCCTTCCAATGTTTCCACAAAGACAATGTCCGAGCCATTGATGCTTTCATGGCTGAGTGATTTTATCTGGCTGTCGCTGCCAACGGTCTGTTCCGCAGCACCATCGTAACGACCATGCGATTCCAGCATGCTGACAAAGGTCGTATTTTGCGCGCTCCTGACCCGCTGGATTATAATCGGTTCGCGGCGCAGATTGAAATCGGGATCATTGGCGCCGATTTCCGCCAGAATGGCTTCGGCGCCCTGCTGCGGCACAAATCGATAGGTGTAGAACCGGCCGTCAAGCAATGTTGTGACAAATCCGTTTTGCCCCTGGGGCTGTCCGGCAGCATCAACCCAGATATGCTGATAACCATTGCCGGTTCCCAGCACCGGTCGCGCCGCAATATTGGACCCGGTTGCAAACCCGACCCGCATGATATGCCCCTGATAATGGAGCGGCAGGTCATATTGATGCGAGGCTCCGGACTGCACCCGCACGATATCGAGTGCGAGGGGAGCGGATGTTCCGTCCACCGACAATAGTGCCACTGTCCGGGTGAAGCGGGTATCGGGATAGGCACCCTCGATCACTCCCGAACTTATTTGCGCGCCGTCAGCGTCAGAGAAATAGAGTTGCCTTGGTGCGATTGCATCCGCGACCTTCACATCTCCGTCAAAGTGACTCTTCTCGTCAACCACTAGCGTATTGTGGGCAATGGTCTGCTTCGCCCAGCTTTCATTCTCCGGCAGATAGCGACCGCCTTCCTTGGCCTCGATATTCAGGAAACGCGCGGCGCCATAGTCGCTGACAATCTCGTTGCCATTGTCATAATATTGCCAGCTGAGCTTGTCGAAATGGCCGTGCCCCATGCCTTGGGAGCTGTTTTTGGCGACCAGTGCCTGACCGCTTGTGCTATCACCTTCGCGCAGGATCGCGACCGCGCCCTGATTGCCTTCGGGGCCATCGCTAAGCAACAGCGACTTGAACGGGAAGGGTCGTGCCTTGCCGGCGGCCAGATCATCGGCGACCAGCTTGCCATCATCGGTGAGCACAGTGCGCCCCTGCCATTGCGCAATCGACAGCAGCCCGGGATCGCGTGTCTTGCGATAGGCAATGGCGACGCCGTGATAGAGCTCGTCGGTCTGGAGGCTCTTGTCCTTGATCGCGTCGTTGAACGGAAAGAAATAGCCGTCATAGGTCAGCTGGATCGTGGTGCGCAGTGCCTTCAGCAATATGCCATCGCGATGCTCGAAAATCTTGCGCGCGGGATCGTTTTTTTCAATCACCCCGGCGAACACGACGAAGGGCTTCAGTGCGAAGCGCTGATAATAGGGACCTTCGGTATAATAGCCGTCGGGTGAAAAGAGCAGTTCGCTCTGGCGTAAAAATCCGGTCTGTCCGCTTTTGTCCAGTCCAAGCAGAGCGATATCGACCAGTTCCTTGTCGCCCAGAACATAGCCCGTCATACCGACGCCAGCCGTGGCCCATGTCGCATGGTTATGGATCTTGCTGAACGTCAGCGCCGACCCCGTGGAGAGGAAGGCCGCTGCCTTGCGGAACAGATTATCGTCAATATTCTTGCGGTCGGCCTCTGAAAGATTAGCGCGAATAGCTTCATAGCCCTGTATGCCGTGCACCATCCACATCGCATCGTTCAGCACCTGCCAAAAAATCCGGCCGGACCCCTGGCTATCCTTACGCGCCGGATGCTCACCCAGAATCGGATAGAGTTTGGCATAAGCGAGCAGGATATCGCGGACATAGTCGGCATATTTCTGTTCGCCGGTAATCCGGTAGAGCTGGCCGCCTTCGTAGATCGCCTTATAGTTGCGCTTGTGTTGTTCGTGGGTGTAGCCACCGCCGGGGTCTTTGGGGACAGGAACGACCACGCCCGCAACCATCATCTGATCGACAAAGGTCCGGGCGCGTTCCAGTTCGCTTTTAAATAATGGCGCATATTGCTGTGCCGCCGCAACAGACCCGGTCAGGGAGGGTTCGACTGGCCCTGCCGCGGCGGCAGAAGATGCAGCAGCCCATAGTGCGACCCAAAGGAGGTTACCCTTCATGGCTTTGCTGCGCCTTCAAATTGATTGCCGGCAAGAATAGCGCGATGCACGCCCTGATAATTCAGTTCCTCGAGAATCGGCGCGGGCATGTTTTTGGATATATTGTCCGAAATGCGGGTTTGCGGACGTCCGACGGTGTGGACAATCTTGACCGGTGCGGCATCGAGAAAGCGATTGTTGCTGATATCGCTATGTTGCACCCCGTGCAGAACCATGGACGATCCAGTGACATTGTTGCCGTCGCGTCCGACATTCATAAAAGTGGAGCCGGTCAAAGAAAAATGCGGGCCAAAGGTACTTTCGTCTCGGCCGCCACGGTAGACATTGAAAACGGCACCGCCAATATCTTTGAAATTGGAACCCGACACATCGACATATTCGACATTATACTGGCCATAATCCTCCGTCTCCGACGCAGCCTGCAAGACGGAACCGGAGATATTGGCAAAATTGCTGTTCTTGATGCTGACGCGATCCGCGAACGAACTCTTGCCCAGTGCGATGACATGGAACGACTTGTTCACATCCAGATTTGCAACGGTGACGCTGTCGAGTTCGATCAGGAAGTTCGACTGAATCGGATAAATTGTGGTCCGGATAACGGCGTTGCCAACCGAATCCGGCGCCAGTTCGCCGTCGATGACCAGATTGCTCAGACGCAGGCTTCCGCCCTGCCTGATTTCGACTAGCGAAGGACGGGCAAAACTGATTTTTGCCACGGCATCTTTTGGCCCTTCGATTGAAATGGCCTTGTCGAGAGGCAGCACCTTGTTCACCAGATAGTCGCCGGCGCTCAAAATCAGACGGTCGCCGTCGGAACTGGCCGCAAAAGCTTCGGTCAGAGTGTCTTCGCCGGGCCGTACCGAAACCGCCTTGCCTGCTCCAAAGCGGTCACCTGCCGACGGCTTGGGATACCAGCTAACACCGACCTGATCGCGCGTCGTCGGAACCAGATCACGCGATACACCCAGATCAGAGGCTTCGGGATAGAGTAGGCCATTTTCCGCGCGGACCAAAGCCGCTTCGCCTTCGGAAATTCCCGCTACCGGCTTGTCGATCTTGCCGCTGATCATCCGGTTGTCGGCAAAGGCAATACCGCTGATATCATCCTGAATTTTGACAAAGACATCCGGTCCGGTCCCGCCGAGCAAATTATGCTGAAAACGGCTGTTCACCGGTGCGGCGGAACGCTCCGCGTCGGCACCTGCGGCAAATGTGATGCGCGTGCTGTCAACGACACTATTGTCCTCGATTATAGCATTGTCGACCTGGACGTAGCGGTTGACAGGCGAATTGGGCACACCGTTCATCACGGTCAGAGCACTGGCAAACCCGTTGCCGCGCAGGCCTTCCATATAATTGTTGCGGATCGTCTGGTCACGATTGATGACACGGATGCCGCCGGTGTGGTCCTTGCCATTTCCAAAGAACACGTTGTTTTCGACCAGATTGCCATCCCCGTGGCGCAGCGTCAGCGTCCCGCTTGATTCAAAAAACGTGTTGCCCCGGAAAATATTACGCCCCGCCTTCGAGGAGATAATCTCGACTTCACCATCGCAGCGATCGAAATAGTTATTTTCAACCGTCGTGCGGGAATCGAACATCGAATATTTGCTGGTGCCGATGCGCAATGTCTCGCCGCCATTCGAACCGAGGACGGGTCGGGGACCAAAATAATTATGGTCGATGCGGTGACTGTTTTCCTGGCTGTCCTTGCTGTCCAGACGAACCGCAAAGGTCACGCCCTTGTTGGTTTTTCCAGCAAGATGGTTGTGATCAAAACGGTTGTTCTTGCCGTACATGCTGACCCAATAGTCGGACTCATATCGATCGGGTTTGCTGAACCCATCGATCACCACTTCCGTAACGCGGCTGTTCCGGGCGAGATCGTCTTTCGATCTGCGAAAGGAAATGACCTCTCCGGTCGGGCTGTAACCATCGAGAAAGATCAGGCCGGTGACCACTATATATTCTCCGCCAATGCGAAGGTTGGACTGGCCGGTCAGGAAAACCTTGCCCGGATCTTGAGGCTTGAGGGTGATTGGCCTGGCTTTGGTGCCTTTGCCGGAAATCTTGATTTCAAAATCATGCCACCTGCCGTTGGCAAGGATGATGGCATCGCCCGCCGCGAGCCTCGTTGCCGCCGCGTTATACTCGTCTGCAGTTTTGACAAAATATTCTTTGGCCTGCGCGGGGACCGCCAGCAGCCAGATACTCAACAACGCAAGGCAGCGCCTTGTCCACATTCCCCGTGATCCTCTCGTCTTTTCTGTGAGTCGGGCTATCAGGAGAATGGGGTAGAGTCAACCAATTCATGCTACCAAAATTATAGTTTTATCTATACCAATTGGTATAGGCTAATTTGCGAAGCAGAAATCGTCAGCTAATTTTGGCGGTGGACAGAAACCGTTCACGGCTTTCATTAGCACGTTGCTGCACCTCTTCCAGCGCCCGCTTTTCGGTAGCATCGAGCATCGCTTCGATCAGGCGTCGGAAATGACTGTGCATAGCCTGTCTCGCTGCCAACGGATTGCGTGACGCCAGCGCATCATAGATCTCCTGATGCTCGTTGGTTCTGGTGCTGGCATCATGTTCGCAAACGGATTCATAAGCCGCCTTGACGTCGGGAAGCTCCTCACGCATCCGCCAAAGAGTCTTTATCGTATGAACAATGGCAGCGTTGCCGGACGCCTCGGCAATAGTGATATGAAAATGCTGATCGGCCTGAGTGGAAATATCATCGTCTTTCGAATCCATCTCCTTGATGTATCTGCCGAGCTTGGCAATATCTTCGTCGGAAATATTCTGCGCAGCCAAGGCGGCGGCTTCGGCTTCGAAAAGTGACCGCGCTTCGGTCAATTCAAAGGCACTGACGTCGGGCAACCTACTGTCATCACCAGGCTGCTTTTCACTGACATAGACTCCGGAACCGGTCTTGATTTCGATCCGGCCGATCGCCTGAAGCGCAATTTCGGCTTCGCGGATGGTAACCCGACTGACGCCGAAGCGTTCAGCCAGTTCACGCTCGCCGGGCAACCGCGCACCAATTGGAAATACACCGTCCTTGATCAGATCGGTGATCTGCTCCGCCACACTATGGAAAAGTCGCTTTTCGCCCATATTCCGTGTTATCCCGTTGAAAAATTGAAACTTCGACCCTGCCCCAACTGTTAGCGTATCTTCATACCAATTGTCTACTCCAGCCGAGTTACGCCAGTTTCAAGCAAAATGGCGCAGCGGGTTGGATGCCCCGCTGCGCCATGCGCCTTTTGGTTTTCGGGACACTTGCCACCTTGTGCCTGCCGCCTCACGGCTGGTGATCAACTAGACCTTCTCTAGAATTTGACGCTGGCACCCAAAGTAAACCTCCGGTCCGGCAAGCCCTGGAAACACAACAGCGCGCCATCATTCACACAATATTGGTTGATCTTGGACTTGGTGATATTAACACCTTCGACGCCGATGTTGATATTGTCTGTCAGATCGTAGTTGATAGCTGCGTTGAGCTGTCCACGGGCAGCAGTAGTTACCGGGAAGCCAATCGTGCTACCCAGACTTGCGCCACCAGCCGTATCGAGCGTCCGGAATGCACTGCGCCATGTGTAACGCGCACGCGCTGACAAACCATATTTCTCATAAAATAGCGTTGCGTTGTAAGCATTTTTTGAAAAATCCAGCAATCCGCGTCTTGCAGTGAACGGTCCGACAAGACCACTACTCGATTCCAGAATCGCCGTTCCACGGGAGTCAGCATCGGATGTATCCAAG
>JBALUX010000150.1:0-6861 GCA_036963725.1 Parasphingorhabdus sp. | reverse complement strand
GCTGCGGCGATCGCTTCGTCGCTGTTCCCGGTTGCTGCACAGGCCCAGACCGCGAGTCTGTCCTCGCTGCAGCCGCGCACCGAAAGCGGCCGGCAGATATATGATGCGGGACAATTTTCCCGTTTCAATCCCCGCACCGCGCTCGATATGGTGCGTCAGGTGCCCGGTTTCACCATCGACACCGGCGACAGTGACGAACGCGGCCTGGGTCAGGCTGATGAGAATGTGCTGATCAATGGCGCTCGCATATCGGGCAAGAATGTCGACGCATTCACTTTTCTCGGCCGGATTTCCGCCGCCAACGTCTTGAGGATCGAGATTGTTGACGGGGCGACGCTGAGCATTGCCGGCCTGTCCGGCCAGGTGCTCAATCTCGTCACCAACGTCAGCGAGAGCAGCGGCCTTAGCGGCAATTTCAAATGGGAACCGCAGTGGCGGCGCGCCGGCAACAACTGGTTCGCCGGCGAAGCATCGATCAGCGGCAAGCTGGGCAAAGGCGATTTCACCTTGTCGCTGGAAAATGATGCCTCGCGCAATGGCGTCGACGGGCCGGAGCAAGTCACCGACCGCTTCGGCAATCTGTTGTTCGAGCGCGACGAGGTCTCGCGCTATCGTCAGGACGCGCCGAAGCTGAGCGGATCCTATAGCCTCGCCGCTGATGGCGGATCTTTGTTCAATGCCAATGCCGCCTATCAGCTGTACCGGCGCCGGGAAAGCGTGACCACCGACCGCATACAAGCCGCGCATCCCGATATTTTCGAGCTTTATTCCAGCCGCGAGAATGAATGGAACGCCGAATTCAGTGCGGACTATGAATTCAGGCTTGGCGGGGGTCGCCTGAAGCTTATCGGCTTGCAGCGCTTCGAACATAGTCCGGTCAGCGACTTTTTCGGCCAGACATTTACCGACGGCACCACCCCCGCCAACGGCAGCCGCTTTGACACGGTGACCGACGAGGGCGAGTCGATCCTGCGCGCCGAATATGGCTGGAAGACTGCTGGCGGAACCGACTGGGGCATCAGCGTCGAAGGCGCCTATAATTTTCTCGACAATGAAGGCGCGCTGGCGGTGCTCGATACACAGGGAATATTCCAGCCAGTCGTTCTGACCAACGCCAATAGCAAGGTCACCGAATATCGTGGTGAAGTCATTGGCTCCTATGGGCGCCCCTTGACCGAGAAACTGACGCTGCAGGCAACATTGGGCGGTGAATATAGCAAGATCAGCCAGAGCGGCGCGGCCGGCCAGAGCCGGTCTTTCATCCGCCCGAAAGGCTCGCTCTCGCTGGCGTGGAGACCGCAGCCCGATCTCGACGTCAGCCTGAAGGTCGAGCGATCGGTCGGCCAGCTCAATTTCTTCGATTTCGTCCAGTCGGTCGATGTCTCTCAGAATAACGGCAATGCCGGAAATCCCGAACTGGTTCCGCCGCAAAGCTGGCGCGCGGAACTGGAAGCGACTCAGAAACTGGGACCGTGGGGATCGCTGACCGTCAATTTGTATGGCGAGAAATTCAGCGATATCGTCGATTCCATCCCTATCACGGCGACCACCGAAGCGCGCGGCAATCTGGACAGCGCAACCAGCTATGGCGTGGAAATGGTGACCAGCATATTGTTCGATTCCATAGGCTGGACCGGCGCCAAGCTCGATGTCGAAGGCGAGCTTCGCAAAAGTTCATTGCGCGATCCGCTGACAGGCATCCACCGGCGGATCAGTGATGACAAGATATTCACCTATGAAGCCACTTTGCGTCACGATATTCCCGGCAGCAACTGGGCGTGGGGCGCCGGTGTCGAGGATTTCCGCTATTCGGATTTTCTGCGTCTCGACCAGACCACCCGCTTCCGCACGGGCGCGCCCTATAGCTGGATATTTGTCGAGCATAAGAATGTGTTCGGGCTGACGGTGCAAGCCAATCTGGGTAATCTGTTCGGTCGCAGCGAGAATTTCACCCGCACCGCCTTTGGTGATCTTCTCGGTCAGCCCGGTGATCTGGACCGCGGATTCGTCAGGGGACGTCGCAATGGTCCGGTCGCCTTTGTCGAGGATCGCAGCCGCGAATTCGGCCTGATCTACCGGTTGACCGTCAGCGGCAGCTTCTGACGCGCCGTGCTGGTGAAAATTTTGTAGTGTTTCAGTATGAGATTTGACAGTGCAATCTCCTTCTTATTAAGTTAACCTTAGCGACAAGCAAAGGAGAATTTATGGCTGGTGCAAACTTAGAATACATGATGGAACAGATGCAAAAATCGATGGACTCTGCAGCCAGCGAATTCAATTCGACAGACCAGACTATTTACAATTGTGCTCAAGCCCAAATTACAGCGCTAACGGGCATTCTGGTTGAACTGCAATCCATTCGCAAAATTTTGGAGCGCGATGCCTAAAGCACCAGAAGGCCAGATTCGAGCAGAATAGTAATTGGCGCTGCTGTCATGATTGCCTCGTTCGCCACGGGTAAAAATGAAGAAACTAAAGATAAGAAGGCATCTAGAGCGTGGCAAGGCTCGCGTAAAAATTATGAGCGCGGAGAGGCGAATAGAGATTGTCAAGAAGCCTGCGACTAAACCGCACTCTACCAAAAAAGAAAATTGACTCTACCAAATAAATTTGGTAGATAGCGGCTCAATGGAGAAATTCTTATGAACCGCGCACAAGCAATGGTCAGTCGTTTTGGTAGTCAATCTGAGTTAGCTCGATTGCTAAATATACGACCCAGCACGGTCCAGTATTGGAGTAGCAAGGGCAAGATACCCGTCAAATGGCATAAGCAGATCATCGATGCCGGGGCGTCGATTGGCCTGACGGTCGATCCTTTGGAGTTCAGTGCCGTCTATGTTGCGGCCCCAAGCCCGACCAGAGAGCCTGCATCCTTCCCGACCTCGCCCTTCGCGAAATGGCGAGGAAAAATTGATCTCGGAGAGGACAATTTGGACGTCTACGTTTTGGATACTGGCGAAAGGGTTATTGCCCAACGTTCTGCCGTCAAAGCAATGGCCGACATCGAATCTGGAAAGCTTGGTCAATATATCGGCGTATCTGCATTAAAACCCTTTATAAACAGCGAACTAATCCTCGATGAATTGCTAGAATTTGCAATACCCGGCACGCAGTATCGCGGCATGGGAATGACAACTGAACAATTTGAACTGATCTGCCGTGGTTACGTTCAAGCTCTCTACAAAGGCGTTCATTTATCCGAAAAACAGCGGGAAATTGCGATTAAGTGCGCAGTTCTCACCTCCGGACTGACCAGAACGGGCTTGGATGCTTTAATTGACGAGGCAACGGGATACCAAAGAGAAAGAGCGGAGGACGCTCTTCAACTGAAGTTGCGTGCGTTCATTGCCGAGGAATTGCGAGCTTGGGAGAAGACGTTCCCAGACGAGCTTTGGGAGGAGTTTGGACGGCTGACTAAGTGGAGCGGACCATTAACGAGCCGCCCTAAATATTGGGGAAAGCTGGTAATCGAATTGATTTACGACACGCTTGACCCAGACGTAGCGAAGTACCTTCGCGAAAATCGTCCGCCACCGGGAGTGCGGTGGCACCAAAATTTGACCGAGAATTTCGGTGCTCGGCAGCTTGTATCCCGCTGCTACGAGGTGATCGGATTGTCAAAATCTTGTGATAGCATGTTCGAACTCCGAAAGAAGGTGTCCCACCATTACGGCAAGCAAGCAATGTTGTTCAACGTCTATGAAAATCAATGAACTATATTGCTTGACGGCAAGCAATATATTTTACTCAACCTACCAAACTCCACAAAATTGAAGCCATATTTAAGAGCGATTTTAGTTTTAGACAAAGATCACGTTGAGAAATCCATTATGCCGGAACTCGTTCCGAGTCTGACAGGAAATCCGATTTCACTTCCCGAAGATCACGGCCACCGAGCGATTGAGTGCACTCGGATGATACGCCGAAACACAACCCTTCTGGAGCACCCAAACGTAAAGCATGAACAAAAGGATATTCCGGTTAAATTTCAAACTGAGGCACCACCACAAATTAAGCCCGATAGACTTTCGGCGCAGGCGGTCCTACATCCGGGCGATGCCACCAGACTATAGCACTCAGGGTCAAATCGACCCGCCGATGATCCCTACGCTCAAGCGTTTTCTGCCCTATCTCTGGCCCAAGGGTGAGCCGGGCCTGAGGCTGCGAATCATCATCGCGGGATTTCTGGTATTATGTGCCAAGGCAGCCATTCTCACCATGCCGTTCATCTACAAGGCGGTTATCGATGGCATGTCCGACGATGCCCTAGGCACCGAGCTGACGGTATTGCTCGCGCTTGTCGCGGCTTATGGTCTCGCGCGATTCGGACAGGTGATGTTCGACAATTTGCGGAACATTGTTTTTGAAAAGGTCGGCCAGCAGGCCGCGCGCCGGCTCGCCACCAATGTGTTCACGCACCTCCACAGCCTATCGCTGCGCTTTCATCTCGGTCGTCGCACCGGCGAAGTCACCAAGATCATCGAACGCGGCACCAAGAGCATCGATATCATGCTCTATTTTCTGCTGTTCAATATCGCTCCCACAGTCGTCGAACTGACGGCTGTGCTGATCATCTTCCAGATCAAATTCGGCTTCGGGCTGGTTGCTGCGACCATGGCGATGGTCGCCATCTACATCACCTTCACCCGAAAGGTTACCGACTGGCGCAATGCGTTGCGGGCGAAAATGAACGACATGGACACCAAAGTGATCGGCCGCTCCGTCGATGCGCTGCTTAACTACGAGACGGTCAAATATTTCACCGCCGAACAGCGCGAGGCCGACCGCTATGACAAGGCGATGCGGGACTGGGCCAATGCCGCGGTCAAATCGGAAAACTCGCTGGGCATGCTCAATATCGGCCAGTCGATCATTACCAATCTGACGATGATCGGCGCGATGGCGTTCAGCGTTTACGGCTGGAAACAGGGTGATCTGACGGTGGGTGATCTGGTGCTGGTCAACGCGCTGCTGATGCAGCTTTTCCGCCCGCTCGACCTGCTCGGCATGGTCTATCGCACCATCCGTCAGGGACTGGTCGACATGGATGCGATGTTCAAGCTGATCGACACCGAACAGGAAGTGGTCGACAGGCCGGGCGCGAAGCCGCTGCAGGTTTCCGATGGCGCTGTGCGGTTCGAGAATGTGGTGTTCAATTATGATGATGATCGCCAGATCCTGCACGGCCTCGACTTCGAAGTGCCGCCCGACGGGACGCTGGCCATTGTCGGGCCTTCCGGTGCCGGCAAGTCGACGATCGCGCGGCTGCTGTTCCGCTTCTATGATCCGCAGGCCGGGCGGATATTGATCGACGGTCAGGATATATCCGAAGTCACCCAGCACAGCCTGCGCGGCGCAATCGGTATCGTTCCTCAGGACAGCGTATTGTTCAACGACAGCATCGGTTATAATATCGGCTATGGCCGCGAAGGCGCGACCCAGGCCGAGATCGAGGAAGCCGCGCGCGGCGCTGCTCTGGACAGCTTTATCGCAAAACTGCCCGACGGCTATGATACGCAGGTCGGTGAACGCGGGCTCAAATTGTCCGGCGGCGAGAAGCAGCGCGTCGCAATCGCCCGCACTTTGCTGAAAAATCCGCCGATCCTGATCCTCGACGAAGCCACTTCGGCGCTCGACAGCCGCACCGAGGATGAAATCCAGGCGACGCTCGCCAAGATATCGGAGCGCCGGACCACATTGATCATCGCCCATAGGCTTTCGACCATCACCCATGCCGACGAGATCATCGTCCTCAACGAAGGCCGCATTGCAGAACGCGGCAGCCACCGGCAGTTGCTGGTCAAGCGCGGGCTCTATGCGGACATGTGGAAGCGGCAGGCCGAGGATCAGCGGGAGAAGGCGTGACCATCGGCCCGGCTTACAATTTCGGTCAATTTTCGCTTTTGCGGTTTCGCAAACTGCGGTCTCTGGCTAGGACAGAAGAATGACCGCAGCCCTCCTTCCCCTACTCAAATCGACATTCGGCTACAGCAGCTTTCGCGGCATGCAGGAACAGGTATTGTCGCGCGTGATGGCGAAGCAGAATGCGCTCGCCGTCATGCCGACCGGTTCCGGAAAATCGCTCTGCTACCAGCTGCCCGCCATTGCCAATAAAGGCACGACCATCGTGATCTCGCCGCTGATCGCGCTGATGCACGACCAGTTGCGCAGCGCCGAAGCGGTCGGGATCAGGGCGGCCACCCTCACCTCCGCCGACGACAATCGCGCCGAGACGATCGCTCGTCTGAAGGCGGGCGAACTTGACCTTCTTTACGCCGCGCCGGAACGCGCGTCGCAATCGCATTTTCGCGAATTGCTCGAACAGACCGATATTTCGCTCTTCGCCATCGACGAGGCGCATTGTGTGTCCGAATGGGGCCATGACTTTCGGCCCGATTACCGGCTGCTCCGCCCCCTGCTCGACCATTTTGGTACGGTGCCGCGACTGGCGCTCACCGCCACCGCTGACGCGCATACCCGCGACGACATATTGGTGCAGCTGGGGATCGAGCAAGACGGCCTGATCCTTGCGGGCTTTGACCGGCCGAACATCCGTTACAGCATGAGCCCGCGCAGCGGGCTGGCACGACAGGTCGGCGATCTGGTCGATCGCATCCCTGGACCCGGGATTGTCTATGCCCAGACTCGGGCGGCAACCGAAAAAATGGCCAGCCAGATCGCCGCCACCGGACGCAGCGCGCGCGCCTATCACGCCGGCCTGCCGCCGGAAGTGAGCTCGGAAGACAGCGATGACGCAAACGAGAGCGAGGAGGCGGCAGAAGATAGCGAAGAGGAGGCCGAGCGCCGCTTCTCCGAACGCGCGCCCTTCTTAAGTTTCTCCAATACCGATATGGCGTTTGC
>JBALUX010000149.1:0-6866 GCA_036963725.1 Parasphingorhabdus sp. | reverse complement strand
CCCAGCGGACGTCTGCGCCGAGATCGAGCAGCGTTTCAATCAACACAGCCGTCTGGATGGTCATGTGCAGAGAACCGGTGATCCGGGCGCCTTTCAAAGGCTTGTCTGCGCCGAATTCTTCACGCAGAGCCATCAGGCCCGGCATTTCGGTTTCGGCTATTTCAATCTCTTTGCGTCCGAAATCGGCGAGAGAAATATCCTTGATTACATAATCCTGGGTTCCGGTGGCCACGTCTTGTCTCCTTGAAAAACGAAATGCCGCACGGGTAATCCGGTGCGACAATATGGCTTTTCAATAGAGGCTTGTGGCGCTGGAAGCAAATATAAAGATGTCTTTATATTTGATATTTTGTGAGTCTGGTGCGCTGCGGGCCGTAATAATCAAAGGGTCAGGCGCTGCCGAATCCACTCGACAGTTTGGTCGGATCGATGCCCAGCGCTTCCCAGGCCATCAGCCATTTGTCGCCGGATTCCGTCTCGTACAACCAGTCCGGAGCCCCTTCGGCAATCGTCCAGCCATTCTGGGTCAGTTCGCCTTCCAGCTGCCCTTCACCCCATCCGGAATAACCAAGAGCGATGATCCATTTCTCGGGACCGCGGCCCTGGGCAATTGCGTTCAGCATATCAATCGAACTGCTCAGACCCCAGCTGTCTCCCACCTGAAGCGTGTCCGACATATTGATATCGAGGCTGTGGAGGATGAAGCCGCGCTGTGTTTCCATCGGGCCACCCAGGAAGACGTCGCAGTTCGGCGCTTCCGCGGTATCGATATCAAATTGTTTGAGAATATCGTGAAAGCGGATGCCCTCCATCGTCGCGCCGATATTGATACCCAAGGCACCGTTTTCATCGTGCGAGCAGATAGCCACGACCGATCGCGCAAAGCGCGCGTCTGCCATTCCGGGTGTGGCAAGCAGAAATTGTCCGGAGAAAAAGACGGGATCATTCATGACGGGCAGCATAGCGCCGCAAATATGAACTTCCCATGGCAAATGTCACAAGTCCCATTCCTGGTCGTTTTGCCAGCTTGCAATTTCGCGCCTGTGTCACCACTATCAACTGTAGAGGCAGGCGTTCACAGCCCAATCAAAACCAGGAGCAAGACATGATTAACAAAGGCGACAAAATTCCAGAAGTGAAACTGGTCAAGGCGACCGCCGAAGGTCCGCAACAGATTAGTTCGAGCGAATATTTTGCTGGCAAGAAAGTAGCGCTATTTTCCGTTCCCGGCGCGTTCACGCCGACCTGCTCAGCGAAGCACCTTCCCGGCTATGTCGACAAAGCTGCCGATCTGAAAGCCAAGGGCGTTGATGAAATTGCCTGCACCGCTGTTAATGACGCTTTCGTCATGGGCGCATGGAATGATGCAGCCGGTTCCGAAGATGTGACCATGCTCGCCGATGGCAATGGCGAATTTGCTCAGGCGGTTGGCCTGACCATGGATGGTTCAGGCTTTGGTCTGGGCCAGCGCGGCCAGCGCTTCTCGATGATCGTCAATGACGGCGTCGTCGAAGAACTGAATGTCGAAGCACCGGGCGACTTCAAGGTCAGCACCGCAGAATATATGCTCGACCAGCTCTAAGCGATATCAATCGAATAAAAGGCCGGCGAGAACTCAAGTTCCCGCCGGCTTTTTCATGCCTACCATCCGCAGGACTTGCCCTTATTCTCTTCCTTCAGCCAGTCCATCAGCGGCGCGAAATAGCTGATCATCGCCGAGCCATCCATTTCACGCTTGCCGGTGAAGGCTTCTAGCGCGTCGGGCCAGGGCTTCGAGGCACCCATTTCGAGCATCGCGTTCAGCTTCGCGCCGACCTGCTCGTTGCCATAGAAAGAACAGCGGTGCAGCGGGCCTTTCCATCCGGCCTCGTCGCAAGCTGCCTTGTAGAACTGGAATTGCAGGATCCGCGCGAGGAAATAGCGCGAATATGGCGTGTTGCCCGGAATATGATATTTCGCACCCGGATCGAAGGCATCGTCGGGCCGGTCGACCGGCGGGGTGATGCCCTGATATTCGAGCTTCAGACCGTGCCAGGCCTGAGTGTAATTATCCGGCTGAATCTCGCCCGAAAAAACCTGCCAGCGCCATTTGTCGACCAGCAGGCCGAATGGCAGGAAGGCCACCTTGTCCATCGCCTGACGTAGCAAGAGACCGACATCCTTGTCGGCGCTCGGAACCTTGTCAGCGTCGAGCAAGCCGACCTGAACCAGATATTCCGGTGTGATCGACAGCGCGATCGCATCGCCGATGGCTTCGTGGAAACCGTCATTGGCGCCATCGAGATGCAAATAGCTCTGCTTGTTATAGGCGCGCTGGTAATAATTATGGCCGAGTTCGTGGTGGATAGTGGTGAAGTCATCGCCATTCACCTTGATGCACATCTTGATCCGGATATCGTCCTTGTTGTCGATATCCCAGGCGCTGGCGTGGCACACGACTTCGCGGTCAGCTGGCTTGGTGAACAAAGACCGTTCATAGAAAGTTTCCGGCAGCGGATCGAAGCCGAGCGAGGAGAAGAAGCCTTCGCCTGCCTTGACCATCTTCATAGCATCATAATCATTGGCGACGAGCAATTCGGTCGTGTCAAAGCCGATGTCGCCAGCCCCTTCCGGAGCAACGATATCATAGATATTGCCCCATTCCTGCGCCCACATATTGCCGAGCAGATCGGCGCGGATCGGGCCGGTTTCGGGCTGGACGGCATCGCCATATTTTTCGTTGAGCTTGTCGCGAGTATAGCAATGCAGCTGGTCATAAAGCGGCTTGACCTGTCCCCATAATTTGTCGGTCAGCTTGGCAAAATCATCGGCCGGCATATCATAGCCGGAGCGCCACATCGCGCCGACATCGGCAAAACCGAGTTCGCGGGCACCTTCATTGGCGATTTCCACCATGCGGGCATAATCATCCTTCATCGGCGCGCCGACATTGCTGTGCCAGCTTTCCCACATTTCCGAGAGTTCTTCGGGGTTGCGATTGGTTCCCATCGCCGCTTCGATATCGGAGCCGTTGATTTCCTTGCCGTTCAGGGTTCCCTTGCCCTTGCCATAGGCGGAGTTCAGCTTGGTAGCGATCTCGTTCAGTTCGGTGGCGGCGCCCTCCGTTGTCGGCGCTGGGAGCACGATCCCGCCACGCAATTTGTCGAGCTTGCGGCGTGTGACAGCGTCGAGACCGGCAACGTCGTTGAACTTGGCAGCTTCGATAGCAGCGTTCACCGACATGGTGGTGCCCTCTGCGCCGACTTTGGCGGCTAGGGCATCTGTATCGTCGGTGATGAAATTCGCGTTGATCCAGTAGATTCGCGAGGCGTCGATCGAGAAGTCGAACAATTGCTCCTCGGTGTCGGCGACAAATTTCTTTGCATCGGCAGCCGTCGGGGCAGCACTTGTCTCCATGGCATCATTTTCATGGTGCTTAGCCAATGCCGGGGTTGTTAGCGCCATGGTGGCAATGGCGACGATCGAAGCAGCGGTTTTCATATCGTAATCCTCAGATGTTGCTATTTTGGTTGAAATTGAAACTTTATTGCCTGCCGGTCAAGCCCGTGTTTCGCTCCATCGCCAGATAAGCGCGGCGATCATCGCCACCGTGCCGACAATCCAGCTTGCAACCTTTACCGGTTTTGCCAGAGCCGCCGTCCCGGCCAGAATGTCGCTGCCCTGTTCGTTGACCAACTGGACCAGCTGGCAAACGGTTTCGATATAGTCGGTCAGACCGAAGACGAAATAGCTGAGCACACATAGCAGGCCGACTTTTTTCAGGGTCGGCGAATTCGCCCGCTGCCAGATCAATCGTCCGCCGATGATGCCGCCGGACATATAGAGGGTTATAAAAACAAGGTCGGCGATCATGCCCCAGCGGGCGATATCCATCACGCCTGCTGCGGCCCAGCTTTGCTGAATAGCATTCACACGCTCCGCTGTCGCTGCGCTCTGGTGATCCAATATGCCCGCCGGTGCAACGGCCGTTTCGAGGACCCCGCCCGTGGCTACCAGATAGAGAAACAGCGCTAGCCCTCCGCCCCAGAATATCCAGAAATTGCGCCAGCTATACAGTTTTGACATAGTCCCTCCTATCCGACCAGAAAGCGCACCATTTCCTGGCTCATTTCCGCTTTGGTCACACTGCTCATATGGGTTCCCGGAATAGCGACATGGTGGCCGTTGAGCAAAATCGCAGCCAGTTCTTCCGGATCGCCGTTGTCCCGATCTTCACTGCCGCACAGAACCAGTGTTTCGGTTTCTATGCTGGCAGCATCGGCCGGATCCATATCGGAAAATGTCGCCAGCAACAAACTTGCCGCCACCGGGTCGATTTTCTGGCTTTTCATAAACTGGATGGCGAACCAGTGCGGGTCGCCGCGCTTGGCACTGTCCTTGAGCCGGATCGCCTCCTGGAAAAATTCCTGACGCCGTTCCCATCCGGCGAGCCCCTGCAGCCCCATGCCGGCGAGTATCGCCTTGGCCGGATTGGCACTGGTCACCAGCAGCCGTGCCGTCGTCCGGGCACCGAGCGAGAAGCCGCCAAGATCATAATCGGTCAATTCCAGATGCGCGATCAAAGCCAGCGCGTCCTGCACCAGCACATCATCGGGATAGGCGGCCGGATCATGCGGCGCTTCGCTTTCACCATGGGCGCGCAGGTCGGGCATGATCACCCGGAACCCGGCGTCCGCCAATGCCTGCGCATGACCGAATTTGATCCAGTTGGTGTCGGCGTTGGAAAACAGGCCGTGGAGCAGGATGACCGGACGCCCCTCGCCCATTTCGTGGATTTTGAGCTTTACGCCGTCAAAAGATGAAAAGTCCCATTTTTTTGCGGTCATCGGTCGGTACTCATGTTTCAAAGTTTGTCAAAGTTAGGGCCAAGGAAAGCGTTTCTGTCGCGGACGGAAGCATGAAGTTTTGGCCGTTTGAAATGCGCGGTTTAAAACGAGATATAACGAGACGTGAGCCGCAGCCTAAACCTTCCGACCGGTGTAGGAAAGCATCAATCATCTACCGCTCGGCGAGACCCTTTTGCTTCATCCGCCATACCGCCAAATCGATGCGGTCCTGCCCGAAAAAGGGTTCGCCTTCAAATACCAGCGTCGGAACACCCCAATGGCCTGACGCTTCCAGCTCTGTCTGATTTTCCGCGATTTCAGCGTCTAGCCCATCCGCTTGCGTTGCCGCTTCAACCCGCAATTCGGTCAGGTCCAGTCCGGCTCGTTCGGCTGCCTTTTCCAAATGGTCGCCTTCGTTCCAGCCAGCGGTGCCGCCCCAGATCAGTTGCGAGACTTCGTTGGCAAATTCCAGTCCTTTGCCGCGCCGCGAAGCCGCCTGCCCCATCCGGGTCAGTTCGAAAATATAGGGTTGTTCGGAGGCAATCTTGCGAGTCGCAATATCCTGCACGATCGGATCGGGATTGGGCGGTGCCATCGGTATGCCCATATGCTGCGCAACCCGGAATATATCCCTGAACACATAGCCCAGCCAGTTGGGGTGATTTTTCTCGAAAAAATCCGGTTCGCGGATCGCCAGCGGATACACGAACCGCTGGTTGATCTCGAGGTCATATTTCTCTGTCAGCGCGACATAACGTCGCGTAGCCAGATAGCTATAGGGTGAGCGGAAGGACCAATATACGTCTGCTTTCAATGTCATGGCGGTCATATGGCACAATCATTGACCGGCTTCCATAATTTTCAAAGCTAATCATTGCATATAATAAAATATGTTATTAAATTGCCCCGATGAGCGATAATATGGGATTTCTGGTCGGCGACATTTCCAGGCTGATCCGCCGGACATTTGACAAGCGGGCCAAGGTGATTGGCGTGACCCGCCCGCAATGGCGGGTCCTGACCTGGCTGCAGCGGCATGAAGGGATCAACCAGAGCGCACTGGCCGACATGCTGGAACTGGATGCCATGACGCTGTGCCGGATGGTCGACCGGTTGCAGGCGGCAGAGATGGTTGAACGCCGTCCCGATCCCGACGACCGGCGGGCATGGAAGCTGTATCTAACGCCCAAGGGCACTGCGCTCACCGAACAACTGCAACCGATCGGGGAAGAATTGCTGCAGGAAGCGCTGCACGACGTGCCGAAGAAGGAGCAGGAACAGCTTCATCATCTGCTCGAGCAGTTCCGCCGCAATTTGCAGTCGATCGATGACGGGGATCCCCAAGAGAAACGGGCCGCCAATGGCCGATAATCCCAACCCGCAAATCGAAACAGCAGCGAGCCAGGCATTGAAAGAGCCTGCGCCACCCGCGCAGCGTTCGCCGGGACGGCGCATCGGCCGCTGGCTGTTGATGCTGTCGGCGCCGCTTATCCTGGTCGCCGCCGGCGCCTATTACTGGATCATCAGTGATCATTACGCCTCCACCGACAATGCCTATGTCCAGCAGGATATTGTCTCCGTCTCGCCCGAGATCGGCGGGAAAATTATCGAAGTGGGTGTTAGCGAGAACCAGCAGGTTGCGGCGGGCGATCTGCTGTTTGCCATAGATCCGGTTCCGTTCGAGCTGGCGGTTGCCCAGAGCAACGCCCGCATCGCCGCGGCGCAAGTCGAGGTCCAGAATCTCCAGGCCGATTATCAGGTCAGCGGCGTCGATATCGAAGTGGCACGGCAGGACATTGCCTTTGCCTTGTCAAACTATCAGCGGCAGGCGGCTTTGATGGACAAGGGCTTTACCACCAGAGCGCGACTCGATGCCGCGCAGCATGAAGTCGATCTGGCTCGCGCCAAATTGAAATCTGCGCAATCCGATGTGGTCGCGGCCAAGGCACGCCTGTCGACCGGTTCGGCTGCACCCGGAGAAAATCCGGATATTGCCGACGCGAAAGTCGCGCGGGACCAGGCATTGCTCGATCTGGAGCG
>JBALUX010000148.1:0-6949 GCA_036963725.1 Parasphingorhabdus sp. | reverse complement strand
GACTTCGATTTCCTTGATGCCGATTTTGACCAGCAGATCGAAGAAGCGCTGTTTCTTCTGGGCATCCATCGGATCGATCAAGGCCTGGTTGCCATCGCGCAGGTCGGTGGACAGCCAGCGTGGTGCCTTGTCAATCGTGCGCGAGGGCCACTGCCGGTTGGGCAGGTCGATTTGCGGGAACGGGCGATATTTTTGTGACGGGTTCTGGTGCATGACTTCACTCTTATGCTGCTGGAAGATGCGCGCAAGGCACAAATTCGAGGGTTTGCTAATAATGTCTGGAAAATCGTCCCTTAGGCGGGGCGCTGCGCCTGTTCGGCAGCAGCATTGGTACGCCTAAGGGCGTATAAGTCGTAGCAGCAATAGGGCCTGTGACCGTGTCATGCCGCCGGTAATATCCGGCTCGACAGATAAATCAAGCTTGCCGATAAATTTTTTCCGTTTTCAGCAGCGGTCGGGCGCGTTCCGAACAGCCGAGGGCGATGGAAAGCCTTCCGCAGGCAAGTCGGCCAACCGGGGCCGCGTTCCATTTTACGTTTAGTTACAATATTTTAAGAATGATGGATTAGGACCGGCACGAACTATCGATGGAAAAGCGCTAATGTATTGTCTGGTTTACATGAGCAGGCCAACTCGCGAGATGAGCGGCGATGAGACCGATGATCTGCTTCGGCGCGCGAAAAACAACAATGACCGCAACGGGATAACCGGAATATTGATCCATGATCGCCGGAGAAATTATCAATATCTGGAAGGGGATGAAGCCGAGGTCGAGGCGACCTTTGCCCGGATTGCGATGGACCGGCGTCATCAGGCCATCATCCGTCTGAAAAGCGGTACTATCAGCCGGCGCCAGTTTCCGGAATGGGCGATGGCGTCAAAAACCGTGGCCGCCGACGAGAGCCTGAGAGACTCTGTGGAACGGCTGGTCCGACATTGCGACGAGCAACTCGCCACCGAATTGCTGAATTTTGCCGAAGCCCGGGACCGGGCGGCCGCAAATGAGGCCGCCCGTCCGGATAAGGCCTAGTTCTTTTCTTTGTCGACCAGCTTATTCGCGCCGATCCACGGCATCATAGCGCGAAGCTGTGCGCCGGTTTCCTCGATCGGATGCGCCGCAGCCTGCTTGCGAGCGGCTTTCAGTTCGGGCTGTCCGGCGCGGTTGTCGAGGACGAAATTCTTCACGAAACGACCTGACTGGATATCCTCCAGAATTCGCTTCATCTCCGCCTTCGTTTCGGAAGTGATGACCCGCGGGCCGCTGGTGATATCGCCATATTCTGCGGTATTGGAGATGGAATAACGCATATTCGCGATCCCGCCTTCATAGAGCAGGTCGACGATCAGCTTGGTTTCATGCAGACATTCGAAATAGGCCATTTCCGGAGCATAGCCTGCTTCGGTCAGGGTTTCGAAGCCCGCCTGGATGAGGTGGGTGATACCACCACAAAGCACGGCTTGTTCGCCGAACAGATCGGTTTCGCATTCCTCGCGGAAATTGGTTTCGATGATACCCGAACGGCCGCCGCCAACGCCGGACGCATAAGCGAGGGCAACGTCATGCGCGTTGCCGGAAACATCACGATCAATCGCGATCAGGCAAGGCACACCGCCGCCGCGCTGATATTCGCTGCGCACCGTGTGGCCGGGGCCCTTGGGTGCGATCATGATCACGTCGAGATCTTCGCGCGCTTCGATCAGACCGAAATGGACGTTGAGACCGTGGGCGAAGGCGAGGGCGGCGCCCTCTTTCATGTTCGCGTGCAGGTCATCGGCATAGATCGCAGCCTGATGCTCATCGGGTGCCAGGATCATGACGATATCGGCCCATTTTGCCGCGTCCTGATTGGTCATCACCTTGAAGCCGGCGTCTTCAGCCTTTTTCGCGGTCGCCGAACCGGCGCGCAGCGCGATAGCCACTTCCTTGACGCCGCTGTCGCGGAGGTTCTGGGCATGGGCGTGGCCCTGGCTGCCATAACCGACAATGGCGATTTTTTTCCCGGTGATCAGGCCGAGGTCAGCATCGGCGTCATAGTAAACTTTCATTTTTCTTCCTTAAATTTCAGATGATAGCGAATGGAATTTAGGCAACCGTGGCAGCCAGAATTAATCGATGGGGCTCTTTATCTTATATCCCGCTCATGCAGTGTCTGGTCCCCTGCCTATGGCAACGACACCGGTGCGGCCAACTTCGACCAAACCAACTTCGCGCATCAGGCCGACGAATGTTTCGATCTTTTCCGGAGCACCGGTGATTTCGAACACAAAGCTTTCTGTAGTCGCATCGACAACCCGCGCGCGATAAATATCCGCCAGTCGCATAGCTTCGATGCGATGCTCGCCCTTGCCGGCGACTTTCACCAGCGCCAGTTCGCGCTGCACGTGCGGACCGGACTCGGTAAGGTCTCGGACACTGTGAACCGGAACCAGCCGGTCGAGCTGGGCAATGATCTGTTCTATGACATGCGGCGGACCGTTGGTGGCAATGGTAATCCGGCTGATCGCGTGATCCTCGCTGATATCTGCAACGGTCAGGCTCTCGATATTATAGCCGCGCGCGGTGAACATGCCGGCAATACGCGCCAATATACCGGCTTCGTTATCGACCAGAACGGCAAGAACGTGACGTTCGACGGCTTCTTCGTGAATATGCATCAGACAAGGGCCTTTGCTTGGTCGTCCATCGTACCCTTTACGTCGGCTTCGGTTAGAAGCATTTCCGTATGGGCTGCGCCGGACGGGATCATCGGAAAGCAGTTTGCCAGTTTTGCAACGCGGCAATCGACCATCACCGGACCGTCTGTTTCGATCATTCTCTGTATGCCGGATTCCAGATCAGCTGGATCCTCGATCCGGATACCGGTCCAGTCATAGCTTTCCGCCAGCTTCACAAAATCCGGGAGACTGTCGCTGTAACTGTTTGAATAGCGGCTCTCATAGGTCAGTTCCTGCCATTGGCGGACCATGCCCATATATTCGTTGTTGAGAATGAATATCTTGACCGGCAGGCGATATTGGCTAGCCGTACCAAGTTCCTGAATATTCATCTGGATCGACGCTTCGCCGGCGATATCGATAACCAGATCGTCGGGATTACCGAGTTGCGCGCCAATCGCGGCGGGAAGGCCGTAGCCCATGGTGCCGAGACCCCCGCTGGTCAGCCATTTATTGGGGCTTTCGAAATCGAAATGCTGGGCGGCCCACATCTGGTGCTGGCCGACTTCGGTCGTGATGATCGGCTGACGTGCATGGGTCGCTTCCCACAATTTGCGGATAGCCTCCTGCGGCATGATTTCTGTTTTGCTCTCTGGATAATCGAGGCAATTGGTTGCGCGCCAGCCCTTGATCCGTGACCACCATTCGGCTTGGTCCGGTGCGGCAAAGCGGCGGCCCTTGAGCACAGCAATCAACTGTTCCATCACCCGGCCGACATCGCCGACGATCGGAAGATCGACCCGGATGGTCTTGTTGATCGACGAGCGGTCGATATCGACATGGATTTTCTTGCTGTTCGGCGAGAAAGCATCAAGCCGTCCGGTGATCCGGTCGTCAAACCGCGCGCCGAGGCAGACCACAAGGTCGGCCTTGTTCATCGCCATATTGGCTTCATATGTGCCGTGCATCCCGAGCATGCCCAGCCATTTGTCGGAGGAAGCCGGAAATGCACCAAGGCCCATCAGCGTCGAGGTTACCGGGCACCCCATCAGTTCGGCCAGTTCCCGCAGGGTTTCGCTGGCCTTGGGGCCGCTGTTGATAATCCCGCCGCCGGTATAGAGGATTGGTGCTTTTGCACTCATGATCATTTCGGCTGCGGTGTTGATCGCCTTGAAATCGCCCTCGGTCTGCGGTTGATAGCGGGTATTGGTCCTGGCAGCATTGCGGCTGAATTCCGCCGCTGCAACCTGGACATTCTTCGGAATATCGATAACCACCGGTCCCGGGCGGCCCTGCGTGGCAATATGGAAGGCTTCCTGAACGACCTGTGCCAGATCGGAAGGCTTTTTCACCAGATAATTATGTTTGGTGCAATGGCGCGTGATACCGACCGTATCGGCTTCCTGAAAGGCGTCGGTGCCGATCAGATTGGTTGCAACCTGGCCGGTGATGACGACCATCGGAATGCTGTCCATCAGCGCATCGGTAATACCGGTGACCGCATTGGTGGCTCCGGGGCCGGATGTAACCAGTACGACGCCGGGCTTGCCGGTAGACCGGGCATAGCCTTCCGCTGCATGGGTCGCCGCCTGTTCGTGGCGGACCAGAATATGCTTGATCTTGGGATGCTCGTAGAGCGCATCGTAAATGGGAAGCACAGCGCCGCCCGGATAGCCGAAAACGGTATCCACGCCTAGATCCAGCAGGGTTTCTACCAATATATCGGCGCCGCTTTTTTCGGCCACATCATGCTCCATCAACTGTCTGTTACGTGCTGCTTGCCCGCCATGATGCACTGCAACACAATAGGCAAGGCTTTATCAATTCGGGGCTGGCTACATATCTGATTATGTTATGTCAAGGGCTAATTGCGTAATATAGTTTCAATTATGCCATCAATATTGTTACTATCAACGCTTTCGGCCCTTGGCCAATCGGGCGGGCTCTGGTTGCGGAACCAGGTATATTGGCGCTTGGCATATTGCCGCGTCGCGGCTTGCGCCCGTTCAATCGCGACCTCTCGGCCGATGTCGCCCGCCAGCCAGGCCGCGATTTCAGCAACCCCGATTGCTCGCATAACCGGCAGATTAGCGGGCAATTTTCGGGACAGCAGCTGTTCCACTTCTTGTCTCGCACCCCGTTCGATCATCTCGTGCAATCGCCGGTCACAACGTTCGTAGAGCCATTCGCGCGGTGGCAGGAGTAGCAGAGGATGCAATTTGATCTGGTTGCCAATCCCGCCAGTCTTGTGCTTTTGCCAATGGTCCAGCGGCTTGCCGGTCGAACGGATCACTTCCAGCGCCCGCTGGATGCGCGTGGTGTCGGTCGCATTCAGCCTTTCTGCGGAAACCGGGTCAAGATCCTGCAGCGCCCGATATGCTTCCAATGTCTCCATTTGCCGGATTTCCTGCCGGATTTCCGGATCGATTTCCGGAATCGGTGCGATGCCGTCGAGCAAGATGCGGACATAAAGGCCAGTGCCGCCAACCAGTATCGGCAAAAGATCACGCGCATGGGCTTCGGCAATTGCCGTCTTGGCGTCACTGGCCCAGCGTGCCGCAGAACAGGCCTCAATGCCGTCAATATAGCCGAATAGCTGATGCTCGATGCCTTGCATCTCTTCCTCGGTTGGGCGCGCACTCAATATGGTGAGATCGCCATAGACCTGGGCGCTATCGGCATTGATAATCACCGAGGGTTGCTTTTTGGCAATGTCCAATGCCAAGGCGGATTTGCCGCTGGCGGTCGGGCCGACAACCAGCGCAACATTCTGGTCCTGTTTCGGAGAAAATATGTTCATCGCCACGCTCATAGCAAAAGAATCCCTGAATGAGAGAGATATTCAGTCGGCGATTGCCAAACTCGATGAGGCCGGCGCCACCGTCACGCGTCAATCGGATTTGATCGACGAGCGCGTGCTGGATATTTTCTTCAATGGCGATCCCGCCACAGCCCGGAAACATCTTGAGGGAATCGAGGGCGATATCGATGTGGCGGTGCAGCCCGAAGCCAATCGTCTCAAGAAACTGCTGATTTCCGATATGGACAGCACCATGATCACCGTCGAATGTATCGATGAACTGGCTGATTATGCCGGCATCAAGTCTGAAATCGCGGCGATCACCGAAAGGGCGATGCAGGGCGAACTGGATTTCGAAGAAGCACTGCGCGGCAGAGTGGCGCTGCTCGAAGGGCTCGAGACCGCCGCGATCCAGCTATGCCTCGATGAACGGGTGAAAATCATGCCGGGCGCGCAAACCCTCGTCAGGACAATGGCCGCAAGCGGTGCCGCGACGATTCTGGTCTCCGGCGGTTTCACAAAATTTGCCAAGCCTGTCGCGCAAACCATTGGATTTGAATCCTTTCACGCCAATGTACTGGGTGAGGCTGCCGGCCTGCTGACCGGCGGGCTGGACGGGCCGATTGTCGATTCCACCCGCAAGGATGAGCTGCTGCAGTCCGCTGCGCAGGATGGCGGGCTTTCACTGCAATCCTGTCTGGCCGTCGGCGACGGGGCGAATGACATTCCGATGTTGCAGAGAGCCGGGCTGGGCGTCGCCTATCACGCCAAACCAAAGGCTGCGCAAGCCGCTGATGTGGCGATCCGCTATAATGATCTGACGGCGTTGCTATATATTCAGGGTATCACAGCGGATCAGTGGATCACTGCATAAGATCGGGTACGCGCAGTTTCGTAAAGCAATCATTGCCGGAGGCTTTGACGCGGCTGCAGACGGAGTCTGCTTGGGCCTGGGTTGCAAAAGGCCCTACCTGCAATCGGGTGATGCCACCCGCCATGTCGAGATATGGCTGTAATCCGGATAAGGCAGAAACGCTGCCCTCCAGCTTGGTCCAGAGGTTCCGGGCCTTATTCTCGTCGCCAAATGCTCCCAGTTGTACCCGCCAGTTGCCGCTTGTTGCTGCAGCGGCGCGGACCGGCGTCGGTGTAGCGATAGGCGCTGCTGTCGCGACCGGCGCTGCCGGTGCAGCTGTCGGATAAGGAGCATAAGTCACGCCGGGCGTAACCGGCGCGGGCGTCGAAGCCGGATCGGGAAGCGCCGGGCGGGAAGGCGGCAATTGCGCCGTTTGCACAGGCTTGGTCGACTGGACAGGCCGCAGGCCGCCGATCTGTGCGGTGCGGACCCGCTTCTCGTCCTGTTCCATCTGACCGGCCAGTTCGACAGCGCGCCGCCGGTCCTCGAGCGGAATGAAGCGGTCCATCTGGGCGAGGTTGGAAGTCGCCTGCGGCAGTTCCTGCGCCGAGGCACGGGTCATCAGCGCATAAGCCTTGATC
>JBALUX010000147.1:0-6993 GCA_036963725.1 Parasphingorhabdus sp. | reverse complement strand
CGGTTTATTGCAAAAATTTGGGGTGGTTTCCGGTTCGGAAGCCACCCCTTTTTTGTGCGTGTCGTGATGGCGGAAAGTTCAGCCTGATTTAGATTATCCGCCCAGCCGCCCGTCGGCTGTTCTTCTCAGCTGCAATCGGGATTGCCGGCGCATCCCCCGCCCGTTTTGACTGAAAGGATTTCTGGTGTATTCTGGTCCATATTGGTTGCGACCTGATATGGAGACATCAGATGTTCACCTTTCCGCTACTCATCCAGATTCATGTCATCGCTGCTGCGGTTGCGATCCTCACCGGGATGGTCGTCTTCTCGCTGCCCAAGGGCGACAGGCGCCACCGGATCTGGGCGTGTATCTATGTCGCCGCAATGATGACCACCACCGGCATCGTCATATTCGTGCCCGCGACGGTGCTGGAATTCGGCGACAGCGGCTGGGGCTTTTTCCACCTGTTCATTCTGGTTGGCGGAGTGAGCGCATTTGTCGGTATTTTCGCCTTGTTCAAATGGCGGCAAACGCGCGATCCCGCGTGGCTGCGCAATCATCAGATCCGCTTCGCTTTCTCTTATGCAGGTCTGTTGATGGCCGGCTTCAGCCAGCTTTCGACCAACCCCCGCTTCGGACTCGTCAATACACTGACACCATCGCAATTCTGGCTCAGCTTCATCGGCACCAACGTCGCGATCCTGGCGGTCGCGATGTTTTTCGTGTCGCGCTATCTGGCGAAAGGCGATCCGCGCCGTCGTTACGCCTTGAAAATCTGATCCGGAGCCTTTTCCTTTGCATCGGCCCTGCGCCGCGATAGAACCCCGCGCATGACCGATAATGATGATCTCGCCGCGCTGGTGCGCACGATTCCCGACTATCCGAAACCGGGCATCCAGTTTCGCGATGTATCGACCCTGCTGCTCGACGGCCCTGCCTTTCGCCAGACCATCGACCGGATGATCGCGCTGGTCGATCCCGAAAGTTTCGACCTGATTGCGGGTATCGAGGCGCGCGGCTTCATCGTCTCGGCGGCGATGTCCTACGCGCTGGAAAAGGGCAAGATCATGCTGCGCAAGCCCGGCAAATTGCCGGGCAAGTCGGTGAGCATCGACTATGCGCTGGAATATGGCACCGACAGGATCGAGATGCACGACGACGCGATCCTGCCGGGTCAGCGGGTCTTGCTGGTCGATGATCTGCTCGCCACCGGCGGCACCGCCATGGCCGGCGCACAATTGCTGCGCGGTCAGGGCGCGATTGTCGAGCAGGCTTTGTTCATCGTCGATCTGCCCGATCTCGGCGGCGCGGAGAAACTTGCCGCTGCAGGAATAAAGCCAATGACCCTGATGGCCTTTGCCGGTGATTGACCATATCGCGATTATAACCGGCGTTCAGGACGAGGCGGATGCCTTCTTGCGCGACCATCCGGTGACCCGCGTCGCCAGCCCTCTGGGCGAGATCCGCCAACTGGACCATGTAGGGAAGCAGGTTTCCGTCCTTTGCTCCGGCATTGGCAAAGTCCACGCCGGTGCCGCCGCCCTCTATATGCACAGCCAGTTCCGGCCGGACCTGTTGCTGGTGATCGGCACCGCGGGCCATGTCAGCAGCAGCGCGGGTGATTGTTTCTATCTGCAAGAATCCCTGCAGGCCGATTACGGCACGCTGGAGAAATTCGGCGAGCATGACGGCTTCACCCATTATAACGCCGGTGCCTGGCCAATTGGCCCGCCGGACTGGAAACCCTTCACCTCCCATCCGATGCCCGAAGCCCTCGCCCTGCCCCAGGCGCGGATTGCGACCGCCGACTGTTTCGTGAAATGCCCCGATCGCTCCGGCTATTTGCGCGATGTGCTGAAAGCCGACCTGGTCGACATGGAGACTGCCGCGGTAGCCCAGATTGCCGCGCTGCTCGACATCCCCTGGGCCGGGATCAAGGCAGTAACTGACGGCGCCAACAGCGACAGTTCCGGCGACTTTCACGCCAATCTCGAACGAGCCGCCAACCGCGCCGCCAGCGAGGCAGCGCGGTTTATAGAATTGCTTTAGCCGGCGCCACCGGTTCTGAGCCTGTCTATTCAGACATCGGTCCGTTCGTCCTGAGCTTGTCGAAGGACCCTTGCGGACGACTCTCCAGCAACAGGAAAGCCTAGCTCGCCACCCAGTTGCCGTGAAATCCCGGCGGAATGCGATGCGGCAAGTGGATGACAGCCTGCGGTTCGCCAAGGAAATCATCGGCGTTGAGGATTTGCAGCTCGGTCTTGTCCTGCTCGGCGTCGATCACAAGACCGATCAGCCAGCCTTCGTCTTCTGCCGCATCCGCTGAGCGCGGCACGAACACAAATTCCCCCGGATGACGGCCAGCGCCGAAATCGCGGACCAGTTTGCTACCGCTCTGCAGATCATGTTTGAACAATTCGGTCCCCGCCATATCGAGCTCGTCGGGACGACCCGCCAGCGCGATGTCATAGATATAGCGATAGGGCCTGGTCGCTGTCCGCTCGTCATAGCGCGGGAATTCCTGCGGGCGATCGTCAAGAATCTTGCGGTCGACTTTCTTGGTCACCGGATCGACGGTCCAGCGCTCCAGCCGCGACCATTCGCCACCCGGACCAAAGGTCGTTCGTGCGTAAGTGCTTTCGTGCACCACGACATCGACGATCACCTTGCCGTCATCGGTCTCGAACGCGCCGGCCGGATGATAGACATAGCAGGGTTCGACATCGCACCAGATCGTTTCCATCCCCAGACCTTGGCGCGGGCACAGACCGACCCGGGCACCATGTTCGGGGTTCCAGTCATAGGGAAATTCAAATCCGGCCAGCATCCGCTTCATCGAGAAGACCGCGGGCAGATCAAACACCAGCACATAATTTTCGGTGATCTGGCAATCGTGGATCGATGGCCCTTCCTTGACTGCTATCGGTTCCTGCCGGGAGACTCTGCCATCTTTGTCCAAAACCACGTGCCAAACGGTATCAAATGTCGATGCATTGTAGCAAATTGCATGCATTTCGCCGGTATTGGGATCAAAATGGGGATGCGCGGAAAAGGCATGGTCCAGCGTCCCGTCAAACGGATTATGGGCGATCGTGTCGAGTTCGTCGGTCAGTTCCACCGGAAAGCCGCCCGCCTCGACAATCGCGAAAGTCCGGCCGTTGAGGCCGATGATATTGGTATTGGCGGTATCGGTGCGCGGATTGCGGGCACCGGGTTTGCGCTCTTCACCAAGCGCGTCACTGACCTTGTTCGAGCGGATCCAGCGGTTGCGATACCATTCGGCCTTGCCTCCGGCGATCCGGACGCCATGAGCCATGCCGTCACCGACAAACCAGTGGTAGCTGCCTTCATCTGGCGCGCTGGCCGGATTGGGGCCGATCCGCAGATAGCGGCCGTCGAGCTGCGCCGGAATTTCGCCTTCGACCTCAAGATCGGCCAGCGTCAGTTCCTCGGTCATCGGCTTGTGCACGCCGGTCAGATAGGGATGCCCGCCCTCGGGCGTAGCGAGCCGCTTGCGGTTGAAATTCGTAACTGCGCCCATCACCGGGGTGACGGCGGCGCGGATGGTTTTTTCGATTACAGAAGCCATGGATAATTCCTTCTAGTTGAAACGGATATCGGCGATCGTGGCGAATGCCATCACCAGCAATATGATGCCGCCGGGATGCGGCCGGCGGAGCGCGGCGAGATTGCCGATGCCGGACAGCGCGAAAATAATGGCGGCGACGATCGGCAGCAGATCGCTGCCTGCCTGCAGTCGGTTGAGTAGCACGGCTATGCCAAGCGCCGCCCAAGCCAGCGACGGGATGTGGAAAACCGCACGGATGATGTCACGCATCGCTCGCCCGGCCAGCAGACCTTTGGTTGGCTCGCGATAAAGCGGGCCAAGTATCACCCGCTCGCCGATCACCGAGTGGGCAATCGCGACGACCACTCCGAGCAGGGCAACGATGATCGCGTAAATTAACATTGATGGCGGCCCTTCCGGCTTGGCAAATCGACTCGCGATGTTTATGCTGTTAACATGACGAACAATGATAACAGTGTCAACATAAGAGTTGCGGGAAGCAAAACATGCTTCCAAATCTTCCAATGTCAGGCCGTCCGATGAACGCACCCTATCATCACGGCGACCTGCGCGCTGCGGCGCTGCAAATGGGAATGGAACGGCTGGAGAGTCAGGAGCAGCCCGATCTCGGATTGCGCGCCCTCGCTCGCGACCTCGGGGTCTCGGCAACCGCGCTTTACCGCCATTTTCCGAACAAGGATGCCTTGCTCGACGCCCTTGCGCTGGAAGGCCTCAACCGGCTCGGCAGGAACCAGGCGGAAGCGGCCGCGAAAGCCGGTGGCGGCCACGACGGCTTTGCCGAAGTGGGTATCACCTATGTCACATGGGCGGTCGAAAACCCCGCCCTGCTGCGGCTGATCTACAACCGCGTCGGTCAGGTCGATCTCGCCGCCGATGACCCCACCGCCATGGGCGAAGCTTTCTTCCAGCTCCGCGCCGGCATTGCCGCGACCATGCCGGACGAAATGTCGAAGGACCAGCGCGCCGCCGCTGCGCTGCACGCATGGTCGCTGGTCCACGGCCTGGCGATGCTGATCCTCGACGGCCAGGTCGCCTATGATCCGGCGATGGTGCGCAAGGTGGTGCTGATGACGGATTTTCGAGACTGCTGACCGTCCGCACGATCATCGAACGTCGTCCAATTGTGCTTAACCTGCCTTTTACCCGCTTCTGCTAGCTCTCCATCCCGGATGACAGGCGGGAATCAAGACACAAGCGGATGAGAGACTTCTTCACCAAAAACAAAGTGCCAAGGAAGCTCTTTTCCGGAGTCATGCTCGGCCTGATGAGCGTGCTCGCCGCGCTGGAGCTCGCGCTTGCCGATCGCAAATATGGATTGTTTACCGGCGGCTTCGGCCAGTCGCAGGCCATCGACACGTTCGCCGAACGGGCGATCTTCCTTGTCGGCTATATTTCTTCCATGGCAATGCTGGTCATCGGTACATGGTGGATCATCGTCCGGCTATTTCGCAGCCAAAAATCCTGGCCACCATTGTTCTTTCTGGTGACCATCGTGGGTGGCGGCTACGCGCTGCTGCTCGCCCTGACCTTCCAGCTACACCAATATTTCAGTGATACGATGACCTTCGCGCTAATGGCCAACCTCGGCGGCGGCAGCCTGACCGATGCGCTGCTGTTCGCGTCCAACGAAATTTTCCTCGGCGCCGCCGCGCTGGTCTTGGGCCTGATCGCCTATATCTGTATATTCCGCTGGTGTTCGCGTAGATTCCCGGTCCGCGCCAGTCATCGTATCTGGCCCGCTCACGGCCGCATCTTCCTCGGATTACTTGCCTCCACCCTGATGCTCGCGATCGCGATACCGGCGGCGTCGACCGACGTGCAAAATGGCCTGAACCGCACGCTCGCCTGGGGGCTGTTTACACAAGCCGCCAACAAATTGACCGATTTTGACCAGGATGGCTATGGCTGGATCTCCGGCATGCCGGATTCCCACCCGTTCGACAGCGCCCGCTATCCGCTGGCGCTGGATATTCCGGCAAACGGGATAGACGAGGATGGCTATGGCGGCGATCTGCAACTGGCGCCGATAGCACCGCAACCGCCGATCACCATGATATCCGGCGAGCGTCCTCACCTCGTCCTGATCATCATGGAGAGCGCGCGCTATGATGTGATCGGCAAGCGGATCAACGGGAAGCCGGTTGCGCCGAATCTCGAAGCCATCGCAAAATCAGGCAGCCTTGTCTCCCCGGCTTTCAGCCATGTCGGCTTTACCACCGCATCACTCAAATCGCTTTTTGGTGGAGCCCTGCAACCGGCAGACGGATCGCCCTCGTTGTTCCGCGAACTCAAAGCCAGCGGCTATGAAATATCTGTTTTCTCCGGCCAGCCGGAGGATTTCGGCGGTATTTCGGAAACCGTCGGCATGCGCGAAAGTGCCGATGTCTTTATCGACGGCGACAAATTAAAACATCTGCGCGCCTTCAGCAACGGCGCCCAGGGTTCGATACTGATCGACGAGAAGCATCTGCTCAAAGCCTTCGACGAACAATATCGGCAACCGTCACAATGGCAGCAGCCGCAATTTCTCTATTTCAATTTCCAGTCCCCGCATTTCCCCTATTTTCACAAGGGCATGCCGCTCAACCTGACCGACAGGCCCTTGCCCCGGTCCGAGATCAACGCCGCCAACCGGGATCAACTGCAGCACACCTACTGGAACGCGGTAAACTATTCGGATCAGCAGCTGGGCGAACTGGTTGCCCGGCTGAAGCGCGACGGCATATGGGACGATAGCGTCGTAGTCATCACCGGCGACCATGGCGAAGATCTGTTTGAAGACGGCTTTCTGGGCCATGGCCACAATATCAATATCCGCCAGAACGGCACATTTCTGGTCACGAACCGCCCCGGGGTCACCGTCGATGGCCCGATCGGGATGAGCGACTATCGCGCCATCATATTGTCGCTGCTCAAGGGTGAGAAACCGGATATCGCGGCAAAACCGGTGCTGATGACCGTCGGCGATCTCGAGCGACCGACCCAAATCGGTATTGCGGAAGGCGCATCGAAAATTACATCCTTGCGGCTCGACACCGGCGAAGCCTGCATGGTCGAGAAGAAGCAATGCGCCAATGCCCGCAACTTGACCGGAGCGTTCAAGGACCGCGTTGATCGCCTGATCCGTACCTGGGGCTCGGCAAGATGGCAGAACCGGTCAGAACCGAAGCGCGATTAATCTCAATCTGCGCAATATTCGCACTTTAGCAGAGACAATCTCCGACAGGCCCTCTTGACCGAATGCCCGCATCTCCCTATATCCCGCGCTCACCACAGATTTCGAGACAGGGCGTGCAGTCGCGCGGCGCGCCAGAAGAAATGAAATTTGCACGGTTTTCAGGACGCTAAAAAGCTGCAGTTTCCCACTTTGGGAGACATGCGGCTTTTGTTGTCTTGAAGCGCCTCCATAAATTGATTTTCCG
>JBALUX010000146.1:0-7004 GCA_036963725.1 Parasphingorhabdus sp. | reverse complement strand
CGACATAGACGTCGATATCGCCCTCCGATAGCGCCTGATAGACCACCGCGGAGCCCAGCCCGTCGCGGTAGCGAACGGCATAGCCCGCCTCTTCCAGCCGCGACCCGATCAGCCGCGCGAGTATATATTGTTCGGAAAAGCCCTTGGCCCCGATCACCACGATATTGTCGCGCGCGATCATCAGCGGCAGCGTTGCGACCACTAATCCCGCCGCGATAATCGCTATCCCGACCCACGCCAATATCCGCCGGCGTTCGCGGATGCCGCGTTCGATCAATCCGAGCAGCAGGTCGACCGAAATCGCCAGAGCCGCGGAGAACAGGCAACCGGCCAGCACTAAAGTCCAGTTTTGCGTCTGCAGTCCGGCGAAGATCAGGTCGCCGAGGCTGGGCTGGCCAACCGTGGTGGAGAGCGTTGCCGCACCGATCGTCCAGACCGCTGCGGTGCGGATACCGGCCATGATCGTCGGTGCGGCCAACGGCGCTTCGACATAATATAATTTCTGGCCGCTGGTCATGCCGAGACCGTCCGCCGCTTGTTTTACCGCGGGGTCGACACCATCCAATCCGGTCACCGCATTGCGCAGGATCGGCAGCAACGCATAGAGAGTCAACGCGAGTAGCGCCGGCAGGAAGCCGAAGGCGGATATGCCGCCACCGATCAGCGCCGATATGCCGAGCAGCAGCGGATAGAAGAGCGCCAGCAGCGCCAGTCCGGGGATCGTCTGGATCAGGCTGGCAAGCGTCAGCGCGACCGCAGCCACTCTGGGTGACCGCGCCGCCCAGATAGCGAGCGGCAGACAGATGAGCATCGCCAAGGCCAGCGCCGAGACGCTGATCTGGACATGGGCGGCGAGCAATTCCGGCACCCGCGACAAAGCCTGTTGCCACGCCTCGGTCATGACTTTTTGCTCAAGGCAATGAGATGCGCGGCCTGCGCGCGGGGGATGGCGACCAGCGCCTCGGCTTCTTCACCGACATTGCCGGACAGCAGTTCGGCAGGCGTGGCATCCGCCTTTATCTGACCGCTCTCCATCACAAGAATGCGATCCGCAAGATAGAGCGCTTCGGCCATGTCATGGGTCACGATGATCGTGGTCAGGCCCAGCCGCTGGTGCAGCGACTTATACTGATCGGTTAGATTGTCGCGGGTTACCGGATCCAGCGCGCCAAAGGGTTCGTCCATCAGCATCAGGCCGGGCCGCGTCGCCAGCGCCCGCGCCACGCCGACTCTTTGTTGCTGACCACCGCTCAGCTGATCCGGCATGCGCGAGGCCATATCCTGCGGCAATTCAACGAGATCGAGCAATTCGGCGACCCGATCGGCCCTACCCTCTTTCTCACCCGCCAGTTCCAGACCGATGGCGATATTGCGCGCAATGGTCATGTGCGGGAACAGGCCGATATTCTGGAAAACATAACCGATGCGGCGGCGCAGGATATGGGGATCGACCGAGTCGACCGGCTCCTCTCCGATAAAAATCGCACCGCTATCCGGTTCGACCAGCCGGTTTATCATCTTCAGCAGGGTCGATTTTCCCGAGCCCGACAGGCCGACCAGAGCGACCAGACTGCCGGCGGCAATATCGAGCGATACGTCATCAACAGCGCGAACCGTACCGTAATGGCGGCTGACATTTTGCAGAAGAATGGAAGGACCGGAGACAGGCATCGGAATATATAGTGACGCGCTTTGCAGCCCATGTCCAACTTCACTTGACGTTCGCGTCAAAAACCGCTCGAATGAACATCAATGTTAATAACGAGGCGGGAGCGGGATCATGGGCTATCAAAGCGGACAGAAAACGATTTTCATCACCGGCGGCGCATCCGGCCTTGGCCGCGAAGTCGGTCGCTATTTTGCTGAAAAGGGCTGGTTCGTCGGGATTGCCGATGTCAATGACAAGGGCATGGCCGAAACGGCAGCGCTGTTGCCCGAGGGTCAAAGCTCTATCCACAAGCTCGACGTCACCGACCGGGCGCAATGGAAACAGGCGGTTTCCGAATTTGGCGCGATCACCGGCGGCACGATGAATGTCCTTTTCAACAATGCCGGCATTGGCGAAGGCGGAGCAATCCAGGACATGGAAGACGCGGCCATCGACCGGATGATCGCGATTAACTTCACCGGAGTTATCAGCGGCACCCGCGCCTGTTTCGAAATGCTCAAGAACACGCCCGACAGCTGCATCCTCTATACCGCCTCAGCGGCAGGCATATACGGGGTCGCCGATCTCAGCGTCTACAGCGCGACCAAATTTGCCGTGCGCGGCCTGGCCGAATCGCATGATATCGAACTCCGCAAACATGGCATCAAGTCACGTTCGCTGATGCCCGGTTTCATCGACACCAATATCATTTCCGAGGTCGTCGAAGGATCCAACCAGAGCGGCAAGGAACGGCTGGAAGAAGCCGGCGTCATGGTCAGTCCGGTCTCGATCATCGGTCCGGCGGCCTGGGGTGCCGTTCATGGCGACAAGCTGCACACGCCGGTCAACAAAATGGCCAAACAGCTGGCTTTTGCCGCCCGCTGGATGCCCGGCCGCGTGCGCAAGCAGTCGGTCAGTCTGGCCAGCAATCTTGGCGACGTGCTCGCCGGATCGGAAGAGAAATAGGGCCTAAGCGCAGGTTTCGATTATCTGCGCCAGATCCACGTCGCGCTGCGACAATCCGCCATTTTCACCCGCATCATGCGTGGTCAGCACGATGTCGACGCGGTTGTAGACATTGAACCATTCGGGATGATGGTCCGCCTTTTCTGCGTGCAATGCGACGCGGGTCATGAATGCAAAGGCTTCGGTGAAGTCGGAGAATTTGAACGAGCGGCTGATCGCGTCGCGCTCCCCGTCATATTCCCAGTCCGACAGCTTTGCCAGAACCGCCTTGCGCTCATCATCATTCAGTTGCGCCACCATATTTATCGCTCCTTGCTTGGCTTTCGCACCAATCCATGTCTTAAGTCTGTGCGATGAACAAGGGACAATCAACCGGAAGCAGCGATCGGCTATTGGCCGAGGTGTTAAGCTGCGTGCGCGGCGAGCGGATATTGTTCCGTAATCTGACATTTGCCCTTGAACCGGGACAGGCTGGATTGTTGACCGGCCCCAATGGTGTCGGCAAATCGAGCCTGCTGCGCTTGCTGGCCGGATTACTTGAGCCGGCAGCAGGGTCCTGCTTTGTGCCGGAAACCAAAACCCTGTGCGATGACCGGCTGGCGCTCGATGAGCATCTGCCCCTCGAACAGGCTTTGCGCTTCTGGGCGAAGCTTGATGGCAAGGCAGCGGCCGATGCAAGTGACGCGATGACGCGCGCCGGTCTGGACCATCTCGCCGAGGTGCCGGTGCGCTATTTTTCGACCGGACAGAGACAGAGAGCGCGGCTGGCGCGAACCTATCTGACCGGCGCCAGATTGTGGCTGCTCGACGAGCCGGCAAATGGTCTTGATACGGATTCGGTCGATCAACTGGGGCGGGCGCTGCAGGAGCATCTCGATGACGGCGGGATCATTCTGGCGGCGAGCCATATCCCTCTACCGATTGCCTTTGATTTCACGCTGAAGCTGGAACCATTGGAAGAATTGGAGGCATGTTTGTGATGAACAGCATCGCCACGATCATCTGGCGCGATGTACGGCAGAGCTATGCCAGCGGCGGGACCTGGTTGCCGGTAATATTTTACCTCTCTGCTGCGACATTATTTCCCTTTGCTGTGGGGCCGGACCGGGCGCTGCTGCTGCAGACCGGCGGCGGGATATTATGGATTGCAGCCTTGCTCGCGACCCTGCTGCCGCTCGACCGGCTGATCCAGCCCGATCTGGAAAATGGCGTCTATGATCAACTTATTGTGCGAGGTATTTCAGATGAAATGATAGCTGCAGCGCGGCTGGTCTCTCACTGGCTCGCATTCGGTCCGCCGCTGCTGCTCGCCGCCTTTCTGGCGAGCGGACTGATGGGTCTGGAAGGCGCGGCTCTTGGTACTTTGCTGGCCAGCCTGGCGATTGCCACACCCGCTCTGGCCGGTCTCGCGGTGATGATCGCGGCACTGACCGCCGGCCTCAAAGGAGCGGGCGCGCTTGGCGGATTGCTGCTGGTTCCGCTCGCTATACCGCTGCTGATCTTTGGCGCGGGCAGCCTGTCGGCGCAGGGCAGCAGTGCGCTGCTGTTCCTGTCGGCGATCTCATTGCTGCTGGTCGCCATCACGCCTTTTGCAGCCGGCGCGGCGCTGAGTGCGGTCAGGGAATAAAGCCCTCGGGCAATCCGCTAATTCTGGTGGATCAGCATCCAGGCATCGACGGCGTGCTTTGCCCGCTCGCGCTTCTGCGGTGTGGTCATCTTGATTTTCTCGCCATAGCGGAGAAACATATCGATCCTGCCCATCACCAGGCTCACGAACATTTCCGCCGACGAGACCAGATCCGTGCTCTGGATTTCGCCTTTTTCCTGCGAGATTTTCAATAGATCAACGAGGTTTTGCAGCAGCGCGCGAGGGCCGTTATCGAGAAAAAATTCACCGACCTTCGGATCCCGGTTCACTTCTGCAGCCAATATGCGGTCGAACCGGACCTTTTCCTCGTCCATCAGGACGCCAAGCATATGCTCGGCGGCGAATAGCAGGGTTTCGCGCAGACTTCGGGTTTTCAGATGATCGCCTACCAGATTCTCACTCATATGACGGCATTCCGTCTTCACAACTTCAACGAACAGATTCTCCTTGGTTTTGAACCAGCTGTAGATGGTGACTTTTGACACTTCGGCAAGCGCCGCAATCGCCTCGATACTGGCCCCGGCAAAGCCGTTCGCAAAAAATTCCGTGCGGGCAGCGGCCAGAATCTTGGCGATTTTGCGCTGGCTTGACGGCCGGTCCGTTCGTTCTTTTACGATATCCGTGTTTTCCACGGTCCATTCCCTTCAAAATCTCTACGACTCATAAATATGAACGATAGCGTTCAACTTAAACGTTGACGTTCAATTTCTTTGATGACATATTATTGAGGCTCGGTAAAGGCCAAGCTGCTTCAACCGCGGATGAAATTTTGACAAATCGATCCAAAAAACCCCGATTCATGCTGGTTGCAGCGCTGTTCGCGACCAGTGGTTGTGTGAGCCTTGCACCCGATTCGGCTGCGCCCGATATTGCTGCCGGCATCCCTACGGCCTTTAACCAGAGCGCATCCGGCATCCCCTATCAATCCGCGCGCTGGTGGGCCTCGTTCGAGGATCCGGTGCTCGACAATCTGCTCGACGAAGCGCTGAGCAAGAATCTGGATCTGGCAGAGGCGTCAGCCAGATTGCGCGCCGCCGAGGCGCGGGCGCGTATCTCCAAAAGCGGCCTGTTCCCGCAGATCAATGCCGGGCTGGATAGCAGTTATTCGGATTCGCCGACGGCGGGAACCAGTTTTGGTGCCATTGCCGGAGGAGGACGGCTCCAGAGCGAGACCTATTCTTCCAGCCTCGCCTTTTCCTACGAACTGGATATCTGGGGCAAGCTGCGCAATGATGCGCGCGCTGGCCGGGCCGATGCCATTGCCTCTGCGGCTGATCTGCAGGCGGTGCGTTTGGCGGTATTGGCAGAAGCCATCACCAGCTATTTTGATATTGTCGATGCGCGTCACCAGATCGCGCTGACCACCCGGATGATCGATGTCCTCGGCGATCGCGTTGAGCAAAGCGAGAACCGCTATAGCCGGGGCCTCATTACGTCCTTCGAACTTTATCAAATCCGGCAGGATTTCCGCAATGTGCAGGCCGGGTTGCCGCAACGGGAAAGCCAGCTGGCGGCAACCGAAGGGCAGTTGGCCGTATTGGTCGGCAGATATTCGGACAATATGGATGAACTGATCGGCACAAATCTGACCCCGAAACTGGTCTTCGAGCCAGTGCCCTCCGGCCTGCCGATCGATCTACTGGCTCAGCGGCCGGATGTTTTTGCGGAAGGCCAGCGGCTCGAATCGGCGCGATATAATCTGGGCGCGAGGCGAGCAGAACGTTTTCCGTCCCTCAGCCTTTCCGCCAGCACCGGCAGCCAGGCGGGTGAGCCTTCGGGTGTTCTGGACATATTTGACAATTGGGTGCTGAACCTCGGCGCCGGCCTGACGGCTCCCCTATTCCAGGGTGGGCGGATCAGAGCCAATATCGAAGTCGCGGACGCCGAATATGCGCAGCAGACAGCGGTATATGCGCGAACAGTACTGACGGCCTATCAGGAAGTTACCACCGCCATCGAACGCTATGAGGAAGAACGGCAGCGCTACCGGTTTTTGTTCTCCCAACTGGACGAGGCAGAGGCGGCGGCGGGCTTGCAATCCCGTCGCTTTGCCAATGGTGTCGGCAGCTATGTCGATTATCTCGACGCGCTGCGGGCGCAATATCAGGTACAATCATCGCTTTCGTCTGCCGCGCGTGACGTCGCATTGGCGCGGCTGGGCGTTCATCGCGCCTTGGGCGGCAGCTGGGACAATGTTCCGCGCGCGCCGGATATTATGGCCGATCCTTCAGCCATTCAGGGAGAAAATTAAGTGCAAAGGCAACGTGTACTCGGCGGCGTCATCCTGCTCGCGGCAATATTGATTGCCGCCGTGCTTATCCTGATTCGCTCCGAACCGGCAGAAAAACCCCCGGAAGAGCTTGTTCCCCTGGTCCAGGCGAAAAATCTGGAAATCCGGTCCGGCAATCTGATGGTCACAGGCGCGGGCACGGTCCGCGCGCGTGAAGAGTTGACGCTGGCGGCAGAAGTCGCCGGCAAGCTGGTCTATGTCAATCCGGATCTGCGCGAAGGACAGCGCATTGCGCGCGGCGCAATCCTGTTTCGCATAGACACATCGGATTACCGCAATGCGGTGCAGACCGCGCAAGCCGATGTCGCATCCCAGGGCATTTCCGTGTTGCAAGCAAAAGAGGAAGTGACCTTGGCGAAGGCGGAACTGGAGCGCTTCCAGCAGCGTGCCGTCAGCGGCGGCAACGCCTATGCCAGCGTCGATAGCAATGACTATGCAGCAAAGATTCTGCC
>JBALUX010000145.1:0-7102 GCA_036963725.1 Parasphingorhabdus sp. | reverse complement strand
GTGGATATGCAGGCGATCAGCCCTTCGCCGGGACAATATTATTATTTCGCGCCGCCCGAACTCGGGCGTGATGCCGCGAAGGCGATCAACGACGGCATTGCTGACGCTGTGGGAAGGCACCCCGATCGTCTCACCGGCTTAGGCACGGTGCCGCTGCAGAATACCGAAATGGCGATTGCCGAATTGCGGCGCTGTGTAAAGGATCTGGGTTTGCGGGGCGTCGAGATTGGCACGATCGTCAATGGCGACGAATTGGCAGCGGACCGGCTCCGCCCATTTTTCGCCGCGGCCGAAGAACTGGATGTATTGTTGTTCATGCACCCGCTAGGTTTCTCCCATGGCGAGCGATTGGCGGAACATTATCTCGACAATATCATCGGCAATCCGCTGGAGTCTTCGATAGCATTGAGCCATCTTATTTTTGGCGGCGTGCTCGACAGCTATCCGGGCCTCAAACTGTGCGTTGCCCATGGTGGCGGATATCTTCCAGGCTACTGGGGCCGTATGGACCATGCTTATCGCGCGCGTGAAGATTGCAGGCAGCATATCAGTCGAGAACCTTCCAGCTATCTCCGGCAGGTCTGGCTCGACACATTGGTTTTTGATCAGGATCAGCTGGACTTTCTCGTCAAAACCCATGGCGCCGACAAATTATGTCTGGGCAGCGACTATCCTTTCGATATGGCAGAGCCGGATCCGGTAGCATTTCACGACCGACTGACCGATGCTGACAAGGCTCGTATCCTTGGGCTGAATGCGGCTGAGTTGCTCGGGTTAGCGCCGCACACGCGGAGCTGATCGAGTTTTCCTAGTTTTCGAGTTTCTGGGCAATCTTCTGTAGTCTGTGAACGACCCAGCGCACCGCTTCGTCATTTGCGTTCTTCGCGGACCATTGGGCCATTTCACGGACCTTCGGGAACTCGAAAGGCAACTCGAATATTCTGATCGGAAGCGTATCGCTGATCTGGGCGGCCAGACGCCGATGGATTGTCGCTATCCGGTCCGTCTTGATGACGAAGCGGGGAACCGACGCGAAGCTGGGCGCGAAGGTTTCTATATTGCGGTGGATACCGATGCGGCGCAAAGCTGTTTCGTCAAAGCCGGGAACATTATGGTTCAAACGGACCGAGACATGACCGAGCTGCTCGTATAATTCCTTCGTCATATTCCCCTTGATATGGGGGTTTTCAGTCCAGGCGATGACAACGAAGTCATCTTCGTATAGACATTCGCTGGGCAGACTGGCGTCTACCAGAAAATCGAGCGCAATGATGATATCTGTCTGTCCACGTTGCAGCATGGCCACCGGTTCCTCGGCCAGAGGAAGTACTTCGAAACGCATATGCGGCGCTTCCCGGGAAAATATTCCCACCGCCTCGGTCAACAGGACATGTGCGACGACATCAATCGCGGCAATAGATATGGTTCGATCGGACAGGGCAGGGTCGAACTCTTCCGGCGTCAAGATTGTTTCGCGGATCAGTGCAAGCGCCGCTTTCACCGGTTGTATCAATGCATCGCCACGCGGGGTGCAGGTCATCGCGCGTCCCGAAGGCACCAGCAAATCATCTTCGAAAAATTCGCGCAATCTACTCAAGGCGGCGCTCGCCCCGGACTGACTCAGGTTCAGACGTTCGGCTGCCAGCGAGACGCTTTGCTCTTCAAGCAAAGCGTCCAGAACAACCAGTAAATTGAGATCGAGTTTTTCAAAACGCATGATGGCGGAAAGTTAGCACCCATCGATGAATGCGGCAATCACAATGCTCACTCAAATATACCTCTACAATTCGATCGCCTTTTACCGGTCTACCATTCGGTTATAAAGGGTCCGAAATTAGGCGTTCTGCCGCCGGTTTCTTCGGCGACAACATTATTAACCTGACGTCCAAGATAGGTGATTTCGCTCTCGACGATATCACCGGGGCGCATCCACCGGTTGCCGTGTGAAGCGCCGTTGCCAGGAGGCGAACCGGTGATCAACAGATCGCCAGGCGTAAGTTTGATCCGCTCGGAAGCATATGACAGGATTTTTTCGGGCGGGAATATCATATCGCTGATCGGCCAGTCCTGCATGGTTTGACCGCTCAGTTTCAGCGTGATCTTCACCTCGCTGCGATCGACAAATTCCTTGGGTACGGCAAACGGGCCCAAGGTCTTGAAATTGGGTTGATGCTTGCTGATCCAGTCGTAGCCGAATTTTATGTCGGCGCGACGAAACTCGTCAACAGTCCCGATATCGTTGCACATCACATAAGCAGCGATGACATCGTCGGCCTCTTCGGGTTTGAGATAGCGGCCGCTGTTCTTTGTGATCACACCGAATTCCAGTTCCCAGTCCGGATGCTCGCCGATTAGCGGCAGAATAATATCGTCATTGGCGCCGCACAGGGATGAATGCAGGCCGGTCCAGAAAAACGGCATACCTTCTTGTGCACGCCGGTCCACTTCAGCGAGATTGCGGGCATAGAAAGACTCATCGCTTTCGCCCGGTTCGCGCTTGTCCTGATTGAATTTGTTATGCGTCATCATCTCGGCGACATGCGCGCGATAATTGGATCCGGCACACAACATATTGGGATGGGCGACTACTGGTAGCGCCTTTAAATCCTCAAAGCGCAGTTCTGCTTTGCCTTTCTTTACGGCGAGATCGTTGAGTCCGTCGACAGCCCGATCCCAGTCGGCAAATATTGCGTGGGTATCATAATAATCTGCGGACAGATCGAAAACCGTTCCATCTGGCAAGACGAGGCCGGGAAACTGCTTTCCGCCGGCGGTTTCATAGGTGCCGACGCCGAAGCTTCCTTCGGCAAGGCCTGTAGCAGCGTTAAAATTTGTCATCGAAATTTCCTTATAGATTGAGACGTGCGGCAAATAGCCGCGTCACCGGATGGACATCCGAGAAAGGACACCGTCCCGGTTGATAAAATGGTGTTTCAGGGCAGCTGCGACATGAAGAATGATGAGTGTGATCATCAACCATCCGCCGATCTCATGCACTTCGTGCGCGCCGCCAGCTGATGCCATATTGACGGGTACTGGAAGAAATGGAAGGTCGAATGGACCTGCTTCAATCGGGTGTCGCTTCGGAAAGGCCGAAGTCATCCACCAGCCTGAGAGCGGCATCGCTAGCAACAGCAGGTAAAATAACATGTGCGTTGTTCTGGCTATAAAACGCAGCCATCTGGTCATTGTCGCCGGCAGAGCAGGGGGCTTGTGGGTCAACCGCCAAATAATGCGCGCAATGGTTAGCATCAATATCGTGAGACCGATCAGCTTGTGCGAGTTGGTCGCGGTGTCGTGCAGGGCGGTTTCCCCTGATCCACCATAAAGGATGAGCGGAATTGTAACCAATATCAAGGCCGCGATAATCCAGTGCAGCCAGATAGCGACCCGGGAATATCGTACGGATGTCAAATCATCCACGGCCAAATCTTCGGTCCTAGTCCTCAAAATAGGCCTCCGGTGGCTTTGAACTCCACGCATCCATTTCATGCGTGGAAATATCGTGATGCCCGGTTTCATGCTCGTTATTCAGAAGGTCGGTGTCTGTGAAAGTCTCGAACCTGTATCTGTCGGGATCGAACCAGACGTCAAACACGTGGCAGCCAAGCGGATGCCTGCCAATGCCCCAATTGGGTTCCCAGCCTCTCGACAGCAGCCAGCGGTGTGCGCGTGCCTGTGCTTCGAAATCCTGCGCTTCGAACGAAATATGGTGAAGGTCGGTCTTGTCGGATTGGGCAAGGAAGACCGAATGATGATCGACCCATTCCTCTCCGCGATCAATTCTCATGAACGCCACGACTGTATGTTGGGGGTTGCCGGGCACATGCATGGAATCACTAACCTTAAGTCCGATTGTCTTTTCGAACCACTCCGCGCTTGCCTTGTAATCTTTGACGAATAATCCCAGATGTCCCAGCCGATACAGAGTCGTCGGGCCGAGCGGGCGGGTGCTTTGCGGCTCACCGAACCGGGTTCGTGACGCGGGCGTATTGGAGCGCAGTTCCGGTTGTACTTCCAGCGGTGTATCTCCTGCTATGCCATATACCAGATCAACCTTCATCCCTTCGGGATTGGTTAGCGTCACTCCGAGACCGCCGCCGGGCGTATCAAGCTTGCGGATTGCAGTTGCGCCGTGGTTTTTGACCGCATTCTCCAGATCGCTTTCGCTGTCGACCAGGAATCCCAGGCTGGAAAAACCGCGCTCGCCGCTGCGGGCCTGATAGCACCATGCGTCGCCACCACCGGTTTTCATGACTAGATTATCGTCGGTCTTCTCGACAGTGAGCAGACCGAAGTCTTCAGCAAATTGCTGCGTTTTCTCGATGTCGGTTACGGTGAAGGAAACATGGTGAAGTGAACGGACTGGCATTGCTCTCTCGCTATCTGTTTTGCAGCACATCGGGGTGCCAGCTTGAAACTGGTACCGGATTCAACGCAGAGCAGGCAGAATGCAAACTGTTGTCAAAAATAGCAGCTATCTTGCGAAATGATTTCTTGTGGGATCGGCAATGTCATTTTCTGTCCATTGCGTCGTTAGTCTCGCGAAATTTGATCCCGGACCGCTTGAAAATAGTCGTCCCAATCCTGATGAGACCGTTCGGTCACAGTTGCAAAATCGCTGCTATTGTCGAGCGCACCATTGCGGATTCCTTCGTATATCCCCGCGATGATCGTACCGATGAAGGGCCCCAGTTCGGCGATACGCTCATCGCGATAATCGGCGACTGACATAGAGCGATACTCGAGACGGGTGTCGAATGCCCGGTTTAAAAATCCGGCCAGTTGGGACTGGGTAATGGATTCACCATGCAGATTATAGGTGTGTCCATTGTGCCGGGATTCTGTCAGCATGCAGGCATATGCATGGGCAAGTTCGGAGCGGGTCGTATAGCCGCACTTGCCATCAGCGGCACAGTTGGCGATCTCGCCGCGTGCCTTGTAGCTGTCGATATACTCAACATCTGGTTCTATGTAGATGCCATTCCGGCCGATCACCCAGTCGAGCCCGCTCGCGCGAATATCAGCTTCGGTCTGGCGGTTGCTTTGCACAACGGGTGAAAAATCCGTGCCGGTTTCAGCACCCTGTATACTGGTATATACAATTTTCTGCACGCCAGCAGAGCGCGCGGCCTCTATGACGTTCCGGTGCTGGGCAATTCGCTTTTCGGGAGCGGCCATCCCTGACACCAACAGCAAAGTTTCGATGTTCAGCAGCGATTTTTCCAACTGAGAACGGTCGTCATAATCGCCGGGACGGACCTCGATGTCGAGACCGCTAGCCTTGTCGGGATGGCGCGCCAGGCCAATAACGGACTCACCGTCGAAAGAGCGCAGCAGCGTTGAAGCAATTTCACCCCCGAGATTTCCTGAAACGGCGGTAACGGCGATGGTCATAATCTGGTTGCCTCTTTGCTGTCGTGGCGCTGTTGGACATCACGACATTTGGTCAGAAGATAGTCTCGTCCGCTTGCTGTTGCCCCGGACAGGGCAGCATTGAATAGCAATCTGCGGAGTCTTGTCATATCCATATAATGCAATCGCGGTAAACAGACATGGCTTCAACGATGAAGATCTTCGACAAATTGCGTTTCATGTCACCGGCAAGACGCCCGGGAACGAATTTGCGAGTGGAGGGAGGCCGAACAGCTGTTTCAATTTAATCGCGCAATTGACATGCCGCATCGCATCTGTTCTTCATCTAGGCAAAATCTTTGAGGAGAGAAAAATGTCTGTCGTTTCCACCGAAAAACATAATAATATTCTGGTCATCATATCCGACAATCCTCCGGTCAATGCCCTTGGCGCGGCCGTGCGCCAGGGACTGGTCGATGGTATTGAAGAGGCTTTGTCCGATGACGCGGTCGAAGCGGTGGTTATCCGCTGTGAAGGACGGACATTTTTTGCCGGTGCCGATATTACCGAATTTGGCAAGCCGATGCAGGGACCCAATCTCGGTGACGCGCTTGACCGGTTGGAAGCCAGCGACAAGCCGGTCGTTGCAGCCATCCACGGCACCGCACTTGGCGGAGGCTGTGAAGTAGCCTTGGCCTGTCATTATCGGGTTGCGGTTCCTTCAGCGAAAATCGGTTTGCCGGAAGTCAAATTGGGGCTGATCCCGGGCGCGGCCGGAACCCAGCGCCTGCCGCGGGTGGTTGGCGCAGAAGCAGCCTTGCCGATGGTCGTGATCGGCAACCCGATCTCCGCCAAAAAAGCGCATGCCATCGGACTGATCGACAAGATCGTCGGGGAAGACCGTCTGGCTGAGGACGCGATCGCCTTTGCCCGCGAGCAGATCGGCATGGCGCCACCGCGCTCTTCTGAAGGCACGGCCAACCAGGATGGCATCAAGAACCCGGCCATATTCGACGAATTCCGGCAGCAAAGTGGTCGCAAGATTCGTGGCTTTGATGCACCGGAAGCCGGTATCCAGGCCGTCAAAGCCGCGGGCGAACTTTCTTATGCAGATGGCGTGGCCAAAGAGCGCGAGCTGTTCACCAAATTGATGACCGGCACCCAGGCGGCCGCGATGCAGCATTATTTCTTTGCCGAACGTGCGGCCAACAAGATCGACGGCATTGATCCGAAAATCGACCTGATCCCGATCAAGAAGGTTGGCATTCTCGGCGCCGGCACCATGGGCGGCGGTATAGGCATGAACTTTCTCTCCGCAGGCATTCCCGTGACCATCGTCGAGCTCAAGGAAGAAGCGCTCGACCGGGGCGTTGGCGTGATCCGCAAAAATTACGAGAATACAGCCAAGCGCGGCCGTATGACCGAGCAACAGGTCGAGGATGCGATGAGCATATTGACGCCCAGCCTGTCTTACGATGATCTCGCCGATTGCGATCTCGTCATCGAAGCGGTGTTCGAGAATATGGATGTCAAAAAGGAAGTGTTCACCAAGCTGGATAGCATTGTGAAGCAAGGCGCGATCCTCGCCAGCAACACCAGCTATCTGAATATCGACGAGATTGCAGCGGTGACCAAGCGTCCCGAATATGTGCTCGGCCTGCATTTTTTCTCGCCAGCCAATGTTATGAAGCTGCTCGAAATCGTACGCGGCGAGAAAACCGCAGACGATGTCCTGATGACCGCGATG
>JBALUX010000144.1:0-7139 GCA_036963725.1 Parasphingorhabdus sp. | reverse complement strand
GACGAGCTGACGATATTTGTCTGGCGGAATCCCGAACTGGGAGCGAAGGTTCAGGTCCGTCCCGATGGCCGGATCACCACGCCGCTGATCACCGATATGCCTGCGGTGGGCAAAACGCCTGCGATGCTGGCGCAAGATCTGACGCTGCAGCTATCGCAATATATCAACGAACCGCTGGTTTCGGTCATCGTTAATAATTTCTCCGGCACATTTTCCCAGCAAATCCGGGTGGTCGGTGCCACCGAAAAACCGGCTTCGATACCCTATCGCGCCAATATGACCTTGCTCGACGCCATGATTGCAGTCGGTGGCATGTCCGAATTTGCTTCCGGCAACCGCGCGCGGCTGATCCGGTTTGATCGCGGTACCGGCAAGCAACAGGAATTCTCGCTGCGTATCGACGATTTGATGAAGAAGGGCGAGACTCGCGCCAATGTCATGCTGCGGCCCGGCGATGTGATCATCATTCCGGAAAGTATGTTTTAATCTGTTTTTGGCTCCCCATCACAGGAATTGAATAGACACATGAACGGCCTTTATGATGAATTTAAAATAGCGGTGCACAGCGTCTGGAACAGACGCTGGCTTGCACTGGCTGTTGCCTGGGGGCTTTGCCTGCTCGGCTGGCTTGTCGTTGCGCTGATCCCCAACAGCTATGAATCGCAGGCGCGCATTTCTGTCGAGATGCAGTCGATCCTGTCCGACAAGGTTGGCGTGGATGCGCGCGAACGCAAGAAAAATATGGAGCGGGTGCAGGAAACCCTCGCGTCTACCATCAATCTCGAAAAGGTTGTTCGCGGAACCGCGCTGAACCAGTCGGTGGCGACCGATCGTGAACTCTCCAGCAAAGTCGAAATGCTGCGCGAAAGCATCGAGATCAAGTCGGAAAAAGACAATCTGTTCGAGATCACTGCAAAATCTTCCGCCAGCAATTTTTCCGATGCAGAAAATGCCGTACTGGCCCGCGATATTGTCCAGAAAATGATCGATATTTTTGTCGAAGAGAATCTGTCCGGTGACCGCGATGAAACCAGTCAGACAATCAAGTTCCTCGATGCGCAACTCGCCCAGAGAGAAAAAGAGCTTCAGGAAGTCGAGCAGAAACGGGTCCAGTTCGAGACCGAAAATCTGGGTCTGCTGCCGGGCGTCGGTTCGATCAGCCAGCGGATGGAAGCGGCCCGCGCGGAACTGGGGCAAATTGATTCGCAAATAAGTCAGGCATCGGGATCGCTGGCCGCCTTGAATGGTCAGCTTGCCGGTACGCCTCCTTCCATCGCAACGCCTGGCATTGGCAGCGGCGGTGCCCGTGGCCAACTCGCGCAGATGGAAGCCAATCTGGCTGGCGCGCGCGCCCGCGGCTGGACCGACAGCCACCCCGATATCATTTCGATGAAAAACGAGATTGCAGCGCTACGTGTACAGGCGGGCAAAGAGCCGGCTGGTGGCGGTGGCTATCGTACCCCGAACCCGGCCTATAGTTCGTTGCAAAGCATGCGTGCAGAACGTCAGGCTAGCCTCGCCGCACTACAGGCCCGGAAAAATGCGCTGCAGGGGGATATGGCGCAACTGGCGTCGAAACAGACGCTGGAGCCGGGGGTCGCTGCGGAAATGTCGCGGATCAATCGGGACCATGAGGTTCTGAAAAGCCAATATGACAAGCTGCTCACCGACCGGGAGCAGATCAAATTGCGCGGGCAGGTTGAATCGGAAACCGACTCGGTCAAGTTTCGCGTCATTGATCCGCCGTCCAGTCCGCGATCGCCGGCCGCGCCAAACCGGCCTCTGTTGCTGGCGATGGTTCTGATCGCCGGAATCGGCGGCGGTGTCGGCACGGCTTTTGCGATGGGGCATGTCCAGACCAGCTATCCGACAGCAGCCCGGCTGGAAAAAGCCAGCGGACTGCCGGTGATCGGTTCTGTTTCCCAGATTCTGACCAGCGCCCAGCGGGAAATACAGAAGAAAAAACTGCGCATCTTTTTCGGTACCAGTGGCGCGCTCTTTGGCGTGTTCGGAATGCTGATGATCGTCGAATTTATCCAGCGCGGCATGGTGGCCTGAGGGAGTAGAAATGAACGAATATAATCCTCCCAAAAAGACCGGTTCGTTGCTCGAAAGGGCAGGGGAAATCTATGATTATATCCCCGCAGTCCGGACGGTCGAACATCGAGAAAACCCGTCGAAATCATTGCCGCCCGAAACGCCCGCCCGGCAGGTCACGCCAGTCAGGCAAATGCCGCTTGAAGTCCATGACGGTCCGACTGTCATTGTCGATCGGGACAAATTGCGGGATGCCGGGTTCATCGTTCCCGACGGACCGGTAACCGGTATCTCGGAAGAGTTTCGGATCATCAAGCGTCAGTTGCTGCTGGCCGCCAAGGGAAGCCAGAAAGTAGACCCGGTACCACAGGGCGAGCGGATATTGATTTGCTCGGCGCACCCGAATGAAGGCAAGACATTCTGCGCCCTGAACCTCGCGCTCTCGATTGCGGCGGAAAAGGATAATGAAGTCCTGCTGGTCGATGCGGATTTCGCAAAACCCAGCATATTGTCCAGCCTTGGTCTGGAGGGCAGCAAAGGCCTGATGGACGCGCTTGCCGATCCGCAATTGCCGGTAGAAAGCTGTATCATTCATACGGATATTCCCGGCCTGGCAATACTGCCGGCCGGTGATCAGACCAATGCCGACACGGAATATCTGGCGTCGTCGCGGACCGAGCAGGTGCTCAACCGTCTGACCCAGAATAATCCCAATCGCATCGTGATTTTTGATTCGCCGCCGGCATTGTCGGCATCACCCGCCTCTGTCTTGGCAACGCATGTTGGTCAGGTCCTGATGGTGGTCAAAGCAGACGAAACGACCGAAACCGCCTTGCGCGACGCGCTGAGTTTATTGGGTGGCTGTGATCATATCCAGCTCCTTCTGAACGGCACGAAATTCTCGCCGACAGGCAGGCGCTTTGGATCCTATTATGGATATGGAGAGTAAGCCATGACCGCGTATATGACTAGAAACGTCCTGAAATGCGGAGCGGCTATTCTACCGCTGCTGGGACTGGCTGCGCCGGCTGTCGAGGCACGTGAGCGCAAGGCCGACATCGCGCCCTATATCGAAATCCAGCAAATACTGGTCGCCGATCTGAAGGACGGCAGTGATGTGCTGACCTATACGTCGGTCGCTGCCGGTGTCGACACGTCGCTCCAGACGCGCAATGCCGAAGCGCAGTTGAACATCCGCTATGAACGCCGATTCTTCTATCAGGATAATCTGGGCGACGAGGATATCATCACCGGTCTGGCCCGCGGCAGCGTGCAGGTCGTACCCAATCTGCTGTCACTGGAAGCCGGTGGTATTGCGACCCGTAGCCGGGTCGATCTGCGCGGCGAAGCGCCATCCAATACGGTGGGCAATATCGACAATGTGACCCAGGTCTATTCGGTTTATGCCGGTCCGACCCTGTCGACCCGGGTCGGCGCGCTGGATGTAAGTGCCGGTTACCGGCTTGGTTATACCAAGGTGGATAACGGATCTACCGGGGCCTTGCCGCCGGGTCAGATTCCGATTGATGTCTTCGACGACAGCGTCAGCCATTCGGCCAATGCCAGCGTCGGAATGCAGCCGGGCGATCTTCCCTTTGGCTGGACCGTTAGTGCGGGCTGGCAACGCGAGGATGGCAGCCAGCTTGACCAGCGGTTCGAAGGAAAACAGGTCCGCGCAGATGTAACCGTACCGGTCTCGTCAACCCTGGCGCTGGTCGGTGGCGTTGGCTATGAAGATATCGAGATTTCGGAACGGGATGCCGTACGCGACATCAATGGCGTGCCGATCATCGGCGATGATGGACGCTTCGTCACCGACGAAACCTCGCCCCGATTGCTGTCCTATGATCAGGACGGTATCTACTGGGATGCCGGTGTCCTGTGGCGACCCAGTCGCCGCACCTCGCTCGAAGCGCGGTTCGGTCAGCGCTATGGCAGCGAAACCTATTTTGGCAGCTTTGCCTATCAGCCCAACAAGAACACAGCGCTGAGCATCTCGGTCTATGACACGGTTTCCGGTTTCGGCAATTTGCTCAACGACAATCTGTCTAATCTCGGTACCGGCTTCACCAGTACCCGCAACCCTCTGAGCGGTGAACTGAACGGCTGTGCCTTCGGTCAGACGAGCAGTCTCTGCTTCAACGATGTGCTGCAATCCGCGGCTTCGTCGGCATTTCGTGCGCGGGGGGTCAACGGGCAGCTTACCTATAATTCCGGCGGCTGGAATACCGGGCTTGGTGTGGGCTATGCGCGTCGTCGCTTCTTTGCTTCGCAACTGGGCTCAGTCTCTGCAGTCGACGGACTCGTCGACCAGAATTATTATGCCAATCTGACGATAGGCCGGGAACTGGATATCTATTCCAGTTTCGATGCCAATGTTTACGCCAATCTGCTGGATAGCGGCTTTGCCAATGCACCCAATGTTTTGGGGGTCGGCGCCAACGCAGCTTATTATCGCCAAATTTTGCCAAGACTGCAGGGTACTGCGGCTGTCGGCCTGGACAGCTTCCAGCAAGACGGATTCGACAGCGAGCTTACAGCTTCTGCTCTACTGGGACTCAGATATGATTTTTAACAGCTTCATCACCGCCGTTGATCGGAGATACGCGCATGTATGACACATTTTATGGATTGAACGGCCGGCCCTTCCAGCTGACCCCGGATCCGCATTTCTATTTTGAGAGCCTGACGCACCGCAAGGCGCTGTCCTATCTTGGCTATGGCCTGGCTCAGGGTGAAGGCTTCATCGTCATCACCGGCGACGTCGGTGCGGGCAAGACCACTTTGGTCAGCCATCTGATGGCGACGATCGACAAGGCGCGTCTGACCGCTGCCAATATCGTGACCACAAAGCTGGACAGCGAAGATATCGTGCGCGTTGCCGCCAACCATTTCGATATCAACACAGACCATATGAACAAGGCGCAATTGCTGAGCGCCTTTGAAGAATTTCTGCACGCCGAAGCGCGCGCCGGCCGGCGTTGTCTGCTGATCGTGGATGAATCGCAAAATCTTCCGGCGGGCGCGCTCGAGGAATTGCGGATGCTGTCCAATTTCCAGCTCGGCGGGCAGGCGCTGTTGCAAATCTTCCTGCTCGGCCAGCCGGAGTTTCGCGATATGCTGCAAAACTCGAACCAGCTGGAGCAATTGCGCCAGCGGGTCATCGCGCACCATCATCTTGACCCGATGGGTGCCGAAGAAATCGAACCTTATGTCACCCATCGCCTGTCGAAAAGCGGCTGGTCGGGACGCCCGAAAATCACGTCGAGTGTATTCCGTCTGCTCTATTCCGAGACCGATGGTGTTCCGCGCAAAATCAACGCGCTGATGAGCCGGATATTGCTGATGGGATCGATCGAGCATGCCGAGATGATCGACCAGCCGATGGTCGAGCGGGTGCTTGCCGATCTGAATGGTCAGGATGTGGAAATTGCCGCACCGCCTACCGCTTCGACCGAGACCAAGAATCCGCTTTGGGAAAAGCCTAAAAAGGCTGAGGAAGCGGGTGTTGATGCCCTTGCCAAATCATCGAGCCATGAATCCGTGCCTTCGGCCGAACCAGCGCCGGCACCGGAACATCAGGTTGTCAATTTGCGGACACCGGAAGCTCCTGCGGAACCTGTCCGGCAGGCAGACGAAGCACGGATCGCAGCCGAACCGAAGCCCGTGGAATCTGTCGCGCCTCCGGCCGCTGCCGACAAGGCGATGGCACAGCGGATCGATATCATATCGAAGCGACTGTCGCTGATGGAAGCGCGCATGAACGATCAGGAAGAAAATCTGCACCGCGTCTTGACGATGCTTGTAGAATGGGTCGAGAGCGATGTCCGGAGCAAGGAAAGCTATGTCAATGCGGGACGCGCGGCCTGAACCTTTCGCCACGGCGAGAAAAGCGGATGCTTTGCTCAATGCCATGTCGGTCGATATCGAGGACTGGTTTCAGGTGGGAGCCTTCGAGACGGTCATCGATCGCGCCGACTGGGATCAGCTCGAGCATCGGGTAGAGCGTAACACTCTTGATGTGCTGTCGCTGTTTGACGAAGCGGGCATCAAGGCGACATTCTTCATCCTGGGCTGGGTTGCCGAACGCTATCCGGCGCTGATGCAGCAGATCGCCGATGCCGGGCATGAAATCGCCAATCACGGCTATGATCACGCCCGCGTATTCACCATGACACCGGACCAGTTTCGCGCCGATCTGGATCGCAGCCGGAAGATCATCGAGGACACGTCCGGCCAGCAGGTCATCGGCTATCGGGCTCCCAGTTTTTCCATCGATCAGCGGACCCCCTGGGCGCATGAGATATTGGCGGAAGAAGGCTATACCTACTCATCCAGCGTCGCGCCGATCCATCACGATCATTATGGCTGGGCAGGGTCTCCCCGCTTTGCCTGGAAGCCGGTAGATCAGTCCGATTTCATCGAATTGCCGGTGACCACGGTCAAGCTTGGCAAGCGTGTTTTCGCTGCTGGCGGAGGCGGGTTTTTCCGGCTTTTGCCTTATGCCTTATATAATCGGTCGATCAGAAAAATGCAGCGCGATGACGGGCACGGCGCGATATTCTATTTCCACCCGTGGGAAATCGATCCCGGTCAGCCGCGCGTTGCCAATGCACCGCTTCGATCTAGGCTTCGTCATTATAGCAATTTGAAGCTGATGCGCGCCAAGTTGCTGCGGGCCGGGCAGGATTTCAAATGGGGCAGGGTTGACGAACTGGCGGCTCTGGAAGCGGGGCTGATGTGATGAACATGGCATTCAAGCCAGCGTCCTTGACGGTCCGTATTCTCGCCCAAGCCGATGCCATTGAACTGGCCCGGATTGAAGCTTTTGTAGACGCTTCACCGCAAGGCACGGCCTTTCATCGCCCGGCATGGCTATTGTCGGTCGGCAAGGCTTGCGGTCATGAGTGGCGCTATCTCCTAGCCGAAGATCGCGAAGGACAATTGCAAGGCATTCTGCCGCTCAACCTGATCCATTCCGGCTTGTTCGGCAGGGCATTGGTCTCTTCCGGCTTCGCCGTGGGCGGTGGTATTCTCTCCGACGATGATCAGGCAATCCGGTTGCTCGCCGCCGAAGCGTGGCGCTTTGCCGAGAGCAACAG
>JBALUX010000143.1:0-7371 GCA_036963725.1 Parasphingorhabdus sp. | reverse complement strand
GAGCACCGAGGCTTGCCGCCATCAGACCTTTGCCAAGAGAGGAAACCACACCGCCGGTAATGAAAATATATCGCGCCATGGGAGGAGAGGCTTAAGGCGTAAATACCACTTATGGCAATCCCACGAATCCGGAAAAGCGAAATAAATATTATTTGGAGCCGGTCATTTTTCGCTCATCAAGCGGTTAACAACGCAGCGTCCGAAGGCACTGGTCGCAATCCCAGAGAATCAAAGTCAGCCGATGGCTTTGAAAGAGCTTATTGGTCCAGCGGAACGGAGCCGTCCGTGCTGGTTGCCGGCGCTTCTTCTGCCGCTGCAGCAGCGGCTGCCGCCAATGGATCGTCGCCGACCAGAGGCACATCATCAGCCGGAGCGGAAATCGGCGCTGTATCCCGTTGCAGGCTCTGGTCGATCGTTTCGACCTTGCCTTCTGCAGCAGCCAGAACCGCCAGGGTGATCGACAAGGCGACAAACAATACCGCCAGAACTGCGGTCGTCCGGGTCAGCAAATCCGCTGCGCCGCGCGCCGACATCATGCCGGACGGCGAGCCGCCGACACCCAGTCCACCGCCTTCGGATTTCTGCATCAATATGACACCCACCAGCATGGCGGCGACAATGGCTTGAAGGACGGTGAGAAAAAGAAACATGGATTTTCCGAACTAAATATAGCGAGCATGCGCTCCGACGTGCAGCGCACATAGCGATTGACCGGTCCAAGTTCAAGCGATGATCCACTCTGCCTCAACCGACTAAAGTTGGCGAAGTTGCGGCAGAGAGAGCGTAGAAACAGCTGCTGTTGGATAGAATATGTCAAATGTAGGAAATTATATTTCCAACGACTCGATCATTCACCGTGCCGCGGGCCGAAACATATCCTTTTATTTCGAGACCGTTCAGGCCGCAGCAGCCGCTTCGATGATCGGGCCGAATTTGGCTGCCGTCAGGCTGGCTCCCCCAACCAGGCCACCGTCGACATTGGGGACCGCCAGCAATTCCGCTGCATTGCTGCCATTCATCGAACCGCCATAGAGAATGCGGACGGCATCGCTGCCCTGCCCCATCAATTCTCCCAGCTTCGCCCGGATCGCTGCGTGCATTTCCTCGACATCGCTGGCTTCGGGAACGCGGCCGGTGCCGATCGCCCATACCGGTTCATAGGCAATGGTCAGCCAGTCGGCGCTGGCACCGGCGGGGAAGGAGCGGGCGAGCTGGACCGTGACGATTTCGATCGCCTGTCCGGCATCGCGTTCCTCTTCGGTTTCGCCAACGCAGATAATTGCGCCCATGCCGGCTGCGTGGACCGCCTCTGCCTTGGCTTTTACTTCGGCATCCCCTTCCTGCTGGTCGGCGCGCCGTTCGCTGTGGCCGAGGATCGAGTAAGTAGCGCCTGCTTCCATCAACATGGCGGCTGACAGACATCCGGTATGCGCACCGCTTTCGGCGAAATGGCAATCCTGCGCGCCAATGGCAAAACCCGGATTGGCCTGCGCTGCGGCGGCGATCAGCGTGGCTGGAGGGCAGATGCCGACATCGGCGCCCTCATGATTGGCAGCAATCGCGGCAATGGCCGCTATATCCGAAAGCTGCGCGCGCAGTCCGTTCATTTTCCAGTTGCCGACAATATATTTGCGGTTTGCCATGATGCCCTTAGCCTTTTCCATTTTTATAATCTCCATCCGCTAACAAATATCCTCCCGCTTGCCAATTTCCTTCCGTAGTCTTTTGCTTGAACCGCAAAGCCAAGCCGCCTAAAGCAGGCGCAAATCCACCTCCCGCAATGGAACATCTCTTTTATGATCAGTTTTTTCCGCCGTATTTTTTCCTCGAAACTGGGCCTTTTTCTGACCTTTTGTTTCGTCGGTTTGATCGCCATTGCCTTTGCCACGGCCGACGTGTCGAGCAGCGGCACATTCGGCGGCGTCACCGGTTCGGGCACGGCGGCGAAAGTCGGCGACAGCAAATTGTCCAGCGCGGAACTCGGCCAGTCGGTCAACAATGCCTTTCGCAACGAGCAGCGTCAGAACACCGGGCTGGATCTCAAGACCTTCATAAATGGCGGTGGCTTTGACGACGTGCTGGACCGGCTGATCAACAGTTTTGCCATTGCCGATTTCGGTGCCAAATATGGCATGGCCGCCGGCAAACGACTGGTAGACGGAGAGATTGCCAGCATCCCGACTTTCCAGGGCGCAGATGGCCAGTTCAGCGAAGAAAATTTCCGCCGCGCCTTGCAGCAACAGGGTATCAACGAAACCCAGTTGCGCGACGATTTTACCCGCAATCTGATGGCTGACCAGCTATTGACAACAGCCGGGTTCGGGGCTGCCGTGCCGCAGAAGCTTGTCATTCCGTACGCCTCTCTGCTGCTGGAATCGCGCGAAGGACAGATCGCAACCATTCCGTCTGTGGCCTTCATTGAAAACAGCAAGCCGGCAAAAGCAGCCGTTGAAGCCTTTTATGCCAAGAACGCATCGCGCTATACGATCCCCGAACGCCGGACGATCCGCTATGCCCTGTTCGAAAAATCGCGTTTCAACGACAAGATCAAGCCCAGCGAAAAGGAAATCGCCGGCTATTATAAACTGAACAATTCTCGCTACTCAGCCAGCGAGACCCGCAAACTCAATCAGGTCATTCTGCCGACCGAAGCCGCCGCCAAGGCGCTGGCCGACAAGATCAAGGCCGGCACCTCGATCGAACAGGCAGCACAGTCGGTCGGGCTTTCCGCTTCCGCAGTGGGACTGGTCAACAAAACCGACTATTCCAATAACGCGTCGCAAGCCGTGGCCAATGCCGCCTTTGGCGTTCGTTCCGGCGCGATTGCCGGACCGGCGCAAAGCGCGCTCGGCTGGCACATCGTCAAGGTTCAGGATATCACGCAGATTCCTGCCCGCTCGCTTGAGCAGGTCCGGGCCGAGATCGTCACCGAACTGACTCGTGAGAAGATCGAAGAAGCCATGGCCGAATTCACCGTCCGTCTCGAAGATGAATTTGCCGACGGCGCGACGCTGGGCGACATTGCCACGGCGGAAGAACTCAAGATCGAGTCCACCCCGCCACTCCTCGCCAATGGCCAGAACCCGAACGATCAAAATTACCGGCCGATCCCGGAGATGCAGCGGATATTGCCGATCGCCTTCGCTGTGGATGAGGATACCGATCCGCAGATTGTCGAGATCGTTCCCGGCGAGAAATATGCCGCGATCGACGTGTCGGAAATCACCGAATCCGCGCCGCCGCCTCTGGCGCAGATCGAGCAGCTGGTGACCCGCGACTATATGCTGGATCAGGGATCGAAAAAGGCGAAAGCCGTCGCCGACAAGATTGCCAAGGCGGTCAGCAGCGGCACGTCCCTGTCCAAGGCCGTGGCCGATGCCGGGGTCAAATTGCCGAATGTCCAGAAGATCAGCTCGACACGGGCCGAACTCGCACGGCAGAGCCAGCAGGGACAGGTCCCCGCGCCGCTCAGCCTGATGTTCAGCATGGCGCAGGGTACGGCAAAGTCATTGGCTGCGCCCCGCGATCAGGGATGGTTCGTGGTCGTGCTCGACAAGCTCAATCGCGGCGATGCCTCGAAACGGGAAGATCTGCTGAACGCCACCAAGACCCAGTTCAAACAGGTGTTCGGCAACGAATATACCGCGCAGTTCATCAACGCGATGAAGGCGGATATTGGCGTCGAGCGCAATGAAGATACGCTGACTGCGCTGAAAAACCAGCTGCTCGGCGGGAACTGATCCCAATATGGCGGGCAGTTTCGGAATAGAAGCGGCGCGCGCGGCTCTGGACAGCGGCAAACCGGCGCTGATCTGGCGGCGGCAGGTTGCCGACACCGAAACACCGGTGTCCGCTGCCTTGAAGCTGATGGAAGATGGCCGCGGCGATTATCTGCTCGAATCGGTTGAAGGCGGCGAAACCCGCGGACGCCACAGCATGATCGGCCTTGCCCCCGATCTGGTGTTCCGCGCCGATGGCGAGAAGGCCGCGATCAATCGTACATGGCTCAAGGACCGCGAGGCCTTTGCCCCGGAAAGCGGCGACAGCCTGTCCGTCCTGCGCAATCTGGTCAAGGCCTGCCAGATGGACGTCCCCGAAGAATTGCCCCGCGCCCTCGCCTGTCTGGTCGGCTATTTCGGCTATGAGACTATCGGACTGGTCGAGAAGCTTCCCCGCGCCCCGCAATCCGATCTGGACCTGCCCGACATGCTGTTCGTCCGGCCGACTGTAATATTGATTTTCGACCGGCTCGCCGACGAACTGTTTCTGGTCGCTCCGGTATGGCCCGAGACCGACGGCGATAGCGACGCCAAGATCGCATCGGCAATGGAACGGCTGGATGAAGTCGAGCGCGGCCTGTCGGCTCCCGTTCGTCCTGAGCTTGTCGAAGGACGATTGTCCGGCAACGATCAGGCTGGCCTGGACAATCTCGACCCGAACCAGGTAGAATTCACCCCGCAAATCTCCGCCGAGAAATATGGCGAAATGGTGCTGCGCGCCAAGGACTATATCGAGGCCGGTGATATCTTCCAGGTGGTGCTGGCACAGCGTTTCACCACGCCCTTCACCCTGCCGCCGATAGAACTCTATCGCGCGCTCCGCCGGATCAACCCTTCACCGTTCCTGTTCTTCCTCGACCTGCCCGGCTTTGCACTGACCGGGTCCAGCCCGGAAATATTGGTCCGCGCGCGCGATGGCGAAGTTACCATCCGGCCGATCGCCGGCACCCGTCCGCGCGGCAAGAATGCGGCTGAAGACAAAGCGAACAAGGACAGCCTGCTCGCCGACCCCAAGGAACGGGCCGAACATCTGATGCTGCTCGATCTTGGCCGCAATGACGTTGGCCGGGTGGCTAGCGCGAACAGCGTCGAGGTTACCGACAGCTATACGGTCGAGTTCTACAGCCATGTCATGCATATCGTCTCCAACGTGGTCGGAGAGCTGGCACCGGACAAGGATGCGCTCGACGCGCTGTTCGCCGGATTTCCCGCCGGTACGGTCAGCGGCGCGCCGAAAGTCCGCGCTTGCCAGATCATTGCCGAACTCGAACCGGAAACCCGCGGCGCCTATGCCGGCGGCGTCGGCTATTTCTCCCCCGATGGCAGCATGGACAGCTGTATCGTCCTGCGGACGGGGATTGTGAAGGACAGCATGCTGCATGTGCAGGCCGGCGCGGGGATCGTCGCAGATAGCGATCCCGCCTATGAGCTGGCCGAATGTCGGGCCAAGGCCGGCGCTCTGCTGGCGGCGGCCAAAGAGGCGGTGAAGCGTGCACAGGATGTCGGCTTCGGACAGTGAATGACAGACCCGGACAGCCGGTCAACGGTCAGGCAAGATCACAGACGGAATGAAACGCCCAGATTGATTCCGTGATTGACCCGCGCATCGTTGAACGAAAGATCGCCCGACACCGGGAAGAAAAAGATTGCTCGATAGCGGATATCGAGCGAAATATTTTCCGCAATGCCCGCCTGCACGCCGACCGCGATATCGGGACCGATGCTGGTTTCTCCGACTTCCTCAAATATGACTGTTTCGGGACTTAGCGAGAGCAAGGAGGCCGCGACTTTATAATCCGGCTGATGGCTGACTTGGAGCATTCCGTTGAAAAATGCGGTTATCGAATTGTCGATCGGGACAAAGGCTGTCGCCCCGAGACGAGCGCTGAATATCTCGATTTTCGTATCAAGCAACAGATCGGAGAAACTCAGGCTCACCGGCGGTTGCGCGGGGCGCGCCGGATTCAGCGTGGCGTTGGCAAAATTGTCAATGTTGAACGAAGCATCGGCGGAAAGCTGACCCGATGCGTCAATGTCCAGACGCTCGTATCGCAAGCCCCCCGACAGAGCCAGTTTTTCGTTCAATCGCCTTTGCCAGGTCAGTTCGATATCGTAGCGATCGATTTCATTGTCTATCGCTGCGTCAATGACCTGAAGATCTGTAACCGTCTGTGCGCCGCTATTGAGGCGCTTGTTGGTGATCAGCGTCTGCGTGCGATTGCCCGACCCGGAACCGAACATTCCCGTGAGTGTGAACCGGTCCTTGTCGTCGCCAATCGAGATCGCGGCTCCGATCATCGGATAGGCGATCTGGTCGCCGATGGATGATGCCCTGTCCTCCATCTCCAAACTGGCATCTGCTGTCTGGGCCAGAAATTGCTCGACCTCCGGCGAGATATCGAACGATGCAATCAGCTCATTATCGTCCGTCAGATTGGACGTACGCAAATTGCTATTGTCGAAATAATAGGAGACGCGGGGGCCAAAGATCACCTCGGCCTGCGCCGATTGAGCAACGAGCAAAAAGCCACTTACCAGTGCGATGCGGCCAATATATTTCACTCTGTACCCCCCCATTGCGCAGAACCAATAATTCAGTCGGATAGTGGCTTTGCGCCTTATATGCAAACCGGCGCCTTGCGGGCGCCGGTGAAGCGCGCACAGGATATAAGGCCCCGACTATCCGCTATAGGGGTTCTGTCCGCCAGCAAGCGCCCCGATTGCGGCCGTTCATTTGATCCGGCTCTGCTGTCCGCTTTTGACGCAAAAGCGGACAGTAGGTCGAACTGTAGCGAACGACCGCAATCCGGGCGGAAGCGCAGATTTCTCAAACGTGAGCCTCAACGTCTGCTTTTTCGCTATTGCGGCTCAAATGCGGAGATTCCGCTGTCGGGATACTGCGCGGTCACTCAAGCTTCCTTTTATCGGAGCCCTAAACCTTGACCAGCATCTTGCCCGTGTTCGCGCCGGTAAACAGCCCGATGAACGCGTCCGGTGCTTTTTCCAGCCCCTCCATCACCGTCTCACGGCCCTTGACGGCGCCCGATGCAATCAGTTGCGCCATATCGGCATTGAACTCGGGCACTTGCGCGGCGAAATCGGGGTAAAGAAAGCCCTCGATCTTTATGCGCAGGCCGATGATCATGGTCAGATATTGCATCGATTGCGGCTTTTGGTCGTTGTAAACGTCAATCATCCCGCAAATTGCCACACGGGCGCGTTCGTTGGCACAGGCCAGCGCCGCATCGAGATGTTCGCCGCCGACATTGTCAAAATAGACATCAACGCCGGATTTGCCGAGTTCCTTCAAGGCTGCGCGCAATTGCGGCAATACCGGCCCGGACTTGTAATCGATACAGGCATCGGCGCCGATTTCCTTAACCCATGCACATTTATCAGCGCCGCCGGCTGAACCGATCACGGTCATGCCCTTGGCCTTGGCTATCTGGGTCACGGTTGAGCCAACCGCGCCGGCCGCCGCCGACACAAAGACAGTTTCGCCTTCCTTGGCAGCACCGACCTTCAGCAAGCCGAACCAGGCCGTGCCTCCGGGCATGCCGATGATGGACAACCAATGCTGATCGGGAACACC
>JBALUX010000142.1:0-7371 GCA_036963725.1 Parasphingorhabdus sp. | reverse complement strand
GTCGGCATCGATCTCGTCGCCATGTGCGTCAATGATCTGATCGTTCAGGGCGCAGAGCCTTTGTTCTTCCTCGACTATTTTGCCACCGGCAAGCTGGAGAACGGCATCGCCGAGCGAGTGGTGGCGGGGATCGCCGATGGCTGCAAGATGTCAGGCTGCGCGCTGATCGGCGGCGAAACCGCGGAGATGCCGGGCATGTATGCCGAAGGCGATTATGATTTGGCCGGCTTCTGTGTCGGCGCGGTCGAGCGCGAAAAGGCCGTGACCGGAGCGACAATCGAAGCGGGCGATGTCCTGCTTGGACTCGAATCCTCGGGCGTGCATTCCAACGGATTTTCACTGGTCCGTCGGCTGGCGGCGGACAAGGGCTGGAGAATGGACCGCCCTGCCCTGTTCAACCCGGACATATTGCTGATCGAAGCCTTGATCGCACCAACCCGGATCTATGTGAAGTCGCTCTTGCCACTGATGCAGTCGGGCCGGGTCAAAGCGCTTGCCCATATCACCGGCGGCGGTTTGCTGGAAAATATCCCGCGCGTGTTGCCGGATGGCATGCACGCCCATGTCGATGCGTCCAACTGGGACCAGCCCCGTCTGATGGCCTTTCTGCAGGCACAGGGCAATATCGAGCCGGAAGAAATGGCGCGGACGTTCAATTGCGGCATCGGCATGGTATTGGCTGTGTCGCCTGACGATGCGGATGCGATTACGTTGGACCTCGAGGCGGCTGGTGAGACAGTCCACAAGATCGGCGATGTCCGTGACGGGCCCAAAGGCTGCTCGGTATCAGGTGCACGCGGCATATGGTCGGCAACGGACGACTGGACCGCCACCCACAATGGCTGAAAAAGCCAAAATCGCGATATTAATTTCCGGCCGCGGATCTAACATGGCGGCGATGGTCTATGCCGCAAAACCATCCGACTGCCCCTATGACATCGTACTTGTCGCATCCAATGATCCCGATGCGCCCGGCCTGGAGCTGGCCGAGGCAGAAGGCATCGCGACCTTCGCCCATCCGCACAAAGGCCTGACGCGCGAAACGCATGACGGCATCATGCACGACGCCATCGTCGCATCTGGCGCCGAATATGTCGTACTGGCCGGCTATATGCGAATATTGAGCGATGGTTTTGTCCGGAAATGGACGGATCACATGCTCAACATTCATCCCAGCCTGCTGCCGAAATACAAGGGCCTCGACACCTATCAGCGCGCTATCGATGCCGGGGACCGAGTCGCTGGATGCAGCGTCCATCTGGTCACCGCCGAACTGGATGACGGCCCGGTGCTGGCCCAGACCGAGGTCGCCATTTGGCCCGACGACGACGCCGACAGTCTGGCCAGCCGTATATTGATCGCCGAGCACCAGCTCTATCCCGCCACGCTCGCCAAATATGTCACGCGCGAGGCGGATCCGGACTGGATATTGGCGCAGGTTCGCGCGCGTGCGCTGGCGCTCGAGGAAACCCACGAACGGGCCAGCTTCGGTGCCCCCGGCTGGCGTGTGGGGAGCAAAACGACGGGAAAATATTTCGCCTATTTCGCGCAGAGCCATCATGGCGAGGCCAGTATTGCGCTGCTCGTCAAGACCGCTGGCCTGGACGAACAGTCTGCCCTGCTCGATGCCGATCCCGACCTATATTATGCACCCAAATTCTATGGAAAGTCCGGCTGGATCGCGATCCGTCTCGACACCGGCCGCACCGATTGGGACCATATTGCCAGCCGGCTTTACAGCAGCTGGTGTCAGGTGGCGCCAAAGCGGCTCACCAGGATGATCGCGATCGCCGATCAATTTTAGAAAAAATTGCATCACGGGCTGAAAATCTTTGGACAACAAGGAGGAGGGAGAAATGTTATCCAAAAAGGTCTGCGGCCCGAATTGGGAAAAGAAACTCCAACCCGCGATGCATTTTCATAAATAGATCGTGATCAGCGCCAAATCCATACGGCCCTTGGACCGTATGATTACATCCCTGCTTCGACCGCCAGGCGGACCATATCTGCCGCGCTTGGCACATCGAGCCGTTTCATCAGGATCGAGCGATGCATTTTTACGGTCCGCTCGCTGAGACCCAGTTCATGCGCGATCTGTTTGTTGAGCAGCCCCTTGGCGATGAATTGCAGCACTTCCCGTTGCCGCTTCGACAGCTCTTTCACAATCCCTACAGCCCGCATCCGGCGCGCTTTCGCCAGCGCAGGAACATCCGCATCGATTTCCACCTGTGATCCCAGAAAATATTCCAGTTCGCCCTCTTCATCGAACAGGGGAGCCACCAGCACAGCATTCTGGAACGGCGTGCCGTCCTTCTTGTAATTCAAAATCTCGACCAGAACCGACTTTTGTTGCCGCACCCCGCGCCGGATTTCCTCCGTCAGCCAGGGTTTTGTCTCTTCGCCAGACAGAAAGCGGCAATTTCGGCCGATAATAAAGTCCCGCTCATAGCCCGTCAGTTCCACAAAAGCATCATTGACGGCGACAAGCGGATTGTCCGGCAAACGCGGATTGCTGACCACCGAGGCAATCGGGCTTTTTTCAATCAACCCCATTACAGAGGCCGTTGGCAAATCCGATGTGGAAATCGCCATCTGGTTTTCCATGCTGGAATTTCGTTCGCGCTCCATCAGGATAAGCTACTCTAGATACATGGTTAAAGGCAAGCATAGAGCGAACCGGTAGCCACGAGCATTACCCGCGGCTGGAGCCGCCCGACGGCATCCAGAACCTTCAGGTCAGTAGCGAGACATTTCCTCCCGCAGCGGTGGTATCGATACAAACGTGCCGTTCGACCAGACATTGATGGCCAAACTTCTCTTCGGTGATGATCGGAATCAGCGGCCCGTCGCGTTCGGCCAGCGCCTTGCGGATCGCACGAATATCCTCGATTTCACTCCAGCAAACGACGGCGTCTATCCCAGTCAATGCGGACAGATTTTCGCGCGGCACAAATCCGTCAAGCGCCTGTTCTCCCGTAGCACCGGGAACGCAGATCAGCGAAACACAGCCTTGCTGATGCGCCGTCTCCGCCTGTTTTGCCGCATCTTCCAGCGTTGGGCCGAGGCACAATATCGTTCCCCGCGCATAGGTGAACAGCTCGTTCGATTCCCCGGTAGGTCCGGGCATGATTTCGGAACTGCGTGGTCGCGTATCGACAGCCGGCAGATTGTCCAGTGCCGCTTGAACCGCTTCCAAGCGCAATTCTCCGCCCTGAGCCACCGACGACACCGATCTCGAACCTGCGAAAAAGCGTGGCAGATAATGCGGCCCACCGGCCTTGGGACCGGTACCGGACAGCCCTTCTCCGCCAAAGGGTTGCGAACCGACAACAGCGCCGACCTGATTGCGATTGACGTAAATATTGCCGACCTTCATCGCGCTGGTCAGCTTGTCGATGCGCCGCTCGATCCGCGTCTGCAGGCCAAATGTCAGCCCATATCCGCGGCCATTGATATCGCTGATCACCTTGTCGAGTTCGCCGCTCTTGAATGTGGCAACGTGCAGGACCGGTCCAAATATTTCTTCTTCCAGATCGTCAATGCCGTCGACCTTGATGACCGCCGGTCCGACAAAATGGCCTTCATCAGGACAGTCCAGCTGTTTCAGCAGCCTGCCCCCGGCCTGTGCGGCGGCGATATGCGCGCTGATCTTGTCATGGGCCGCCTGATCAATGACAGGCCCGATATCGGTCGACAGCCACCAGGGGTTGCCCATCTCCGTCGCGTCCATCGCGCCATACAGCATATTCAGAAATGGCTCGGCGACATCCTCTTGCAGATAGAGCACCCGCAAGGCCGAGCAACGCTGCCCAGCGGACTGGAAAGCCGATGTGATAATATCGCGAACCGATTGTTCCGGCAAAGCGGTCGAATCGACGATCATGCAGTTCAGGCCGCCGGTCTCCGCGATCAGCAACGAGTCCGCCTGACCGTTTTCGGCGATATTCCGGTTAATCGTCTGCGCTGTTGTGGTGGAGCCGGTAAAAACCACGCCATTGATGCGGGCGTCGCCACTGATCGTGGCCCCCACCGTCGCGCCGGCACCCGGCAGCAACTGCAAAGCAGCCGGAGGCACGCCGGCTTCGTGCAGCAAATTGGTGGCAAGCGCAGCAATAAGCGGCGTCTGATCCGCCGGTTTTGCCAACACTCCATTGCCGGCAGCCAGAGCCGCCGCGACCTGACCGGTGAAAATCGCCAGCGGGAAGTTCCAGGGCGAGATGCAGCTGATTATGCCGCGCGGCTTGCTCGCGGGGTGCTTCTCCGCTTCCTTGGCGTAATAGCGCAAGAAGTCGACCGCCTCCCGCAATTCGGCGATCGTATCGAACTGGGTTTTGCCCGCTTCCCGCGCCAGCAATGCGAAAATTTCGCCGTGATGATGCTCGTAAAGATCGGCAGCCCTGCGCAGGATCGCGGCCCGTTCGGCGACCGGAGCATCCCAGACGCGGGCATCCTCTATCGCTTCAAGCGCCTGTTTTTCGTCCGCTTCGATCACTTCGCCGACCTGACTGTCGTCACGTCCCGGATTGAATATCTTCCGCGCGGTTCCGCTGGTCACCGGTCGCACGGTGATCGGCGAGGACCGCCACAACTTCTCGGCAAAGGGCGCGCGCTCGCCGACATATTCATTCATGTCGGTACGATTGGCCAGATCCCAGCCGCGCGAATTCACGCGCTCAGGCTGGTACAGATCGGCCGGCTTGATGATCTTCGACTGGCTGGATTGCTGGTCGGCCTGCAGCGTTTCAAACGGATCGGTGGCGATCATTTCGGCGGCCACGGTATGGTTGGCCAGCTGGTTGACAAAGGACGAGTTTGCCCCGTTTTCCAGCAAGCGCCGGACAAGATAGGCGAGCAATTCGCGATGTTTGCCAACCGGCGCATAGATCCGTGACCGGACTTTTTCATTGCGGAGCAAGGCATCGTGCAAAGTCTCGCCCATGCCGTGCAGCCTCTGGAATTCGAAGTCCTGCTGGTTGCCCGCCATCTCGAGAATGGCAGCGACGCTGTGCGCATTATGCGTGGCAAATTGCGGATAGATACGGTCGGTCATTTTCAACAGCTGCGACGCGCAGCAGATATAGCTGATATCGGTCGCCGACTTGGTCGTGAACACCGAAAAGTCGGGGACGCCATCCATTTGGGCCCGCTTGATCTCGCTGTCCCAATAGGCGCCCTTGACCAGGCGAACCATGATCTTTCTGTCGAGCTGGGTCGCCAGCGAATAGAGCCAGTCGAGCACAAAGCTCGCCCGCTTGCCAAAGGCCTGCACGACAACGCCAAAACCATCCCAACCGGCAAGCCGCGGGTCGCTGAGCACCATCTCGATCATGTCGAGCGAAATACCCAGACGATAGGCTTCCTCGGCGTCGATGTTCAGCCCGACATTGGCGTCGCGGGCAGCGCGCGCCAGTTCACCGACACGGTCGGCAAGTTCGGGAACCGCCTTGGCCTGCTGGCTCATCTCGTAGCGCGGATAAAGCGCCGACAATTTGATCGACAAACCGGGGTTTTCCCGCAGGTCATCGGAAACGGCGACCTTGGCGATTTCCTGAATCGCATCGGCATAAGCAGCGAAATATTCATCCGCGCCTTCCTGCGTGATCGCGGCCTCTCCCAACATGTCATAGGAATAGGTGGCGCCCTTGGCTTTCCACTTCTCCGCCCGCTTCAAGGCGAGCTTCATGTCCTCCCCGAGCACGAACTGATTGCCGAGTTCCTTCATCGCCTGGCGCACAGCCACCCGGATCACCGGCTCGCCCAGACGCTTGATCGCGCCGCGCAGGGCGTCGAGCGGCCCGCGGCTTTCCGGCTTGTTGATCACGCTGCGCGTCATCTCCAGCGCATAGGTCGACGCATTGACCAGCGAGCTTTCCGACTGGCCGATATGTTCGCGCCAGTTGGACGGCCCAATCTTGTCCTCGATCAGCGCGTCGATCGTCTGATTGTCCGGCACGCGCAACAGCGCTTCGGCCAGCGTCATCAGCGCCAGCCCCTCGTCAGTGGACAGGCCATATTCGCCCAGAAAACTTTCGGTCAATGTCGGCCCGGACGCGCTCCGCACATCGCGAACAACCTGTATCGCCCGTTCCTGAATACGCTTGCGCGTCTGCTCATCCGGACCGAAATTCGATATCAGATGTTCCAGAATCTCGGCTTCATCGCTGCGATGATGCGTACGAATTTTTTCCCGGTAGTCCATCAGAGTGTTCATGAATCAAAGACTTCCTTACAAATTTGCCGATATATTTTTCGATTGGGGGATTCAAATGTCATTGTGAGACCGGACAAAGATCAATGATCGGGTCGTGTTGATCGGTTGCCAGAGGATAACCGATTATCTCACTTCCGGTTGCAAACGCAACCTTTGTCGCCTCGCGGGCCAAAATTTGCCCTTCAATATCGGGAGGTCTCGGCAATTCAAAAATAGCGAGTGATCGGCGGCTTTCTTTCAGCTTTCATGAATTCGTGCGAGCCCGATCAATCCGGCGCTGCGAACTTTACAGAAATGACCGCTTTCATTTTCTGTTACTTTTGCCCCGAAGCCAGAGCTTTCCTGGACTTTCGAGTCAAAGATAGTGCGGCGAGTGTAACCTTTCGATTTTCGCCGCCATTCGGTCAGTCCCGTTTATGCCGGCGTACGCAAGGGAGTTCATCATCTGCAAATTGTCAAAGAGCCTGGCCTGCACCTGGCGAAGGACCGGCGCAGAGGATAAGCGATTGGGTGGGGTGTAGGAAAGGACTGTTTGGGGACGGGTTTGAGGGGCGTTACGATAGTTGCCGCAGTTCGGTAATCCCTTTGTCGCCTTACCCCCGCAAATTTTTGCATCTTGACCAGAGACATCACCCGTTGTGATGTCTCTGGTACCATGGATTTGGACGATATCGTTCTGCCGCTATGGAAAGAGCCGCCCCGATCAAATAGTCAGGGAACCACGCCCTCCACCACCGACTTCGCATTGTCGACGCGGATGGCCGCGCCATTGATGAACTTGCTTTCGTCGGACGCCAGGAACAGCACCGTATTGGCAATATCATCCGGCTCTCCCAGCACACTTGGCGCCGGACCTTCGCTCGATGGCCGCAGATCGTCGCGGCCCATGACCTTCGGTCCGATGGCCTCGACCATCGGGGTGAGTATGCCGGCCGGATGGACGCTGTTGCAGCGGATGTTATATTTGTTGTTCGCGCAATGGACAGCGACGCTGCGGGTCAGGCTCTCGATTGCGCCCTTGGCCATCGAATAGGCGACGACAATCGGTTCGCCGATGATCGAGGCGATCGAACACATATTGATGATCGCGCCGCCGCCTGAGGCCTTCATCGCCGGCACCGCATATTTGCAGCCATAAAAGGCACCATCGGCGCTGACCG
>JBALUX010000141.1:0-7459 GCA_036963725.1 Parasphingorhabdus sp. | reverse complement strand
CAACGACGCCTGCGCCAGTTCCGCGATTTTTATCGACAGAATTCATCCGGCGACTGCAGATCGATTTGTTTTCAATGCGCTGATCCGCAAGCAAATGCGCAACGCCTGGACTTTGATTGTCCGGTTGCCGGGATGCGACGCCGCTCAGGTTCGCTACATGGTGATGCAGGATACAGACGACAGCCTGAAAACGATCCGCGTCAATCGCGGCATATCTTATGCATCCGACTCGCTGATCAGTGATGCGCTGCCGTCCGTAAGGGCCGCCGCCGATATTGCGCTCAACCGCGCAGGCGCGAGTTGCGAGATTGCTGATAATTTCAAATTGGGCGTAACCCGGATTGAGTCCGAAGAGGAAGGACTGGGTGCCGATGTGTTCGGTACCCGCTACGTGGGTAGTTGGAACGAGGTTTGGCCGATCGAAACATGCGGCCGGATAGCGGAGGTTCTGATCAAGTTCACCGCCGACGGTGACGGGGGTGCCTATTTCCATGTCCCTGGCGATCAGGTCAAAATTCTGCTGCGATAATATTGGATTGACCAATCTATATCGGCATAGTGGTCATGTTAAGTGACTGTACCTGCGTAAAATTTGATCGATAACAGTATATATTCCGTAAACTGGTAACTAAAGTCACTATAATTAGATGAACCCCAGTTTAACCGGCGTGTCAATTCACTGAACGGCCAATGAATAGGGCGTTCAGGAACTCCGTTCGTCATCTTTTTTGGCTCATTCTGTCCCTGTGGAGGGATACCAAGCTCGTTCCGGCGGGTTTGTTGTTCACCACATTAGGAGAAATGAAATGACCAATAGCATCAAGATGACCAAAAACATCAATGCGCCCCTGAACGACGGTTTGCCAGCCAAGGCGGCTGGCAGCCTGTCGATGATCAGCATGTTGGCGATTTCGGTCGGCATGGCCGCGGCGCCGGCGCAGGCCCAGGAAATGACAGCACCGCCCATGGCCGCACCGGTACAGGCCCCGCCGGTAATCTCCCCACAACCTGCACCAACGGCATCGCCGACCATGGCTCCCACGATAGCAGCGCCTCCGGCCAGCAGCCCACCGGCTGTTAGAGCGGAAACTATGCCGCCCGTCAGCCAGGAGCGGGCCGATGATCTTGCGCGCAAGGGCGGTTTCGATGCCGAGACAGTAGCGCCCGAAGCGCTGGCCCAGATCGAGCGCGAGCAGCAGGAACGCAAAGCTGCCGCCGCAAAAGCTGCCGCAGACTCCGCCAAAACGCCTGTCAGGGCTTCAGGTGGCACGGTAGCCGATAATGGCGCAGATCGCGCAACTGCCGCCCGGGAGGCTGCTGCCGTTTCAGAAATGCCGACTCTTGCGGGAGTCGAAACCGTAGGCGCGACTGGCGCCGTTGCTGCGATCCCGACCGCCCAGCCCGCACCGGAAGTTGCGGCATCGCCCGATGCCTTCTCAGGTGAGACCGGCGCCGACTGGGGCTTGCTTGCCGCCCTGGCAGCCTTGCTGGGTGTTGGCGGAGCAGGGGCCTATGCGGCTAGCCGTCGGCGCAAAAGCAAAGGCGAAGCAATAACCGAGCCGCGTCGCAACGATCCCCTTCCTGCTTCGCTGAACGCGGCCACGATTTCCGATCAGCGCCACGATCTGGTTGAGGAAGAAATCGATCCGGCGGCGGATATGGAGCAGGTCACAGCCCGGACGCTGGAGAGCAAGGCGACAACGAAAGCGGACTTTGCGCAATTTGTCGCGGACCTGCCGGCCTTTGACGAACCGGTCGGCAAGGCCGGTCGCGGTCTGGCACTCGGCCAGCGCCGTGTCGCAGCTGCGCCGCGGCCCTATCTGGCGGAAGCAGATCTGGCCCGCACCGCAGGATATTTTACGGCCAATGTCGACGCCATGCCGACGCCACAAAATCCCTTCCTCACCCGCCAGAAGCGCCTGAAACGGGCCCGCTATCTCGACGGAAAGCTGGCGGGGATGAACACGCCACCGCGTGAAAGCCGCACAAGAATAGCCGGCGAGATGAAAGTCTCGCGGCCACTGGAACCGGCTTTCAGCTGAGCCCGTTGCTCATAGCCGACCAGAGAGGGTGATCCGTCAATTCGGGTCACCCTTTTTCTTTGCCACAAATCCTGCATCGGCCGGCGTCAATGCCGGTGCAAAGCAAGCTGATCTTAATAATGTCACCCGTTTGACGTACATGATGCACGACCAAGAAAAAGACCGGCGGCTATTCCGTTGAGCTTCTCAAAACAATTCAGCGGAGCCGTAGGAACAAAATGTCACCCGGCTCCGCAAGGACATACTATATGCCGACACTAGCAAACAAGCTCCTCGGCAAGCCGCTCGTGCTGTTTTTGATGGGCTTTCTGCTGATCGCGGCAGTCGCCGCTTATTCGGTGGTCAGCATCCAGCGCTATTCGAATTTGCTGGATCAGTCCGGGCAGGTCGATGACAGGCTCGGTGAGCTGACGCGGCTCCACGATGGTCAGTTTACCGTGAGTCAGCTCCGGAACCAAGTTTCAAGCATCGTCGAGGCCGAGCGTCGCCTGCTTCGCCAGCAGAGCCTCGCGGCCAGCCAGCAAGCCCGCGACGCAACCGCTATCGTCGCGCTTGGCATCTTGTTGAGTCTCGCTGTCCTCGGTCTGCTTGCCTTTGCCATAAGCCGTGAGTCCACCCGGCGCGCAAAGGCGGAAGAAGATCTGAATGCTCTCAGCACCGAACTCGAAGATCGTATCAAACTGCGCACCGGGCAGCTGCGAAAAAAGGAAGCGCGGCTGTCCAGCATATTGGCGGCAAGCCCCGACGCACTGATCGTCGTCGGAACCAGTGGCGATATCGCCTTTGCCAGCGATCGCTTGCAGGATATATTCGGCTATGCGCCTTCGGAGATTATCGGCAGGCCGATTGAAACGCTGATGCCGCAACGGTTCAGAAATGGCCATTCCGGGCATCTCCGGCATTTTCTCGATGATCCGAAAGCGCGCGAAATGGGCGCCGGCTTGCAGCTATTTGCCGCTCGCAAGGATGGCAGCGAATTTCCCGTTGAAATTAGCCTGAACCCGGAAACCGAAGGTGAGGACCTGTCGGTCGTCGCCGCCATCCGCGACGTCAGTGACCGGGCCGCCGTCATGGAAAGCCTCCGCGAAGCGACCCATAAGGCGAAAATGGCCGAATTGTCGAAATCGGAATTTCTCGCCAACATGAGCCACGAACTGCGCACCCCGATGAACGGTGTCATCGGCTTCACCGATCTTTTGCTCAACTCGGAACTGAACCAGGAGCAGAAATATCATCTGCAACTGATCGCGGAATCCGGCCAGTCGATGCTGGTCTTGCTGAACAGCATTCTCGATCTGGCCAAGATCGAATCCGGCAAATTGAAAGCCGAACATGCTCCGTTCAACATACAGGATACGATCGGAAGCTCGTCCCGCCTGATGCGCGTTGCGGCGGAACAGAAGGGTTTGAAGCTCAACCTGAAGATCGATAGCGATGTGCCGCAGCATATCATGGGTGACGAGTATCGGACCAAGCAGGTGCTGACCAACATTGTCGGCAACGCCATCAAATTCACCGCCAGCGGCTGGGTCAGTATCTCGGCGGCGGTGGTCGGCGCTGCCGATGACCGGAAAATCGAGATCACGATCACCGATACCGGCATCGGGATTGACCGCACGCGCCAGAAAGAGATTTTTGACGAATTCGTCCAGGCCGACAGCTCGGTCGTCCGTCGTTTCGGTGGGTCCGGCCTCGGCCTGACGATCAGCCAGAGACTGCTCGAGGTGCTTGGCGGCGGCATTTCCTGCGAGAGCGAACCGGGCAAGGGCACAAGCTTTATCATCACCCTGCCGTTGATTGAAGCCGACCCGCTCACCGCTGGCTCCCCCAGCCACACCGACAAGAAACAGCAACCGGACAAGGTCGCCAGAAACGCGCGGATATTGGTTGCTGAAGATCATGATATCAACCGGGTGCTGATAACGGCACTTCTGAAACAGCTCGGTTATTATCCCGACATCGCCGAGGACGGCGCCGAAGCGATTGAAAAGATCGAGCAGGCGATCGACGAAGAGGATCCCTATGCGATCATATTGATGGACCTGCAGATGCCCAATATCGACGGTATGGAGGCGACGCGCAAGCTCCGCCGGATGGGTGTCACCAACGAAGCGCTACCGATCATAGCCGTCACGGCCCATGCCTATCAGGAGGATATCAAGGCCTGTCATGCGGCCGGCATGCAGGATCATCTGGGCAAGCCGATCGTCAAGGACGATTTGAGCCGGGTGCTGGGGAAGTGGCTGCCGGTGGCGACGGAAGCGGAGCAGGTTCGGGTCTAGTACGGCTAGACGCGCGCGATGATATATCTGGCTGTGAATGATTGAGCCGGAGAAGACCTCTGAAAACCTCCTCTTCTTGACATGTACGCCTAATCGGCGTACATATGGCGCTATCATTGGGAGCACAGGAGGCTTTTGCTTTGGGCGTCAAGAATGTTACGGAAGTCATCGAAGAACTCAGTTCTGCGCGCATGAGCTTTCGCACCAAGCCGCGCATCAAGGACACGATCAGCAAGGCTGCGGCGCTGGCCGGTGTGGATGATTCTACCTTTACCATGAGCGCCGCCTATCAGGCCGCTTTGACCACGATAGAGGCGCACGAGCGCACTCAGCTTCAGCCTGTTGATCATATGGCCTTTTTTGAAGCGCTGGATAGCCCTCCTGCACCAACCGATGCCTTGCGCGCAGCGGCCAGAAAGCATCGCGCCAGAGTGTCCGCCAGTTGACAGCCGAACCCGATGCTGCGCGATATGTGATAGAGCCGCTTGATCCGGAGAAACATGATCGGACGGCTTTTTTCTGCGGGATCGATCAGGTAGACAATTATTTCAAAAAGACCGCCAGCAAACTCCACAAAGCCGGAAATGTCCGCCTCTACGTGATGCGCACAGCCGAGGGCGCGATCATCGGCTTCTACGCCATCAACGCCCACGCCGTGGACTATACAGACCTGCCAAAAAAATATGCCCGAACCAGACCGGGCCATGGCAGCATCCCCGCCGCCTATATTTCGATGATCGGCCGGGATGAAAGGTTCAGGGGAGGCGGCTTTGGCGGCGACCTGCTGATCGACGCCCTGCGAAAAATCGCGCAGGCAGCCGATCATCTCGGGATCGCGGTGGTGATGCTCGATGTGCTGGATTGCGGCGATCCCGAGCGCACTGAGAGACGAAAGGCCTTGTATGAAAGCTATGGCTTCCGGGCGTTGGCAGCGGAGCCGTTGCGGATGTTTTTGCCGATGGGGACTGTGCGGATGGTGGTTGATGGGAACTGGGGGTGATTTGGAGCGGGGTTTTCTGGGATATCTGGATAGGCAAGACGCGCTTTACGCAACGTCACCATAATCCGCTTCGAAATTAATAATTTTAACTATTTTCCGTTTTTCGCATTATCGTATATCGGTTGTAGATGGCCGACTATCCTACTCTTAAAGAACGTGGACTAGTACTGATTGCCAATACGGTTATCGCATTCGCGGTGTATTTCGCAGTTTCTTCAAGCTGGTTCCCGAATGGGGGCTTGGAATCAGTTTGGCTAATAGCTGCACTGTCTTTTTGGTTCCTTACGCTCTTGTCCGCACCTTGGTTCGTACCGCCTAGAGATGCGTTGATTAGTGCAGTTGGTGCCTTGCTAATTTTGACCACCATAGAGTTCACTAAAACTAGTGAACTCTATCAAGAACTTTTGACAATTCGGGCTATATTCGTTGGATTCTCGATCTTTGTCATTGGGCTCGCGATTGGCGCTCTTTTTTTGCACGATAGAAACGCTGCCCAGCCGTATGGGAAACTAGTTTTTCGACTTGTAGGCATTCTTGGTAGAGGCGAGATTCTCTTTACCGCGCCTGCTATTCTAAGCATTCTGGGTGCATATCAACAATCTATTGTTAGCATAGCATGGCTCACTTTCTTTTGGATTGTAATCACAGTAGTTCGGCCAGTTGAAAAAATTGCCGAAATAATCAGGAGGTTTCGAGAAGAATCTCTGCTTCTCGTTGGAGGAGATATCGTGGGGACGATTGCCCGCATTGATCATCCAGATATTGTCAGGGTCAGATTGAGCTCAACCGGTTCTTGGCCACCAAACCGATTGTTCACGGCTGCTATGCCTGACGGCACCCAAAAATATGTAATCTCTCTCTTTTCTCAAATTCAAGGTAGTGAGGTTGTTGGCACGGGCCTTTGCGTGGCTGTATCAGCTGAACATCTGTCGATAGCTAATGGCCAGATATTAGCTACCCATGACGCTATAAAGACAGACCAATTTATAGCAAATCTCAGCGGAGCAGCTGATGCTAGGTTGGTAGGGTTTGTTGTCGAAAATTCGTCGATCGGTATTTTGGTATTCGAGATCGCATCATTATCGGAATTGCAGGAAGGGGATGTCGTATTTGTTCGAATTCGTGGATCTGAGGTTTTTTATCAAATTGTTGGTGCGGAAACCGTCGAAGAAAATTTTGATGCCAATCCCCGTGGGACACATATCGTGAAAGCGGCGCAACTCGGTATCTATTCTCCCGAGGAGGGCTTTCAAAAATACTCTTGGCTCCCACCAATGAATACGCCAATTTTTTCTGCTGGGACACGCAAGTTCGGCCCACCAATTATTGGGGACAGAGAATTTGAAATTGGGAATGTTCCCTCTACAAATATTCAAGTGATTGCCAACATCGATGAATTAGTCGAGTATCACACAGCATTGTTAGGCGTCACCGGGACCGGGAAAACGGAGGTCGCGCTCGATATACTGCGCGAGGCTACTGCTCGTGGGGTCAAGGTCTTTTGTGTGGACTTCACAGGCGACTATCGACAACGATTGTCTGACCTCAGTCCGATTTTCCCAGCTCCTGATCCAAGAAAAGCATCGACAATTGAAAGGTTGCTTGCGACCATTGATGCATATGGTTTCAAAGCGGGGGACCAAAAACAAAGTCTTAAAAAGTTGCTGAACGAAATTCGAGGAGAGACACAAACCGCAATCGAAAATTTTCTTTCCGACAAAGATCAACATTTGGCGATTTTTGAATTGGCAGACATCTCGAATTCAAAAGCTGGACTGCGGCTGACGGAGATTTATCTTTCCGCAATTATGAATTGGGCGCGAGAAAATAGAAGGCAAAAACAAGTGCTTATCTGCCTAGAAGAAGCGCATACGATAGTGCCCGAGGCTTTCGGGAGCGGTTTTGACGGTGAAACAAAATGGGTGGTTGAGCGCATTGGGCAAATTGCGCTTCAAGGAAGGAAGTATGGCGTTGGTTTGTTAGTGATCACTCAAAGAACGGCGCTGGTAAGCAAAACTATCTTGTCTCAATGTAATACGTTTCTTACGCACAGTCTAATGGCCACCTCGAAAAATAGCCCCTTCCCAACGCGGCCAAAGTTTGATTCAAGGATATTGAACTGACATGAGGGACAG
>JBALUX010000140.1:0-7543 GCA_036963725.1 Parasphingorhabdus sp. | reverse complement strand
TTCATTTCGATCAGCTTGGCCTTGACCTCGGTTCCCGGTCGCAACCCGGGTAGCCCGTCGAGGACAATTCTCTCGGTCGGCGCGATGCCGTCACGGATCACGCGCAAGCCTTCGACCAGCGGCCCGGTTTCGACAACGCGCTGCGCGACCTTGCCGTCTTTTCCGATGACGTAGAGCAGTTTGCGAGTCTGGTCGGCGACAATCGATTCATCGGGCACGAGCAGAGCCTCATAGGTCCCGGAGCCGAGCAAACGGGCTCTGCCGAACATTCCCGGGACCAGAAACCCGTCCGGATTTTGCACTTCTGCATGTGCCCGGATTGTCCCTGAATCCGGATCGATCGCATTATCGACGAAGGTCATCCGCCCGCGCCACTGGTAGCCACTGTCATCCGCGAGCTGAATTTCAACCGGGTTCTGCGCGTAGCGCGACGAGCGCCGCTCACCGCGTTGATCCTGGCGGATATATTTCAGGTAGAAACTTTCCGCGCCTTCAAAGCTGAAGTAGATCGGATTGACGGTTCCGACCCGGGTCAAAAGCGTCTGGCCGGCGACCACCGTATCACCGAGCGCGACCCGCTTGTCGGAAATCCGGCCGGTTATCGGCGAACGGACCATCGTGTAGGAAAGCTGCAATTTTGCTTCCTTCAGCTGCGCGGCAGCACCACTGCGCGCTGCAACCGCGGTGCGATAGGCAGCCTGCTTTTGCTCATATTCTTCCTTGCTCACCGCCTCGAACGCAAGCAGCTCCCGCGCCCGCTCCATCTCCGTGCGGGCATTGGCCACACTCGCTTCATTCTGATTGATCCGCGCCTGCGCCTCGGCGACCGCATTGCGGAAAGTCCGCTGGTCTATCACGAACAGCAATTGCCCCTTCTTGACCTCGACACCTTCCCGAAACGCGATGCGCTCGATCGTACCGGAGACCTGCGGCATGATTTCGACATCCTGCATGGCTTCAAACCGGCCGATAAACTCGTCCCAGTCCACAACCTCCCGCTGCAGCGGTACTGCCACCGAAACAGTTTTCGGCGGCGGTGCCTGAGGCGCCGGCTCGCCACAAGCGACGACCAGAAGCAACGACATCAGCCCCATGATGGATTTCATAGAGATGGTCGTCTTGTCATGGCTTGCAGAAATCATGGCGGGAGGAGATCCAGTGAACTGTTATATGATAGGAGGGGCGTTTTAAGCCGGTCAGGTAACTTCATCCATGCTGCAACGCAACATAGATATAATTTGTCCGCTGTGGCAAAATCTTTGCTGCGGCAACCGGTGTCGCTGATGATGCCATGTTGGAGAGCGGACGGAGAGCCTAAGGTGTTTATCCTAAACGCCCCTATTTCTGTGACCACTAGTGCTATTGAGCAGCAATCTGGGGAGTTTAACTATAGTGTTATCGGCGACAAGGCTCTCTCTAGTGCGTTCAGAGGGATGGGACAGCGTGAATAACACGAATTATCGAGCGGCGAACACGGGCAACAATTACCATGTTTTCCGATTTTCGAGAGCAATTAACGATGTCTAATGATCAATCAAATGGTGCCAGAAGAGGACTCACACCCAATTCTCCATAGTTGAACATACGTACGTTTTTCCTGTTATATCATAATGATATACGTGAAAGGACGTGAACATCATTGAACATTGATTTTCACAGTTTCACATGTCAAAAGGTGGTCTATCGGGTGGCCTCGATTGTTCGAGTCCCAAAATGCAAAAAGGTGGGCTGGTGCAATATAACGCGCTTAATCAGATGCGAGCTAAAAGCCTTGATGCGGGCAAATATGCTGACGGACAAGGCTTGTGGCTTTTCAAGCGTTCAAAGATCGCCGGGAAGTGGATTCTTCGTTTGGTTGTCAACAGCAAACGCCGTGAGATGGGTTTGGGTCGATGGCCTGATGTTTCAATAGCTGAGGCACGGGAGCGAGCGGCTGAGGCTAGAAAGCTGCTTCGCGATGGGCGTGATCCAATTGTTGAGCGGGCAAAGAAGCGCGAAGCTCCCAAGGTTGTCACATTGGAAGAAGCGGCACAAGGCTGCTTCGAAGCCAAGAAGGCCGAATTGAAAAATGCCAATGCAAAGAAACGGTGGCTTGGGTTGCTGGATCATCATGTCCTGCCGAAGATCGGGAAGCTACCAGTTGAAGACATCGACCAACATTTGATCAAAAAAACTCTCGAACCTATCTGGCACGCGAAAGCCGAAACGGCCCGCAAATCTCTTGGCCATATCGGCCAAACACTTAGCTATGCAGCTGCGCTAGGCCTAAATGTCGACCTTCAGGCGACAATGAAAGCGCGCGCTCTTTTAGGCAAACAACGTCACACGACCGAGCACATTCCTGCCATGCCCTATGTGGACGCCCCCAAGTTTTACCATTGGCTTTGCAATCTTGATCATATAGCTGCGCTCGCGTTGCGCTTCCTTATGCTCACGGCCGCCAGAACGAGCGAGGTTCGCCTTACGACATTCAATGAAATCGAAGGCAAAGTTTGGACACTTTCACCAGAGAGAACAAAAACTGGCCGGGAACATCGCATACCTTTGACCAACGAGGCATTGGCGGTGATTGAATGTGCTAGGACCAGATCAGAAAACGAATTCTTGTTTCCAGCTTTAAGAGGCAAGCCCATCTCTGACATGGCTATGTCGAGCTTTATGAAGCGCGAGGGATATGACGCCCGACCTCACGGCTTTCGAACCACTTTTCGCACATGGGCCGAGGAAAAAACGGACACGCCATTTGAGGTGAAAGAGGCCGCCCTGGGCCACGTTGTCGATACAGGCGTTGTTGGGGCGTATCAGCGCTCTGATCGTCTTGAAAAGCGAAGGAGTCTTATGGATGCCTGGACAAGCTGGCTCCTTGTTCGATGATTTGTTGGACCGATTCAAGTTTCAGCAGCCGCCTACTACCAATTTTCACTGACTCGATTTTGCCTTCATTTATCAAGCGATAGATAGTTGTTCGTCCTAATCTCAACAATTCCATTGCCTCCTTGATCGACACTAATTTGCGTTCCATCAAGCCGCCTCAAATCTATTGAGTTAATTTTGCGTCCCTGCTTTTATACGACTTTGGTGTCCATGTCAGCACCGGCTAAGCTCTCCTATCATTGACATACGGGGATTTAATAAGAAATTGAAGCGGTCATCATATCAATATGTTCCGACTAACAGAGAGTCAGATAAATCGTATACTAGTTATAAAAAAAAGGAGCAGGTTATGCCCGCTCCTTTTCTCGAGTAAATGAGCTTCGATTGATAAGGACAATTCGATCTTCAAGCTTTCTTGCAGCATCTGGATTAACAGAACGAAATTTCAATTCTCCATTGCTGCTTAAGTCCCCTTCAACGGCCCTAAAAACAATCATATTAGAGACGCGCGCAATCTCTTCACCATCGATTGCTACCAGAAGGCCTTCATCCTTAAGGCGCTTCCTTACTGCTGTCATCCTCGCTTTTTTGCGCTTGAGACTGCTCATTCTCGACGTCTTCCGCGTTTGGCGGTTTGCCATTTGCATCATCACTTCCTTCTTCTTCGTCAAAATCTTCCGGAACATTTTCCATGTAATAGTATAGCATATCGGCAAAAATCAGGCTCGCAATTGCGCGGGCAATAGGCAGGCAAGATTGACGATCAAAGCCACCATGCATATTGTCTATGCACAAAAAGCCGTAGAGGCCATTGTTGATCGTTTCGGATGGAATTTTTATAGGAACAACTAAGCAGGCATTATAGTACTTGCGCCAATGCTTGTTGCAGTTCTGATAGCCGTTTTCTTCATCAAATTTCTTTAAATCATTACAAATAAATGCGATATCATCAGTGTGATCCGAGACAATTGCTTCGAAGGCAGTATTCGAATATAAACTGTATCGCTTGTAAAAACCGTCGCCATCAACGAATTTTCGTTTTCCATAAGATATAGAATCTCTGACAACTGTGCCAATTGTATTTAAATCGGCATTTTCATCTTCTAAGTTCGCACAATATTTTATACAGACTGCACAATTCGTTCCCGTAAGTCGTTCAAAAATTCCACGAGTCTGATCGACAACATACAACAAATTTTCTTTATATTTATCATGGGTATATTCAATACCAGATGAAAAATTATCAACTTTTCTAACAAATCTGTCAGATATTTGATCTACACGATCAAATATCTGTGTCAGACTGTTAAACAACCGTGATTGCGGTGCGATCATTTGATTAGATTGCTCCAGAAGCAGACGATAGTCGCCCACACTTCTGTGCAAATCTCTGTTGTTCTTTACCGTAATGTAAAGAAGCATTCCACTCACTGTGATTACCGCCAAAAACACAAAAAGTATGGCCAAATGATAAACGTAAATTTTCAGCGCGCCATCTGTTCCGATTTGGATGGCCAACCATCCAGTCCATCCAGCAATCACTAAAACTGCCGTTGAAATCATCGTCAATATCGAGGCAATTAACCCAAAGCGTTCGATCGAGCTAAATGTAGTCACTTCGGGCTGCAAAACTTCGGATAAATTGTTCATTGACAGCCCATGCGCTAAGTGAGGAGCATTCCGACTAGTATGCGCCCTGACGGCGTTATCCGGACTATGCTTCTCCTTACGGTTCCACCAACTGGCTAATTTTTCGAACATTAACCCCCCAATTGACGCCCGACACGTACCATCTTTCGCATATAAAGGACCGCCAACAACGCTCAAATTCACTGAATCAGTTTCAAAGCTAAAGGTCAACCGTTGATTGACGGATAGATACCAGAATACGCTAAAAACTCGCCTATCTTGGTTCTATCGCTTCCTACACTGAACAATTGTTCGAAAACATCCTTTGTCAAAATTGCGCCAAAGGTTCGATAAGTCGCACTCGATCGCTAACAGCAATATCAGTACCACCATATTTCATTTCGAAACTGCCCAAATTTCGACAGCGGCTCCACAAACGATCGATCAGCGCTCCCGATGCAGCTCACAACGCGGGGGAAAACCGAAATGTAATAAAAGCACCGCTCAGTTGAGCGGTATTTTTGAGTTCGAGCAGCGACTACAGATAGTCTACTCAATCTCGTGGCTTTCGTCACACGCAATCTCTGCAGTATCTGCCGCAACCACCCCCTCTGGCGACGCAAGGGGCTGATGGAGTTTGTCGCTCGCGTCCTTCTTCGATTGGTCAAACTCACGACGGAGCATAATTGGACGCTCAGCCGATAGGGCTTTACCAAAAGCAAGAAAATGAAGGTTAGGCAGGTTTGGAATTAGAGCAGCGTGCTGACTACTGTAGACACTCTGCAGAAAATTCAAACTGGTCTGGTCGATAAGGCTGTGCGTTAGAAACGTATTGCATTGCGAAAGAATAGTCTTGCTAACCAGAGCAGTACGTTGCGTTACAACTAACAAACCAACCCCGTACTTGCGTCCCTGCAAAGCGATTTGTCCAATGCGACCGACCACCCACTGAGTATCATAATCAAAACCAGCGCCACCTGTCTCTGGAACGATGGTGTGCGCCTCTTCAAGAACAATCATAATCCGCCGCGCTCGTCTATGGCTCCTAGCCCAGTCCATGATTGTTGATAGATAGAGTTCTGTAAGACGCAGAGATGCCTTGGTATTTGTAATTTCTTTCAGCTCAAGAATCGCGAGACTATCCTCATTTCCAGTCAAATAGCCTTCAACCTGCTTCGTCGTTGATGAACGGAGTTCGTCAATTGCCTTCTTCAAAGCCTTCTTTTCGGCTCCGGCTCCGTACGCGCCAGTTTCTGCGTCAAAAAGCTTAGTCTCTAGGTCCTCTGCCTCTTGTTCCGTTGGAGAAGGGAAGATGGGATTTAAGTCCGCCAGTCGCTGACGATAATCACCGGTGAAATCGACACAAAAAACCTTTGTACCGCGAGCGACTGCCTCGCGTACAATATCCAACGTCAGCTCTGTCTTGCCTGTACCAGTCACACCGAGAATCGCTGTGTGGTACTCGACAAGATCGTCTATGTTTGCTGTCAGAGCTATATTTGTTGAAGGAACAATACCGATTGGAAATTCCCTTGGACCAATCACTCCCTGCTCAAAAGTCATCGCATTGGCACCGAAAACCGGTGTGTTCATTGCTGGCAGCCAAGGATATTTGAGGAAGCCCTTAGCTTGCTCATAGCAGCCCAATTGAGCAGCGCGGACAATGTGAGTTCCACGAGGGTTTTGATCAAAACTTTCTTCTGAAGTGACGGCGTCGAGAATTTGATAAAAAATCTCGCGGCCTTCGACGCGCACAAACACCACTTCTCCTTCTTCCAGGGCGCTTGTTTTTGCGATTTCGAAGTTGACGACACCAATCGTCGAATTTTCGACTATAAAGCCAATTAACTTGGCATTCTTAATGCCACTCAAGTTCTCGATAAATTCGAGCGTACGATCACTGTCGTGAGACTGCGCTACTTGTCCAAGAGACATCTGCGTAGGCTCCTGTAGTGTTGCTACGCAAAGGCCAGTTCCGATTACCTCCAGTCCTTGAGGTTGCGCGAATAGAGCCACTACAAATCGCTGCTGACCATCCGGCATTGCAGCGACATATAGATTGTCCTGCTTCCAGCTTCCGCCAGATGCCAACCGGACGCGCACTATGTTTGGGTGGTCGACACGATCGATTGTACCGACGACATCTACGCCCGCTTGAGTGGTGTCATCCAAACGCCATGCCTGAATGGCGGCGGCAAGTGCCTCAATTGGCTTCGCTACAACAAATAGCACCCAAAGCAGCAACAAAGAGGCCATTCCGGCAAAGTTGGCTTGAAAGGCGCCAACAATGCTAATCATCGCAGCGACTGTATAGGAGATCTCTGCTCGGCCAAAAATGGCCACTATCCGATACATCAACCGAGATGCTGCAGTCGGATTGGGTCGGTCATGTAAGAAAAGTGCAACGAGCGAAGAGGTGACTATTGCGGCAGCGTACGCGACGCCTAGCCAGCGGATTAAATTAAGCTCGGCTTGGAACTGCTGAACCGCTGATAGCTCAATAGTTACAAGCACGGAAAGTGCACCGATCCCGTTTGCAATGCTGTCGCGGGGAGGAAGAAACCACGGTGCGGACAAAAGTGTTAAAAACCACAATGCTGCTGCGCTGAGTAGCCAAACACTCTCCAAGCCTCCAGTCGGGAGCCATTGCCAGGTGGCAATTACAAAGGCACCGTAGAAAACTCCCAGGTTGAGAAAGAGCACGATGGTGCGCTGTTTCAAGCTCGGATAAGCGGGTCGTCCAGGCATGTTCTTCCCATCTAATTTGCTGGCCATTGAAGTATTTTGCCACAGAATGCTTACCCGCGCATTCTAAGTACTCGAGACGATGCCACTAATGCCTCATGAACCGTCCACTAGGTCCCCGAGGAATTCTGCTCACTCCGTCTATCTGGCTGTCATTAGCACGATTAAGTTCGCGACTAAACTTCTGATATTGCTCAAGACACCCCCAAACTGTCTTTAGGCCACCTCGAAAAATAGCCCCTTCCCAACGCGGCCAAAGTTTGATTCAAGGATATTGAACTGACATGAGGGACAG
>JBALUX010000139.1:0-7558 GCA_036963725.1 Parasphingorhabdus sp. | reverse complement strand
TGGCCGGTGCCCAATATATATTGCGCCCGTGGTTCGCCGCGTTCCACGGACTGCTGCAAATAGGGCAGGGCTTCGGCTCGGCGGTTGTCCTGAAACAGGATCAGGCCATAATTATCAATGGCTTGTAAATGCCCTTGGTCGACCGCTCTTTTATACCAGCTTTCCGCCTGGCCCATATCCTGAGGCACACCTCGACCCAGTTTATAGGCCTGCCCGAGATTGAACTGCGCATCGGCATCGCCTTTCTCGGCAGGACCGCGCCATTCGTTAATCGCCGTCTCAAAATCCCCGCGTCCCCACGCGTCGACGCCGTCTTTGACATCGGCAAGGGCCGGTACCGAACCCAGCATCAGCGCCAGACCGAACAACGGAGCGATGGAATAATGGGCCTTTTTCATGGAATTTCCTTGGTCATAAAATGTCAAAAGTAACGCGATATCAGCCGTTTCCGTGTTGCTAAACCGCCGGGACTCTTCAAGTCTAGCAAAAACTGGAGAGGCGTCTCGGGAATCCTCTGCCAGAGAATGTAACCCATAATACCGCCAGCGCAAAATTCCCGTCGATCCTGTTAACCCTATTTTAGCGCTGTTCTGTCACAAAAGCCCCTGATTAGAGATTTCCAGGCAGATATTGCCGTGATTGAACAAGGGGAAGAGCGTGCGAGTTCTAGCAATGGCTTCGCAAAAAGGCGGCTCCGGCAAGACTACATTGTCGGGTCATCTAGCTGTGCAGGCACAACTGGCCGGGGCTGGTCCTGTCGTATTGATTGACATCGATCCGCAAGGTTCCTTGGCCGATTGGTGGAACGAGCGGGAAGCCGAATTACCGGCATTTGCGCAAACCACGGTTTCGCGGCTTGCCTCGGATCTGGCGATTTTGCGCCAGCAGGGTTTCAAACTGGCCGTCATCGATACGCCACCGGCCATAACCATGGCGATCCAGAGCGTGATCTCGGTCGCCGAACTGATCGTTATTCCGACACGTCCGAGCCCGCATGATCTCAGAGCGGTCGGTGCCACCGTCGATCTTTGCGAGCGGGCAGGCAAACCCCTGCTTTTCGTCGTCAATGGTGCAACGCCGAAAGCCAAGATTACTTCCGAAGCGGCGGTCGCTTTGTCCCAGCACGGCACTGTCGCGCCGATCACCGTTCATCACCGCACCGATTTTGCTGGTTCGATGATCGATGGCCGCACCGTGATGGAAGTCGACCCCAAGAGCCGTTCGGCGCAGGAAGTTGTCCATCTCTGGTCCTATATTTCCGACCGGCTCGAGAAAAATTTCCGCCGGACAATTTTCAGCGCCCCGGCGATGGCGCAAAATGTCAATCCGGGCATGCATCGGATTGGCGGCAATTTTGGCCGCCGAGTAGTTGGTTCCTGATGGGGGAGGTTGAAAAAATGAGCGATCCGAAACCTCTTGCGTCTCTTTCCTCCAGCTTGCTGGCCCGCAAAGGCGGGGCGAAGCCGGCGATGCGTCGCCAAGGCTACACGAATTTTCCGGACCATTCATCCGATTTTGACGGTGAAATGCACGAGGATCTGGGCTGGGATGACATGGGTTATGATGTCGATCCTGATCATGATGCGCATCCGATTGAACATGTTCACAATCCTTTGGCCGGAGCAATTCCGAATCCGGGCGCAGCCGTCCGGCAGCAGCAGGAAGAAATTGCCGCCAAATTGGAAGTGAAGCCTTCCAGTGAAGTCGCGGAGCAAACCGACGGGGAAGATACCGGCAATGCGCCTGTACCGCTGTCGATATCCCGCGAGGTTCAGCCACTTGCCGAAAAATCATCGGTGCTGGAAGCCGTCAATATTCAGAAGCGCGAGGCCAAAAAGCCACGCCCGGCGACGAAATCCCGGACCCGCAAGGCAAAAACGGCGTTCACGCTCCGGCTCGATCCGGAAAGGCATCTGAAATTGCGGTTGGCAACGGCGGTAAAAAACATCTCCGCCCAGCAACTGGTGACCAAGGCTGTCGACGAATATCTGAAGTCTATCCCCGAACTGGATGACTTGGCCGAGCGCGTTCCGTCGCGTGGCGCTGCCTGAGACAGGCTGGAAGAGAATTTTGAACGGAAACGACTGACTTTTAGTGCGAGGGCATAAAAATGAAACGCGATCTAATTTTGAAAATGGCTGCTTCCTCCATGGTGTTCGCCACCGTGTTGACGGGCTGCGGCCCCTTTGGTGGCGGCTCAGTCGCATCCATGTCCAGCAAACCGGCAACGGTCAAAGATGGCGCCAAATATGCCAAGAAGGCAGAAAAGGCGTTGGCGAAAGGCGATCTCGCAGATGCGATTGCCTATGCCGAGCGTTCGGTTGCCGGCGTTGGTAGCGATCCTGAAACACGGGCGCTTCTGGGACAGGCCTATCTCGCCGCCGGTCGCATGGCTTCAGCGGAACGCAGCTTTCAGGATGCCATGGAACTCGGCAAGTCCGACGCCCGTACGATCCTGAGCCTCAGCCTCGCGCAACTGGGGCAGGGCAAGGCGGACAAGGCTAAAGCCCTGATCGTCAATAATCGTCAATATATTCCGGCCGCTGACTACGGTCTCGCCCTGGCGCTGGCCGGTGACAGCAAGACTGCTATCGAGGTTCTCGAACAGGCAATCCGCGGATCCAACGTCACGGGCCGTACCCGCCAGAATCTGGGTCTGGCTTACGCTTTGGACGGTCGCTGGAAAGAAGCCAAGTTGATGGCAGTGCAGGATGTAGCACCGGCTGCGGTCAATGAACGGGTCATGCAATGGGCCCAGATGGCCCGGCCTGGCGCTTATCAGACCCGCATCGCGACAGTTCTCAACGTCACTCCGGTCGCCAATGATCCGGGGCAACCGGTTCAACTCGCGCTTCGCTCCAACTTTGTACCGACGAACGTCGCTGCATCACCCAAAGAAGATTATGGTCGCGAAGTGGCCAGCTTTGATCGCAATACCCCGCTTCCGGCCATCGGTCCTGCGCCTAAAGCTGGCGATGACGTCGACTTTCTCGCCAAAGAAAATAATGTCAAAGTGGCCTCGGTGACATTGCCTGCCAGCAATGCTGTGGCGAATGCGCCGGCAAATGCTTCTGCGGCTAAGGCGCAGTCGAAACCAGCTCTTGCTGCGACGCCCGCCAATTTTGTTGTCAAACGCGACAAGTCTGCACCGGTCAAAACCGCTGCCGTCCAGAACGCGGCTGCAGCCAAACCTGTAATGCAGAAAACGGCCTATCAGCCCGCGTCGCAATCCGTGGTTTCGACTACGGGCACCCATCTGGTGCAACTCGGTGCTTTTTCCTCGCCGGCAAGTGCAAAGCGCGCCTGGGGGATATTGTCCGCCAGAAACAGCGATTTGAAGTCTTTTCAATATGCCAGTTCACGGGTCAACGTGAAGGGCCGGACTCTCTACCGGTTGGCAGCAGTCGGTTTCGGCAATGCGCAAACCGCAGAAGCCATGTGTGACGGTATCAAGGCAAAGGGCGGCAATTGCATTGTTCGCCATGCCAAAGGCGTCAACAAGACTGCTCCTTCACGAATGGCCAGTCAGGCTCCGAAGAAACTCGCTTCGCGCTAATCCATCCAGAAAGGCGGTAAAGGCGGCGAGTTAATAAGCTCTGCCGCCTTTATATATTGCCGTGACCCGGCCCTGAACCGGCAGCCCGTCAAACGGCGTATTGCCGGCGGCAGCGGCCATCTTGCGGGTGTCGACCTGCCACGGGGCGTCTTCGTCGATCAGGATGAAGTCTGCTTCATACCCGGCCTGCAGCAGGCCTGCCTCGACCCCGAGAATCTTCGCCGGATTGGTAGACAAAAGCTCGAACAGGCGGCCGATCGAAATCACCTCATCGCGAACCAGAGTGAATGACAGCGCCAGCAATGTCTCCGCTCCTGCCATGCCCGGCGCGGCCTCGGCAAAGGGCAGGCGTTTGTCCTCGGGACCGCGCGGATCATGACCCGAAGAAATCACATCGATAGTCCCGTCCTTGACGGCTTCGACGCAGGCAAGCCGGTTTTCTTCGCTTCGCAGCGGTGGAGAGAGCCTCGCAAATGTCCGGAAATCGCTGATCGCGATATCGGATAACAGCAGATGGGCGGGGGTGATCCCGCAGGTCACGGGCAGCTGTTCGGATTTTGCCGCCCGAATCAGGCTGAGACCGTCGGCGGTGGTCACCTGACGAAAATGTATATGAGCGCCGGTTTCGCGGACCAGAGCAATATCCCGTGCGATCGAAACCGATTCGGCCGCAGCTGTGGCGCTGGCTAGTCCCAGCCGGGTTGCGGTTTCGCCGTTGGTCGCGACCGCGTCGCCGGTCAGGCCAGCGTCTTCGCTGTGGACAATCAGCGGCAAGTCGAGAGATTTACAATATTGCAGCAGCCTCAGCATGATGCCGCTGTCGGCGATCCATTGCCGGCCCGTGGCCACCGCCTTGGCGCCGGAACGTTGCATCAGGCCGATCTCGGCCAGTTGCTTGCCTTCCAGTCCTTTGGTTGCTGCAGCAATCGGATGGGACCAGAGGTCCGGCTTTCCCTCGACGGCATTATGCTTGATCATCGCCGGCAGATCGAGGACCGGAGCCTGATCGGGCATCAATGCGGCCCGGGTGACCCCGCCAAAGCGAAACGCCGGTTTGTCGATCGCAAAAACGCCGAGATCGACAATGCCCGGGGCCAAAAGCCTGCCTTTACAGTCGATTGTTTCGCGGAGTTCATCACCGTTGGCTTCATCCGCCGATGCGAAGCGGTCACCATCGACAATCAGGCTACACTGTTGAGGTTGTTGTTCGTTCGGTAAAACAAGACGCGCATTGGTAAAAATCTTTTTCATGACCAGCCCTCCACGCCGCGGGACTTGCGGGTCAATATATCGAGGCAGGCCATGCGCACGGCGACTCCCATCTCAACCTGTTCGGTTATCGCGGAATGATCCAGATCATCGGCAACGTCGCTGTCAATCTCGACTCCGCGGTTCATCGGTCCCGGGTGCATCACCAGAGCGTCCGCGTTGGCCAGTTTGAGCCGTTCACGGGTCAGGCCGTATAGATAATGATATTCGCGCGGGCTGGGGATGAAATCGCCGTTCATCCGCTCGTTCTGCAGCCGTAGCATCATTACGACATCGCTGCCCTTCAGCGCCTCGTCGAAATTGGTGAAGATTTCGACATTGAACCGTTCAAGCTCGGCAGGGAGTAGGGAAGGGGGAGCGTAGACCCTGACTTTCGCACCCAAAGTTGTCAGGCAATAGATATTGGAGCGCGCTACCCGGCTGTGCATCACATCGCCGCAGATGGTCACTGTCAGTCCGCTGATCTCGCCCTTGCGCCGCTGGATGGTCAGCGCGTCGAGCAGAGCCTGGGTCGGGTGCTCGTGCCTGCCGTCGCCGGCGTTGAGCACCGGACAGTCGACCTTGTCGGCGATCAGCTGCACCGCGCCGGAGCTGCCGTGGCGGATAACGATGGCATCGGCCTTCATCGCGTTGAGCGTAACCGCCGTATCGATAAGGGTCTCGCCCTTTTTGATGCTGGATTGCGCCGCGTGCATGTTGACGACATCCGCGCCCATGCGTTTTCCGGCAATTTCGAATGAAAGCAGCGTTCTTGTGCTATTTTCGAAAAAGGCATTGATGACGGTCAGGCCGTCCAGCTTGTTCGCGTGCTTGCTCGATTTCCTGTTGAGATCGACCCATTGCTTGGCCTCCTCCAGCAGGAATAATATCTCCCAGGGGTGCAGTCCGGCGATACCTAATAGATGACGATGTGGAAAAGCATCCGATCCGGCTGGAAAGGTCTGCGACGATGCGGTTTTTTGCGATGTCATTAAAGCGGGTTCTATAGAGTCATCATGACAGCGCGGCAAGCCTGTCGATGGCGCCCTGCAAAATATAGGCGGCGGCCATCTTGTCGACGACCTTGGCCCGCTTTTTCCGGCTGACGTCCGACGCGATCAGATCCCGGGTGACGGCTTGCGTGCTCCACCGTTCGTCCCACAGCAGAATCGGCAGGCCGAGCGGCTTGAGGTTTTGCGCAAAGGCTCGGGCCGCCTGTGTCTGGGGGCTCTGGCTGCCATCGAGATTGAGCGGCAGGCCGGCGACCAGTCCGACAATATTCTGTTCGGCAATGACGGTCTTGATGCGTTCCAGATCCTTGGAGAATTTGCGCCGCTCGATGGTTTCGGCAGCGGTCGCGAAGGTCCAGTGCGAATCGCACAGGGCCATGCCCACGGTCTTGGTGCCGATATCAAGGCCCAGCAAGCGGCCACCATCGGACAGCGCCTGCGCGAAGGCCGCGACATCATCGGAGATCAGCGTGCCGGAAATGCCGCCATCCTCCGGCGCGCATCGGCGCGTATATTGGCCCAGAACAGGCTGTAATCATAAACGTGATAATTATTGCCGGGCAGGGCATAGGGGCCAAGCTCGGGCGGGTCGCCGATCAGCAGAAAGCCCCGGGCATCGCATTTGGCCGGCACTGATCCAACGGTCAGGCTCGCTTCGCTGAGATCGTCATTGGGCACCAATGTGCCGAGATTCGCCGACGCCGGCGCAGAGGAATTGACATCGCCATTGATCGGATTGCTGCAAAGCAGCTTGCTATCTTTGCGCGGCTCACCGTTGAATCCGATCGTCATGTCATAGACTTTGACGATTCGGCCATAATCTGCTGGTTCCGCAAAGCTCTGCCAGGCCATGATGCAGCGCGTCTGATCGGGTGCTTCGCAAATATCGAGACCCATTTCCGGGATATCGGTGTCCACCGAAACCGGCCATCCGACGACATAGGCGGCGACAATCCGGTTGGCGAGCGGCGTGCCCGCGACCCGGTCCTTGAGCAGATTGGTGAGATGCAGACTGCCCTGGCTGTGTCCGGCCAATATGATCGGCTGGTCGCCCGGGATTTCCGCAACAAAATAGTCGAAGGCCGCGAGTACGTCCTGATAGGCGGCATCGAGCGCCTGCTGGCCCTGGGGCTTTGTGGTGAGAAACGCGCCGAGTGTCGCCTGACGATAGCGCGGTGCCCAGACATCGCCAATGGCGTTAAAGGCGCTGGCTTGGCCGCGCAGGAATATCCGCGCGCGTGCCTGCGATTCTTCGTCGTCCAGCGCCGCATTCCAGCGGTCCTTCTTCAGAAATGAGGTGGGGTGGACGAAAAATACTGCTGCTTTCTTGTCTTTCGGAAACGCATCCTCCGCATCCTCATATCCTTCCGGAAGCCACAGGGCAGGGTTGCCCTTGACCAGTTCGGGCCGTGCCAGCCACATTGCGGTGTCCGCATAAACATTGGTTTCCAGCACTTCCTGCGCCGCAAATTCGGTGTCGGGCACAAAGGCCACTTCCATCAGCTCTTCGCCATAGACCTGATAAACAAATGCGCCGGCGAGCACGAGGATGACCATGCTTGCGACAAAATAGAGAAATTTACGGGCCAAATGACACTCCAACCTATATGCTGCCGCTTCAATCCGCTTGAAGCCGCTCCGCGCCAGTGCTAGCGGCGCTCGGTACACAATAAAAATCCAAAATACCCGAAAAAAGATGAACCTGAAAAGAATGAGTCATGTCAATCGATAAGGAAACCGTCAA
>JBALUX010000138.1:0-7600 GCA_036963725.1 Parasphingorhabdus sp. | reverse complement strand
GTGTGCAGCAGCATCACGCCGTCGTCGGTCATCAGATTGGCGCAACATCGGAAGAACGTCCGGAACTGCGGCGTGCCGACATGTTCGAACATGCCGACAGAGACAATTCGGTCGAACTTGCCCGGATCACGCTGCGCAAGGTTGCGATAGTCGATCAGCTCGAATTTGACCTTGTCCGCCACGCCTTCCTTCTCGGCCCGCTCCCTCGCCTTTTTAAGCTGCTCTTCGCTCAGCGTAATACCGAGCACCTCGACACCGGTTTTGCGGTGCAGATAAAGCGCCATACCGCCCCAGCCGCAGCCGATATCAAGCACCCGCTGTCCCGGCTTCAGATCCAGTTTCGCGGCAATATGCGCTTTTTTGTCGGCCTGGGCCTGCTCCAACGTCATATCCGGTCCGTGCCGGTCAAAATCCCAATAGGCACAGCTATATTGCAGGTCATCGTCGAGGAACAGATCGTAGAGATCATTGCCGATATCATAATGATGCGCGACGTTGTTCTTCGACCGGCCAGGCAGGTTGATACCGTCAAGGCCAGCCGCAACCCGATCACGGATTTTCTTGAAGGCGCCCGGTTCCTTGAGCTTGCCCCCGCGCTCGAAAGGCTTGTTGGCGCGCAAAAGCTGCACCAGTTCCATGATATCGCCCTGTTCGACGATGAGCCGGCCATCCATGAACGTCTCGGCCGCACCCAGTCGCGGATCGAGCAATATTTGCCGCACGACATTCTTGTCGGCGAGACGGATGCCGACATCAGGATAGCCCGGGGTTGAATTCCCGAACGCTTCGGTTGTTCCGTCCGCATGGGTAACCGTGACGGACCCTTTTTCGACAACGCTATTCAGAAACCTGCCCAATATCGACATATATTCACTCCTGAGGAACAGCAAAATTCTCTATGCTTCAGATACCTGCATACCATTCATAGCCGGCAACATCCTGCCAATAGCCGCCTTTCCCCTCACCGATTCCGCCCAGGGACGCAACAGCCTCAACTCCGGTTACATATTTGGCATGCTTATAGCCCAGTTGACGTTCGACCCTTAGCCGAAGCGGCGCTCCGTTCGCGACCGGCAACGGCGATCCATTCAATCGATGGGCCAATATTGTCTGCGGATGAAAACCGTCGAGCAGGTCGATGCTTTCATAATATGGCCGCCCGCCCAGCCTGTCGGCACAGTGAAAAACCAGAAAGCGGGCGCTGTCCCGGAGTTGCGCCAGATCGAGGAGGATTTTTAGCGGCACGCCCGTCCATTGACCAATTGCGCTCCAGCCTTCGACGCAGTCGTGGCGGGTGATCTGGGTCCGCTGTGGCATGGATTGCAGGGCGGCAAGACTGAATTGCTGTGGCTTGCGGAACAAGCCGGTCAACCGCAGCTGCCAGTCGGCGAAGCCCTGCGCCGCGCTGGCTGTATAGTCGGCGGTCCCGGGATCGCGGCTGCCATTGGCCCGGAAGATCGGCGAAAGATCAGCAATACTATATTCGCTGGCCAGCTCCATCCGGTCACCCAGGGCACGCTGAACCGCAAAGTTCGCGGTTTCCGCGCTCGCCAGAACATCCTGAAAAGCCGCACTCCGATTCAAGGCATCGCAGCCGGACAACAGCCCCCCTGCGCCGATCGCGGCGCTGGCAATCAGTTTCCGCCGGGTGATGATGGTCATTGGCCTGCCCCCTTGTCCCGTCCGCCAAACATCATCGCAGCCGTTTGCTTGATCGGTCCGGAGAGCAACACCATCAGCATATGAACCACGAAAAATAGCACCAGCAGAAACGCTGCCAGGAAATGCACCGACCGCGCTGACTGACGCCCCCCGAACAGGTCGGTCAGAAACGGCCAGTTGGCATCCATCGCCGGAGACATCGCGAGACCCGTGATTATCATCAACGGCAGCAGAACGAAAATCACGCCGATATAGGTCAATTTCTGGATGACATTATATTGCCCGGTCGACGATTGCCGGATTGTCGCGATCTTGGTGTGATCGCGCAGAGATCGCCAGATATGCGACGGTCGCCACTCCGCCATGCGCATATGCAGATCTTTCTGAATATGCCGGTTCCACAGCGACCGGATCATGAACAGCGTCAATCCAACGCTGAATATCCAGGCGAAAAAGAAATGCCAACGCCGGCCATCGGCCAGACTGTAACTTGAAGGAATGGTCGCCCAGCCGGGGAAAGCCCATTTCTGTGTCTTGCCCTCGCTATCTTGCCAGTTTCCCAGAACACCGGTCGTTTCGATCCGCATTTCACCAAAGCGCAAGTAACCTACGCGATCCGATGAACCGACAGCCATCCAGGCATAGTCATCATTGGCTCCATATTCGCCCCAGTAAAGCCGGGGATGGGCATTGAAGATGGTCAGACCGCTCATCAACAGCACCAGCAGGCAAAGCGCGTTGATCCAGTGCCAGATCCGGGTCGTCAGGTGATGGCGGACTTGAACGGAAATGATGGGGTGCTCCGGCATATCTATACTCTAACCGCTAGTTCGGCCTTGCCAAGCCTCTCGTTACCACCCCCGACTGTTGCATATTCACAACACAGCTGAAGAGAATGTTATTTCCGCTCAAATTTTATCGAGTCATGCAGTTGTCATTCAGGTTTGTAAACTTATATGCATCTTCGACCGCGAAAGAATAATCTTAGTTAAAAAAATTAGTGGTCATTTAATCGCAAAATCAAGGAACTCAAAATAATGAAAAATGTAACAATAGCAGCCGCTATTGCAGCATCTGTGCTTGCATCCCCCGCAATGGCTCAGGAAAAAGGTGATTTTTCCGGCGTAAAAGCTACAGCAATAGCTGGATATGATAATATCGATCTCGACATTGCCGGTCTCGATAATGTTGACGGCTTCCTTTATGGTGCCACACTTGGCTATGACATCCAGTCCGGAAACGTCGTTTATGGCGCCGAACTGGAAGCAACCGAGTCCACCGGCAACATTTCCAATGCAGGAGGTCGCCTCGAAGCTGGCCGTGATCTCTACGCTGGTGCCCGTCTAGGCTTCGTTGTTGGTGACGCCGCTCTGCTTTACGCAAAAGCAGGCTACACCAATGCCCGCGTTTCTTCCCCCGGATTCGGTGGCGAAAATGGCGACGGCGTTCGTGTCGGTGCCGGTGTCGAATATCAGCTCAGCGGCAATATGTTCGCTCGCGGCGAATATCGCTACAGCAACTACGAAGATGGCGTTTCCCGCAACCAGGGTCTCGTAAGCCTCGGCATGAAATTCTAATCCAGCCGGATTGATAACGAATATCGGGGCGGGCAGCGATGCTCGCCCCTTTTTTATGGCATCCTCTTTCCGTCGCCACTAACCTGCGACAGGACATCGCGATCCGGGAGAGCATATCATGAGCGCCACGAAACACGTCATCAAACTGGATCCTGATCCCCTTGCGCCTTACGCCATATCACCGGGATGGCGGGTCGGTGACCTGCTGTTTCTCTCCGGTCAGGCCGCGATCGACGAACAGGGCCAAGTCGTTGGCGTGGGGGATTTCGATTCCCAGTTGCGGCAGGTTTTCGTCAATATTGATCGCGTGCTGCATGCGGCGGGCAGCAGTCGCGACAAGATCGTCAAGGTAACCATCTACCTGACCGACATGGGAAATTTCGCCAAGATCGTGCAGGCGCGCAAAATCTACTTCAAGTCGCCTTATCCGGCAGACACCACGCCGGAGGTCAGAGCTTTGGCCTTGCCCGATCTGATGGTCGAGATCGACGTAATCGCCGCCGTCTAGCCGAGAGCGGCCTGCTTTTCTTCAGCCAGACGATCCAGTTCGGCGCGACTTTTCTTTTCGCTTGCCGATTTCAATTGGCCACAGGCCGCCATAATATCACGGCCCCTAGGGGTCCGGATCGGCGCGCTGATCCCGGCATCGAAAATGATCTTCGAGAAGGATTTGATCCGTTCGGGCGTCGAACATTCATAATCCGAACCGGGCCAGGGATTGAACGGGATCAGATTGACCTTGGCCGGCAAGTCGTAGTTGCGCAGCAGATTTACCAACTCGCGGGCATCCTGATCGCTGTCATTCTTGTCTTTCAGCATCACATATTCAAAGGTGATCCGCCGGGCGTTGTTCGCTCCGGGATAATCGGCGCAGGCCTGCAGCAGTTCCTCGATCGAATATTTACGGTTGAGCGGGACGATCTCGTCTCTGGTTTCCTTGTTCACCGCGTGCAGGGAAATCGCTAGATTGACGTTGATCTCCGCTCCGGCCCGGGCGATCATCGGCACAACGCCGCTGGTCGACAATGTGATCCGGCGGCGGGAAAGTGCGAGCCCGTCACCATCCATCACGATCTTCATCGCATCGCGGACATTCTCGAAATTATACAAAGGCTCGCCCATGCCCATCAGCACGATATTGGTCAGCAGGCGCCCGTCAGACTTATAGGCCTGATTATATTCCTTGGTATTCTCCGCTTCGCCTTCCTCGGCAAAGTCCATCACGCCCTTCGGCCATTCGCCCAGCGCATCCCGCGCCAGCATTACCTGGCCAACAATCTCGCCGGGCGTCAGATTGCGCACCAGCCGCATCGTGCCGGTATGGCAGAAACGGCAATTGAGCGTGCAGCCGACCTGGCTCGAAATACATAATGTTCCCCGATCCTCGTCCGGAATGAAGACCATTTCATAATCTTGGCTATCGGCAGAGCGCAGCAACCATTTGCGGGTGCCGTCTTCCGACAGATGCGCTTCGACGATTTCCGGACGGCCGATCACAAAACGCTCTGCCAGCCAAGGCCGCAGGGTCTTGCTCATGTCAGTCATCAGCGCGAAATCGTTGATCCCGCGATGATACATCCAGTGGAACAGCTGCTTGGAGCGCAATTTTCCCTGCTTCTCCTCAAGCCCCGCAACAATCAAAACGTCGCGAATTTGCGAAACGCTGAGACCTATGAGGTCAACGCGGCCGTCGGCACGCGGAGTGACCTTGGCGGGTAAGGGAACGGGATCGATATGGCCGGGAATCTGCATGGGAGCGCATATAGGGTGAGTCCCAAGGAAAATCTACCGCAACCGCGAACATCCCAATGATGCCGCGTCGATTGCCGTCGCCGCGCCACGTAACCTGTAGGCGTCGACGATCGGCTTGCCATCGCGCCCGACGCTTTCCACCGTCATACTGGTGGCCGAACGGATAGCGGCAATGATCGCCGCGTCCATGCGTTTATCCTGCGACCAGCCATCCGAGCGACTGGCAGTAAGCTGGAACCGGCGACCGGCGATACTGACCATCAGCCGGCTGTTGGTCGACCGGTCCCGGCTCAACCGGACGTGAAATTGCCGCCTGATTGTTCGGCTGGGCCAGAAACCGACGGTGGCAAAAGATTTGCGTTCCGCCTTGCCGGTAATTTCTTCCGACTCCGCAATCGCGTAGCAACGCGGAATTTCCGGGTCGCGGAACGCGCCCCAGCTATTGAATATACCAAGCGAGTCCTTGGCGGTCGCCGGGATCGAGATTACCGACATTGTCAGGGCCAGAAGAATATACTGCTTTTTCAAGCCTTCTCCCCTTCCCCTCCGCCAATATGAATCACGTCCTCGACGCCGTCTCTGATCTGGACAATGGAACCCTGGGGCAAGCCTTCGGCGATCGGCGCGCCAAAGCGCGGATGCGGATCAGCGCCGACAAGCAAGCCGCGCAAGACCCGGCTGGTCATGCCATGGCTGATCAAAACCGCATCGCTGGCAAATTCTTGCTCTCCCAGCCAATGTTCCAGCCTTTTTGCGATAGCACGATAATCTTCGCCGCCGGGAGCGACGGTCGCAAATAACCTTTCCGTCTCGTCAATTTCCAGCTTCCCGGCGAGATCGCGATACCAGGCACCGCCCCATTCACCCATGTCTATTTCGCGCAGCCGTGCATCGCTGCGCGCCTGATGCCAGTCCGCGCCGACATGTTCGGCAACTACCGACAGCGTCTGCAGCGCCCGGTCGGTGTCGGAAGCGATCAGATCCAGCACTGGCTGCTCTGAAGCCAGATGGCGCGCGAGTGCCTTGCCCATCTCGTCGGCCTGGGCAAATCCGGTCCGTGTCAGCGGCGTATGGACATGATCGCCCTGGATCCGGCCAGCCAGATTGAATATGGTCTCGCCATGCCTGGCGATAAACAGTCGTTTTCCTTTGGTATCGATGCCGCTCATATTAACCCTGTTCTGTCCCGAAATGGCCAAATCCATCCCCTGCCCCTGCGGCTTTAGCCGCCTTGTTGCTTTTTTCCACAGTTTTTCACGGCATTATCTGACGTTGACGGCGATCAGGCTTGCCCTGCGGCTCTTTATTGTTAATGAAGCGGTGAACTATCCGTGAGCCGTGCGCACTCTAGATGCGCGGCTACCTACACGGTTGAACGGGAACAAGAAGGACGGTTTATGAAAGCGACCATTGAACGCGCGGCATTGCTAAAGAGCCTGGGGCATGTCCAGTCCGTGGTTGAGCGGCGCAACACTATTCCGATATTGTCAAACGTGCTGATCGAAGCGAATAGCGACGGCAGTATCAAGCTGATGGCAACCGACCTTGATCTCCAGGTCGTAGAAACCGTCGAAGCCCAGGTCGAAACCGCTGGCTCTACCACGGTATCCGCGCACACGCTGTTCGACATCGCCCGCAAGTTGCCCGACGGTTCGCAGGTTCAGCTCGACGCCGCCGACGGCAAGATGAAAGTCAACGCCGGTCGCGCACGCTTCAATCTGCAGACCCTGCCCCGCGACGATTTCCCAGTCATTGCCGAAGGCGAATTGCCGACCAGTTTCGAATTGCCGGCAAGCTCGCTGATCCAGATCATCGACAAGACCCGCTTCGCGATCTCGACCGAAGAAACCCGCTATTATCTCAACGGCATATTCCTCCACGTACAGGATGAAGAAACGCCGGTGCTCAAAGCCGCCGCGACCGATGGCCACCGCCTCGCTCGCGTTACCCTGCCCCGTCCGGCAGGTGCAGAAGGCATGCCCGACGTGATCGTTCCGCGCAAATGCATCAATGAACTGCGCAAATTGCTCGACGAGAATAGTGAAACTTCGGTGCAGATAGACCTGTCGGCCAGCAAGATCCGCTTCACCCTCGGCACGGCGATCCTGACCAGCAAATTGATCGACGGCACTTTCCCCGATTACACCCGCGTCATCCCGACCGGCAATGACAAGCTGCTGAAGATTGACGCAAAAAGCTTTGCCCAGGGCGTCGACCGCGTTTCAACCATCGCGACTGAAAAAACCCGCGCCGTCAAAATGGCGCTCGGCGATGACAAGATCACGCTCTCCGTCACTTCGCCGGAAAATGGCAAGGCCGAGGAAGAAGTGCCGGGCTCCTACAAGGACGACACATTCGAAATCGGTTTCAACTCGAAATATCTGATGGATATTCTCGGCGAGATCGAAGGCGACACCGTCGAGCTGCATCTGGCCGACGCCAGCGCCCCGACGCTGATCCGCGAGAATGACAAAAGCACGGCGCTCTATGTGCTGATGCCAATGCGGGTTTGATTATTGAATCTTAGGATCACCTAATGCCCGCTCCATTCTTTGATTGCCGAGCTCTCGGCCCGGAATTGAGTTTTTTCGGTACTGTCAGCCTTCATG
>JBALUX010000137.1:0-7643 GCA_036963725.1 Parasphingorhabdus sp. | reverse complement strand
GCCATGAATGGGACGGCATCGAGGAACTCGACACGCCAATGCCACGCTGGTGGCTGCTGACGCTCTACGCCACGATCGTCTGGGCAATCGGCTATGTCATTCTCTATCCTGCGATACCGATGCTCAACTCGGCTACCGAAGGTCTGCTCGGCTGGAGCAGCCGCGGCGACTATGAAATGCAGGTGGCCGAGCGGCAAAAGCAGCTCGAACCGATCCGGCAGGCTCTGGTTTCCACCGATATCCGCAAATTGAATGGAAGCCCAGAACTGATGCAACAGGCCATTGAAGGCGGCCGGTCTGCGTTCAAGGTCCATTGCGTACAATGCCACGGCTCCGGTGCTGCGGGATCGAAGGGCTATCCCAATCTCAATGACGATGACTGGCTCTGGGGCGGCGATCTCGAAACGATCGAATATACTTTGATCCACGGTATCCGTAATCCGGATCACGACCAGACCCGTTTCTCGCAAATGCCTGCTTTTGGCCGGGACGGCATATTGCAGTCGAATGAAATCCAGGATCTCGTCTCTTATGTCCGGCTGTTGTCCGGTCGCGAGAAACCGAGCAAGGCGGCGACGCGTGGAGCGGCCTTGTTCGAAACCAATTGCGCAGTTTGTCACGGCGCCGATGGCACCGGCGACCGCACCCAGGGCGCGCCCAATCTCACCGATGCGATCAGTCTCTACGGGCTCGACCGCGCTTCACTGACCGACACAATCACCAATGCCCGCTATGGCGTGATGCCGCGCTGGGGCCAGAGGCTTGATCCGGCAACCATCCGCATGCTCGCCGCCTATGTCCATTCTCTGGGCGGTGGCGAGACGCTGCCCGCGCTGGAAAATATCCAGCAGGATACGATTGAACAGGTCACAAGCAATGAGCAATCCTAAGGAAATCCTCGATCCCGAGCTGAAGCTCTATGAATCGCGCATGAGTGTTTTTCCCAAGGCGGTCAACGGCACCTTCCGGCGGCTGAAATGGGTGATTATGGCGATCACCCTTGCCATCTATTATATCACGCCTTGGATCCGCTGGGATCGCGGCCCTTATGCACCGAACCAGGCTGTATTGGTCGATCTTGCGAACCGGCGCTTTTACATGTTCGGCATCGAAATCTGGCCGCATGAATTTTATTATGTCGCGGGTATGCTCGTCATGGCCGGAATTGGTCTGTTTCTGGTCACCTCCGCTGTGGGCCGGGCATGGTGCGGCTATTCCTGCCCGCAAACCGTCTGGACAGACCTGTTCCAGCACGTGGAACGCGCCATTGACGGCGACCGCAATGCCCAGTTCAAACTGCAGGACGCGCCCTGGGGACCGAAGAAGACGGGCAAGCGGCTGCTAAAATGGTCAATCTGGCTGTTCATCGGTTTCTGGACCGGTGGCGCCTGGATCATGTATTTCGCCGATGCACCCACACTGGTTGTCGACTTCTGGTCCGGCGAGGCGCCGTTTGTCGCTTATGCCACGGTCGCTGTGCTGACCCTCACGACCTTCATTTTCGGCGGTTTCATGCGCGAGCAGGTCTGCACCTATATGTGCCCCTGGCCGCGCATCCAGACGGCGATGATGGATGAGAAATCGCTGACCGTCACCTACAAGGACTGGCGCGGCGAACCACGCGGCAGCGTCAAAAAAGCGGAAGCCCAGCCGGGCAGCTTCGGCGACTGTATCGACTGCAATCAATGTGTAGCCGTATGCCCGACCGGCATCGATATCCGCGAAGGACCGCAAATCGGCTGCATCACCTGCGCGCTGTGCATCGACGCCTGCGACAAGGTGATGGATCAGGTCGGACGTCCGCGCGGATTGATCGACTATGCCACGCTGGAAGATGCCGAACTGGAAAAAGCCGGCAAGCCGCATAATCCGATCCTGAAAACCCTGTTTCGTCCCCGCACCATCCTCTATTCCACGATCTGGGGTGCAATCGGGCTGGCGATGCTGTTTGCGGTGGGGAATCGCACCCGTATCGATATCAGCGCCAATCATGACCGCAACCCGGTCTATGTCCAGCTTGCCGACGGCCATGTCCGCAACAGCTACACGATCAATTTGCGCAATATGGAGGCCCGTCCGCGCGAGATGATCATCGGCATGACCGAGCTTAACGGTGCTGTGATGTGGTCCAACGCTGGATCGCGCGAAAGCGCAGGAAAGACTTTGATCACCAAGGTCGCTCCCGATAGTATCGCCAGGTTGCGGCTCTATGTTGCAGCCCCCGGCACAGGACCGGTCCGGGAAGAATTCGCGCTGACGGTCACCGCTGCCGATGATCCCGAGGCAAAGGATGTCGACGAAGTATTTTTCGAAAGACCGGAGACAGGCGAATGAGCGAGAAAACTCCCGCAGTGAAGAAATTCACCGGCTATCATGCCACGGCGATCATCGTTGCCTTTTTCGCGGTGGTTGTCGTCGTCAATCTGGTCATGGCGCAATTTGCCCTGTCGACATTCAGCGGCACCGTGGTCGACAACAGCTATGTCGCAAGCCAGAAATATAATGACTGGCTGGAACAGGCCCGCAATCAGAAAGCGAATGGCTGGACGGTTTCCCCGGCGCACCGAAAAGCGGGCAAGGCGAGCATCGCTATCACGACGAGTGATGGCGCTCCGCTAGAGCGAGCGACGATGACCGGCATAGCCGAGCATCCCATTGGTCAATCGGAGCCGTTCGAGATCAGCTTCAAGCAAGCAGCTTCCGGAGAATTTCAAAGCGTCGAGAGATTGCCGGCAGGCCGCTGGAAACTGAAGATTATCATCAGCCAGGATGACAAGAATATGCGCGTGGTTCGGGATATCTGGTGAATGCGATTGCGCCCATAGGTGACGGTCAATCCCAGTTGATTGTGTCTAGATTTGCGGTACCCGCGATCCGCTGCGCCGGTTGTATCTCGAAAATCGAAAATGGCTTGATTGATGTGCCCGGCATAGCTTCGTCGCGGGTCAATTTTTCGACCAAGCAGGTTGCGATATCACATCTGCCGGAACTGGCCGACGACCAGCTAAGGCGCGAAATAGAGGCACTCGGTTTTGAAGCCCAGATTCTCGGCGAGAATCCGCTGTCGGAAGATAAAGGCAGCACCGACAAGCTGATCCGCGCGCTCGCCGTCGCCGGTTTCGGGATGATGAATATCATGCTGCTGTCGGTCAGCGTCTGGTCCGGTGCGGCCGGCGTCACGCGCGATCTGTTCCACTGGCTCTCGGCGCTAATCGCAGTTCCGGTAATCGCTTATTCCGGGCGTCCGTTCTTCGCCTCTGCGGCGATGGCGCTGCGCTATGGCCGGACCAATATGGACGTGCCAATCTCGATCGGCATATTGCTGGCAACCGGTCTCAGCCTTTATGAAACCGCCACTGGCGGTGCCCATGCCTATTTTGACGGCGCGGTGATGCTGCTCTTCTTCCTGCTCGCCGGTCGGGTACTGGACGGCATGATGCGGGACCGCGCGCGCGAAGGCATCGGCGCGCTGCTGAAACAGACCGCGCCCGGCGCGATGGTGCTGGACGATGATGACAAAACCCGCTGGGTCGCGGCCAAGGATCTGCTTCCCGAAATGCGGATGATGGTTGCGGCCGGTGAAAGCCTCGCAGCAGACGGCGTTATAATATCGGGCTCAAGCAGTTTTGACTGTTCACTGATGACCGGTGAAAGCGAACCGCAGCCCAGAGGCAAGGGCGATATCGCGCTCGCCGGAACGCTGAATCTGTCATCTCCCGTCATCGTGCAGGTCACCGCTACGGGTGAAGATACCAGTGTTTCTGACATCGCGCGGTTGATGGACGAGGCCGGACAGCATCGCTCTTTCTATGTCCGCGTCGCCGACCGGGCTGCCCGCTATTATGCGCCAGCGGTCCACAGCCTCGCGCTGCTGGCCTTTGCCTACTGGATGTTTGCCGGAGCGGGCTGGCACCAGTCTTTGCTCATCGCGGTCGCTGTGCTGATCATCACCTGCCCTTGCGCGCTTGGCCTTGCTGTGCCGGCCGCGCAGGTTGTGGCCTCGGGCGCGCTGCTGCGCAAAGGCGTGATGGTCAAGGACGGCAGCGCCCTGGAACGTCTGGCAGACGTCGACTATGCGCTGTTCGACAAGACCGGTACGCTTACCCTCGGCCGGCCGACACCGGTCAATCTCGATGACCTGAGCCTCATCCAAAAGCAGATCACGCTGGCGCTGGCACAGGCCAGTCGCCACCCAATCAGCAAGGGTATCCGCTCCGGATTGCTGGCGCTGGATATCGAACCAGCCGTTCTCGATGGCATTCAGGAACTGCCCGGCGAAGGCATGACCGCAAATTGGGATGGCGTGAAAGTGATGCTCGGCAAGCCCGAGAAGTCCGAGGACCATTTGTCCAGCCAACTGACCGTGGGCAGCGAAAGCGTTGTCCTGCAACTGCAGGATGAAATCCGGCCGGATGCTTCAGAAGCGATCGCAAAATTGCAGGCACTGGGACTGCCCGCATCGATCATATCCGGTGACAATATCCGTTCGGTGTCGCTTGTTTCGCGCGCTCTGGATATTCCTGCCCAGGCCGGTGCCTCGCCGCAGGACAAGGTCGAAGCGATCACCCGCCTGACGACAAGCGGGCACAAGGTGCTGATGGTTGGTGATGGTCTGAACGACGGCCCTGCCCTTGCCGCGGCCCACGTCTCGATCGCGCCCGGTTCGGCCAGCGATGTCGGCCAGCAAGCCGCCGATGCCGTCTTCACCAGCGAATCCCTGATGCCGGTCGCACTGTCGATCAAGGTCGCGCGCCGCACCATGCAGATCGTTCACCAGAATTTCGCTCTCGCCATCGGCTATAATGTCATCGCCGTACCGCTGGCGCTCACCGGCATGGTCACGCCGCTAATCGCCGCGATCGCCATGTCGCTTTCGTCGCTGATCGTCGTCGGCAACGCCCTGCGTCTCAACGGAGCGGCCAGTTGAGCGGCCTCGCCATCCTGATACCGGTCGCCCTGCTGATGGGGCTTAGCGGTCTGGTGTTCTTTTTCTGGGCGATCCGCAACAACCAGTTCGACGATCTCGACGGCGCCGCCCAGCGGGTATTGATCGACGAGGAAGACGAGCCATCATGATAGGCCGGATCAGAACTTCCAGGCTCAGCCAATATGCTATCGCGGTGATTGCTCTGCCGATGGCTGGCATGCCCTTGTCGGCAAGACCGGACGTGATGACTATCCAGCTATGCTCTGCCGATGGCGAAGTGCGAAATGTGTCGATCCCGGTCGAGCAGGAGGGCGGCAAAAATGATTGCGCCAAGCCATGCCATGCCTGCCTGTCACGCAAGAAAGCCCCGAAAAGCTGATTTCAGCTATTTCGCCGGGATATCGTAATTCTCGCCACTTTCCGCCGCAAAGCCGATGCGCAAGGCCTCGGCCAGACTGCGCACCCGCAATTTTTCCATCATATTGGCGCGATATATCTCCACCGTGCGCGGTGAAATACCGAGATCATAAGCGATGGTCTTGTTGGGAAGCCCGGCCAAAAGGCCGTCGAGCACATCCTGCTCCCGGCCGGTCAGACAGGCTAGCCTGACCTTCGCTTCGGAAGCGGCCATTTCCTTCAGATTGCTATCTTCCAGCCGCACGAATGCTTCTTCCATCGCCGCGATCAGGGCTTCTTTTTCATACGGTTTTTCGAGGAAGTTGACCGCCCCGGCCCGCATGGCCTGAACCGCGATTTCGATATCGCCATGGCCGGTCAGGATCACCACCGGCATATCGATGCCATCCTTGATCATCTGCTGCTGTACCTGCAGACCGTCCATTTCCGGCATCCGCACATCGAGCAGAACACAGCCCCGCTCGGCGCCCTTCGCCAGCTTCAGAAAGTCGACACCGGACTCGACCGGTTCGACCTTGAATCCGGCGTGCCGCAACATGAATGCCGCCGATCGCCGGACCGAATCATCATCATCGACAATATAGACCAGCCGCTCACTGCTCATCATTCTGCTCCTGCTCCGCTTTCTCCAGGGTGATCCTAAAAATGGTGCCGCCCTCGGGATTGGGTTCGACACGAATTGTACCGCCGTGCGATTCTATGATCGTCCGGCATATCGACAGGCCGAGCCCCATGCCATCGCCCTTGGTGCTGGCAAAGGGATCGAAAATCCGTTCTCCCAGTTCCTGGTCAATGCCCGTGCCGCTGTCCGACACGGCAATTTCCACCCGCATATCATCGATCGATGTCACGCCGATATGCAGCTTTTTCTCGGCGCTGTCGGCCATTGCCTCAATCCCGTTGCGCATCAGATTGACCATCACCTGCTGGATCTGCACTCGATCGGCAAACACATGATCGGTATCGGGCGCGATATCGATCGAGAATTCGACGCCCCGTTCCTGCGCCCCGATCATCCCCAGCACGGTCGCGTCTTCGACCACCTGGGAAATCGACAGGACCCGCCGGTTGATTTCTCCGCGCGAGACAAATTCCCGCAGCCGTCGGACGATCGTCCCTGCCCGCAGGCTCTCGGATACGCTTTCTGCCAAGGCCTCCCGGAAAAACTCTCGGTTCTCCGCCAGATCTCCATCCATCATATCGCGCGCAGCCGACAGATAATTGGCGATCGCGGTTAACGGCTGGTTGATCTCATGGGCGAGCGAAGAGGCCAATGTGCCTACTGCGCTTAGCCGCGAGGCATGGGCCAAATCCGCCTGCAGCGACTGAAGCTCCGCTTCGGTCTGTTTTTTCTCGGTCAGATCGATGATGAAGCCGGTAAAATAGCGCTCGTCGCCGATTTTCGCTTCGCCGACTTCCAGCTGCAGCGGGAATGTGGTGCCGTCCTTCCGGCATCCGACCACCGTCCGGCCGATGCCGATAATCCGTTTCTCATCGGTCCTTATATAGCGTTCGATATAACCATCATGCGCTGCCCGATAAGGCTCCGGCATCAGGATTTTGACATTTTTCCCGATAATTTCTTCTTGCTCATAACCGAACATTTTTTCAGCCGTAGAACTGAACGAACTGATCAGCCCGGCCTCATCGATGACGACCATCGCGTCGGGTATGGTCGTCAGGATCGACTTCAATATCGAATTGGCCTGATCCAGCTTGCTTTCGGTGCTCCTGAGCGCAGTCACGTCCTGAAACGACACCATGACGGCATCAACATTTCCCTTGGGACAGGCCAAAGCAGCTATATTGCACTCGGCAAATATCAGCCGACCGTCCGGAAGCTGCAGGTGGACATCGAAAGGATCAATGATGCTGTCTTCAAATGCACGATCCATTGTTTTTTCGAACAGCGGGCGATGGTCGGGTACCACACACGCTGCCGGCGCGCCATCCGGCAAGTCTGCCAGACTGTTGACCCCGAATATCTTCAACCCGACCGCGCTGCAATTAATTGCCTGCAGATTGCGATCGACTATCATGACGCAATTCGGGAGGGCGGATAGGGCGAAATCCGGATCGAATGCCCGGTTCGCGCCATGAACGATCGTTTCGCGCACCTGTTATGTCTATCCCTCGGCTGTCCGTTCGCAGCTTGCGAACGAACCAACCCTACACAAGATGCGGGTATTGCCAAAAGGAAATTTGATCTATCTGTGGCGAGGCGCGTGTTCATTCAGTGGGAGACAACCAGTGGAATATCGCAGCCTTTGAGCAGATTGCGCGTCACGCCGCCAAACAG
>JBALUX010000136.1:0-7687 GCA_036963725.1 Parasphingorhabdus sp. | reverse complement strand
CGCGCACCGCGCCAGCACCAGCCCGGTGAAATGGGCGAGGAAGCGGCCTTGTGGCTCCGGCTGAAACTGATCGCGGACGCTGGTCTTGTCGGCCTGCCCAATGCCGGCAAGTCGACGCTGATCAACAAGGTGACCAACGCGGGCGCCAAGGTCGGCGCCTATCCTTTCACCACCATCCATCCACAGCTTGGCGTGGTCCGGCACAAGAGCCGTGAATTCGTGCTCGCCGATATTCCGGGCCTGATCGAAGGCGCTGCCGACGGCGCTGGCATTGGCGACCGCTTTCTGGGCCATATCGAGAGGTGCCGGATATTGCTCCATCTCGTCGACGCGACCGGTGATGATCCGGTGAAAGCCTGGAAAACGGTGAGCAAGGAACTGGAGAAATATGGCGGCGGACTTGCCGAGAAGCCCCAGATACTGGCGCTCAACAAGGCGGATTTGCTGGACGACGAGTTGATGGCTGACATCGCCGATCAATTGCGCGCAGCCGGTGCCGAGCATGTGCTCCCGGTATCGGGTGCCACCGGCGAAGGCCTGGACGCGGCTCTCGACAAAATTCTTGAAGCGGTTGGTGAAAACAGCTCGATCGAACGCAAGGGTCAGACCACGCTGACCTCAGGCAAAGAGGATGTAGCCAAGGATTGGTCTCCACTGTGAGCGCCGCAAAGCCGGACACGATAGTCGTCAAGGTCGGGTCTTCGCTGCTTGTCGGGGAAGACGGGCAGGCCCGCCGGGACTGGCTGAAAACGCTGGTTGTGGACATTGCCAAACGCCATAAGGCGGGCGACAATATCATCATCGTTTCATCGGGATCGATTGCGCTTGGCGCGCGCAAGCTCGGTCTGGACAAAGGCGGGCGGGCGAGCTTGGCCGACGCACAGGCAGCGGCCTCCATCGGCCAGATTGCCTTGAGCAGCCTGTGGTCGGAATTGCTCGGAGAGCATCAGCTTACCGCCGCCCAGATGTTGCTCACGCTCGACGATATGGAAGATCGCAAACGTTATCTTAATGCGACCGCGACACTGGAAAAGCTGCTCGAACATCGCGCCATTCCGGTGATCAACGAAAATGACAGCGTCGCCACCGACGAAATCCGCTTTGGTGACAATGACCGGCTGGCCGCACGTGTGGCTCAGGCGGGTGGCGCTGATCGGATATTGCTGCTTTCGGACATCGACGGTCTCTACGACCGCAGACCGGATAGCGAGGCTTACGGACAATTTATCGGCGTGGTCGAAAGTGTCGACGATTCGATCATGGCGATGGCTGACGGATCATCCTCATCCGGCCTCGGGTCAGGCGGAATGACGTCGAAGCTGGAAGCGGCAAAAATCGCCAATCTTGCCGGGATCGAACTGTCGATCATCTCGGGACGCGAAGAGCATCCGCTGGATCGCTATGCGCTGACCAATGTCGGCACCTTGTTTAAGGCCGGCGACGGCGCCAATGCCCGCAAGGCCTGGCTGGGCGGCCGTCTTACCTCGGCGGGATCGATCACCATCGATACCGGTGCGGTCGCCGCCCTCCAATCCGGCAACAGCCTGCTGGCGGCCGGGATCATCACGATTGATGGCCAGTTTGAACGCAGCGATGTGATCGAGATCAAGAATGAAGACGGCCTGACGATCGCGCGCGGTCTGGCCGAATATAATGCGCTCGATTGCGCCAAGATTATCGGCCGGCGCAGTTCGGAGCTTGAGGCCCTGCTCGGCTATGCCCCGCGTAGCGCCGTGGTTCACCGCAACCAGATGGTGATGGTCTAGTCACCATGGCCGGACCCGCTCAAAAGACAGTCGCGATCACCGGCGCGACCGGCTTTGTCGGCAGTCGCATGCTCGATCTTGTGGTTCGGGAAGGATATGACGCGCGCGCCCTGACCCGGCGCAAGCAGGATGACCGTCCGGGCGTTACCTGGGTGCGCGGCGCGCTGGACGACAAGGCAAGCCTCGCAAAATTATGCAGCGGCGCGGATATGGTTCTGCACATCGCCGGCGTGGTCAACGCGCCGGACCGGGCCGGCTTTGAAGCGGGGAATGTAGCCGGGACACTGGCCGCCATTGAAGCTACCAAACAAGGCGGGGCCAAGCGCTTCATCCATGTGTCGTCGCTGGCAGCCACGCAGCCGCAGCTGTCAATCTATGGCGAGACCAAAGCCAAGGCCGAAAAACTGGTCAAGACCAGCGGCCTCGACTGGACGATCCTCCGCCCGCCCGCCGTCTATGGCCCGGGCGACGGTGAATTTCTCGACCTTTTCAAAATGGCCCGACTGGGGTTCGTGACCCTGCCCCCCGATGCTGACGGCCTTTTATCAGTGATACACGTCCAGGATCTGTGTCAGGCTTTGCTTGCCCTGTTGCCGGAACAGGAAGATTTTACCGCCCAGATTTTCGAGGTCGACGACGGCAAGCCGGGCGGCTGGACGCAGGCCGCTTTTGCCAAGGCGATAGGTCAGGCAATAGGCAAACGTGTTGCCACGTTCGGCATACCGAAATCCCTATTGCGTCTCGCTGCCAGGGCGGACCGTCTGGCGCGCGGCGACAAGGCCAAGCTTACCGCAGACCGGGTCAATTATTTTTGCCATGACGACTGGATGATCGATCCGCAAAGGCGGCTGCCAACGCAATTGTGGCAACCGCAAATCGAGACTTGTCAGGGCCTCAAGGATACCGCGAAATGGTATCGCCACAACGACTGGCTGTAATCAGGTCTGGAAAATCGGCCCGGCGAACTGTTCGTAAACATAGGTGATGAAGGTCAGCGTCAGGCCGATCAGAAACACCCGATAGGCCCAGCCGAGAAAGCGGTATTTCTTCTGTTCGAGAATTTGGCCCATTTGATAGATATCGCGCAGCATCGCCCGATAGGTTGATTCCTGGGTGCGCAATTCGGTTTCCAGCAGATGGTCGATAAACTCGTCTTCGCTGATTTTGGAAAAACCGCCAAAAAACAGCATATTGGGAGAAGTGTCTTTCCGCGGCCTCACCGATGGCATCACCGCCAGTGCCGCCAAGCCGGCGGACCCGAACGCCGAGATGGCGAGAATGAGGAGCGGCAAAGAGATATTGCCGGCATGGCTTTGGCCAATGGCGAGCGTGAACACGACAAAGGTCGCGCCAATCAGCATATTCGCCTTGTTATCCGCCATAACGCTCAACTGCACATGATGTCGCTGGGTCGTGCCAAGCGCGTACACCACTTCATCCGGCCATTTGCTGCCTTCGTCCATAAACACTCTCCCCCAGGGTCGACCGCGATACGGCAAAAGAGTGGCAGAAAGCACGTGCTTGGGCAAGCCAAGGCACGCATTGTGCCGCTTTTACGCCTTATTCACTTGCCAATGGTGCGCATGTCTTGGCAAAGGTCAGGAATAGCAATTTTGAAAGCATATTATGGCAAATCGCGAAGATATCATGGCAAAGATCAGCGAGCTGATCGGGCCGTTCAACAACAAGGGCGTCGCTTTGGCGGCAGAAACGACCTTTCAGGGTGATCTTGAATGGGACAGCCTGACCGTCATGGACTTTGTCGCTGCCGTCGAGGACGAATTTGATATCATCATCACGATGAACATGCAGGCCGATATTGAATCCGTCGGCCAGCTCGCGGATGCTGTCGCAAAACTGATGGAAAACTAGAGCCCGACACCCGTTCGCCCTGAGCTTGTCTAAGGGTCGCACGAGCGGGTGGTTCGCACTTCGACAGGCTCAGGATTAACGGAAGCAATAAATGACCGATCTACTCAGTAAATTCGACCCGCTGATTCAGGAGCGCGAGACGCTTCTGGCCACGGGCGTCAAGGACCCGTTCTCGCTGGTGATGGAAGAAGTGCTCTCGCCGACCGTAGCGATCTGCGAAGGCAAGGAGACCATTCTCCTCGGCACCTATAATTATATGGGCATGACCTTTGACGATGATGTTCGCCAGGCCGGCCTGAAAGCGCTGGAAGAATTCGGATCGGGAACCACCGGCAGCCGGGTGCTCAACGGAACCTACAGCCTCCACCGCGATTGCGAGGATGCGCTGAAAGAATTTTACGACATGGACCATGCGATGGTCTTTTCCACCGGCTATCAGGCCAATCTCGGGATCATCTCTACCCTGGCGGGCAAAGGTGACTATGTCATTCTCGACATCGACAGCCATGCCTCGATCTATGACGGTTGCGCGATGGGCAATGCCGAGATTGTCGCTTTCCGCCACAATGATGTCGAAGCGCTCGAAAAGCGTCTCAAACGCCTCCCTGCCGAAGCCGGAAAATTGGTCGTCCTCGAAGGCGTCTATTCGATGCTCGGCGATGTCGCGCCACTCAAGGAAATGGTCCGCGTCTGCAAGGAAAACGGTGCGATGGTGTTGGTAGACGAAGCCCACTCGATGGGCTTTATCGGCGAAAACGGCCGCGGCGTCTGCGAAGCGCAGGGCGTGATCGACGATGTCGATTTCATCATCGGCACGTTCAGCAAAAGCGTCGGTACGGTCGGCGGCTTCTGCGTCTCCAACCATCCGAAATTCGAAATTTTGCGGCTGGTCTGTCGTCCCTATGTGTTCACCGCCAGCCTGCCACCCAGCGTCATGGCAACCGCCAGCACCTCGATCCGTAAGCTGATGCACAGCGGCAACAAGCGCGCCCATCTCTGGGAAAACAGCAAGAAGCTGCACCAGGGTCTGCGCGACCTCGGCTTCACCCTCGGCACCCCCGAGGCGCAAAGCGCGATTATCGCGGTGATCATGCCCGATCTCGAAAAAGGAGCGATGATGTGGCAGGCGCTGCTCGCCGAAGGGCTTTATGTGAACCTCGCCAGACCGCCAGCAACACCGGCCAATATGACGCTTCTCCGCTGTTCGCTTTGTGCGGAACATACCAGCGAGCAAGTCGACCAGATTCTGGGCATGTTTGAAGCGGCAGGGAAAGCGGTCGGGGCTATCTAGGGGTGCCACCGCTTAATCCTTTGCGATGGCACTGGATTATAGCGGTACTATGCATCCCAGTCGCAGCTCTTCTCGCTGGGCTGATTTTCGGGCAGCGCGCAGCTGCTATTTTAATGCTCCCCTGGCCCTTGTGGCTGGCATGGCGTTTTGACAATCAGTCCGGTACATTTTTGATGCTGGCGATATTGGTGTATATTGTGTTTGCAGTCATCGCTTTGTTACTGGCAGGACTGGTTGCGATTTCCACTTATGCTTCCGTTAGCTAGGACCTGCAAATGACGAATTCTATCCAAATCGAACAGCGCGGCGCGATTGAAATACTGACGCTCAACCGCCCCGAAAAGCTCAACACGATGAACGAGGATATGATCTTCGCGCTGCAGGATTATTTCCGCGGCCTGCAGAAGCGTCTGGATGTCCGTGTCGTTCTGTTTCGCGCCGAAGGGCGCGCGTTCTGTGCCGGTCTCGACATTGGTGGCTGGAAGAATGACGGCTCGCGCGGGCAGGTACAGCATGTCTGGAACACCCAGCGCTCGATCGCCACGGTCATGCAGTTGATGCGGCAATGTCCGCAACCGATCATCGCCTTGGCCCAGGGCGCGGCCTGTGGTGGCGGCTTCTCGCTATTGCTCGCCAGCGATGTCCGTTTCGGCGCGCCCTCGCTCAAGATGAACGCGGCCTATATCAAGATCGGCCTCGGCGGCTGCGATATGGGCTCGAGCTATTTTCTGCCACGCATGGTCGGCGCGTCGATTGCGTCGGAACTGATCCTGACCGGCCGCTTCATCCATGCCGAACGGGCAGAGAAACATGGCCTGATCAGCGAGATGGTCGACGAGGACAAGCTGCTTTCGACCGGCCTGTCACTAGCGGAAGAAATGCTCGAGACCTCGCCGATGGGGCTGCGTCTGTCCAAGGATGCGCTGAACCGCAATATCGACGCACAAAGTTTCGAAGCGGCGCTGGCGATCGAAGACCGGCAGCAGGTGATGCTCTCGATGACCGAAGACAGCCGCGAGGCGGCCAAGGCATTTTTTGCGAAGCGGAAGCCGGATTACAAAGATCGGTAGCATCTCGTCATCCTGAACTTGTTTCAGGACCCCGTCACTCTTGCCACCATCTTCCGGTTCAGACGCCTGAGGTCCTGAAACGAGTTCAGGATGACGGAATCATTCTAATGACGAATTCTTTTAAACAGTGAACTCACTTGATCGCCCCACCGGCAATCAATCGCGGCAACATCACCAGCGCACCCAATATCGGCCATTTGCGTTGCCAGGGCCTGATCACATAATCGGTTCCGGCATGGCGGTTGATCTTCCACGCCAGATAATCGATGCCGCCGGCATAAGTGGCGGACGCCTTGGCCAGTCTGGCGAGCGTGAGGATTTTCCCGTTGCGCCGCAATTGCCGCCATCTTTTTTCGACCGCGTCGCGGGAGGCGACAATCTTGAGCTTCTGCCCCGGCGCCTTGTCCCGTTCGGCAATCGCCGCCATCACGGCTGGTCCAAAGCGTGCATAGCGTTCGGGATCGGCATCGACGACCGAATCGGAGCGATCCTTCCGCTCGGCGCGCAACTCCGCACCATAGGTCAGTTCAAAACCGCGTTTCCAGAGATCGGCTATCGTATGTTCCGTATCTATATCCATCATCGGAAAGCTCATGTCGAACAAGGTGATCGCAGCGCCTTCAATCGCTTCAACCGCCTGCGTCTGCGCCGCTTCGTCCGCTTGCCAGACCAGCCGCGAGGGCTGGGCGAAACGGGCCCAGACGCTGACCGCGCTGGCACCGATCCGGTTCAGTCTGTGAAAATCTTTTTCGCTGAGTACCGCCACCTTGGCGACCAGTCCGTCATATTCTGCCGGGAATACATTGGGTGGCAACCGTTTGTTCGCCCCCGCCAGCCAGCTTTTTCCGTAAGCCGCTTCATAGTCCGAAACGATGAGATAGAAATCGAGCATCTGCCCGTCGAGCTGAGTTGTTCGCAGGCAGGAGCCATAGAACAGCACCGCTCGCGATGCCGCACCATATTGCGCCGCAATCGAGGAGGCAAAAGCCGTGACCCGCTTGTCAACGGGCTCGGCCAGTTCCTGCGCAATTAATGATTTGAGATCGCTCACGCGAAACGTCCTAGCTCAGGCGGCGAGCCGAAGGAAGGATACTGGCTTGGTTGATTTCAGCACGATCGGATGGCCTGGCTGGGCCGAGAAAAGTTCGCCGTCCATCAGCACATTGCTGCCCTCGCCCTCGATGCGGATCATATCCCCGCGTTCGAGATGGATGCCCTTCTGTACATTTTTGCCCAGCCGGCCGAAAATCACCGACAGCAAAAAACGCACGATCGAACTGGCGCGCTGGTCAATCGCCAGAAACTGCATCCGGCCAATCGCATGCTGGTTTCGCATCGATCGTTTCATCAGCAGAAGCTTTTCCAGCGTGGTGACGATAAGCACGGCAAAATTGCCTTGAAACTGACCATCGCGGATCAGCGATATCTTGATCGGTGTCGATCGTTTGGGCAGGAATTTCCCTCTTATGCCGAACAGGACCGATGCAAGCGCGGCAAAAACCGTCAGCACATGCGCCGCCGCGTTTGGCAGTCCCAACGGGTAGATCTTGTGGCGGCAGTAGAGAATGAACTCCGACAGACCGGCGCCGCCGAGAAACATGCCGAGCACGACCTTGCTGTCCTTGCTGCCATCGGAAAGCGCAATAAGCTCGCGGTCGACCAGATGTTCGTGCAAATCATGTTTGGCC
>JBALUX010000135.1:0-7690 GCA_036963725.1 Parasphingorhabdus sp. | reverse complement strand
CTTTGGTAATCAGATCGAGGTAGCGATCCGCAAACATTTGTACGCCGAGAATATTGTTCATTGGCAGGCACTTGCCCATTTTCTTTTCGCGATAGGTCTTTTCCACAGTCTCGCGTGAAAAATCCGCCATCGGGGCCAGCGGCGTGGGCCGCCGGCGAGGCACGCGGATGATCACCCGCTTTTCGATTCGGACCTGCGCAAAGCGCAGCGGCCGCTCCGCCACATGAACCATAGCTGCGTCTGCCGACGGAATGTCTATCGGCTGCATCTCGCGCACATCTGGCACAGAGAGCAGCAATATCGCTGTAAGTGACAGGCTCACCATAATCCCTTAACTAACCCTTGCCTTGCCTATATCAGCAGTGATTGAATATTGCATGAACTGAGAATTTGCCATCTATCATCATCTTGGTGTTACCCCCGTGTTACGGGGGCATTCTGACAGCGGATAGATGGCACGACCGCAGAGGAACATGAATATGCCAAAAAGGGCAGAATGGCTGGAACAGATGCAGGCCGTCGTCGGCGCGAAAGGATTTACCCGCGCGGGTGATGAGATGGCGCCCTGGCTCACCGACTGGCGCGGCCGGTATACCGGTGCGGCGCAAGCCATGGTCTCTCCGGCAAATACGCAGGAAACGTCAGCAATACTCAGAATCGCGAACGAAAACGCCATCGCTATCGTCCCGCAGGGCGGTAATAGCGGCATGGTCGGCGGGGCGACCCCCGATATCGGCGGCCAGTCGGTCCTTCTGTCGCTCCGCCGCATGAACCGGATTCGCACGATATCGGCGGACGACCAGATAGTGGTCTGCGAAGCCGGTGTAATTCTCCAGAATCTGCACGAAGCGCTGGCAGCCGACGGGCAGAGATTCCCGCTGACCCTCGGCGGCAAAGGCTCCGCTACGGTCGGTGGTCTTGTCTCGACAAATGCCGGCGGCACCCAGGTACTGCGCCACGGAACCATGCGCTCGCTGGTCGCTGGAATCGAAGCCGTATTGCCTGACGGCAGTATCTTTGAAGGGCTCGCGGCGCTGAAAAAAGACAATCGCGGTTATGATCTGAAACAGTTATTCGTGGGCGGCGAAGGCACGCTGGGCGTCGTCACCGCAGTGACCCTGAAAACCGTACCCGCTCTGTTGGATCGCTGCGTATCCTGGGCCGCGGTCGACAGCACCGACGCCGCCTATCAGCTATTCCGGTTTCTCAACAAACGAACACCGCAATCGCTGGAAGGTTTTGAGGTCATCCCCGAGACATGCCTGAATTCGGTATTGCGCCACATTCCCGGCACCCGCTCGCCACTGGAGGGGAACCATCGCTGGCACGTGCTGATCGAGATCGTGCGCGATCAACCGGATCAGCAAGATCCCAGATCCGTCACCGAGAAACTGCTGGCAGAAGCAATGGAACGGGATTTGATCGAGGATGCAACGCTCGCGGCCAGCGAGCAGCAGGCCGAGGATTTCTGGAAGATTCGCGATTCGATTTCCGAAGCCGAGCGCGCCAACGGTCCGGCGTTGCAGCATGACATCAGCGTTCCGGTGCCCGGCATGGCCCGGTTCATCACCGAGGCATCACCGGTCATCGAGGCGAGATTTCCGGGCACGAAAGTTGCTGCATTCGGCCATATGGGAGACGGCAACGTCCACTTCCACGTCAAAGCACCAGCGGGTGTTCAGCCACAAGAGTGGATGCGGGACTATGCGACGCAAATAACGCCATTGGTCCATGACCTGGTTATCGCTGCGGGCGGCTCCATTTCGGCAGAGCATGGAATCGGACAGAATAAGCGCGCGGAACTGGAGCGACTGTCTTCCGATGCGCGCCTCTCCATGCTGCGCGCGATAAAAACAGCGATCGATCCCAAGAATATTATGAACCCGGGCAAACTCGTTCCCCTTGCGTCCGATCAGTCAGGCTCTTAAAGCGCAAGACAACTATTCGGTTTCAACAGTAATTTTCGGAGAATATGACTATGGCGAGCACGCCGCAAGCACAAGCCCTACCAATGTTCTACAAGGATCTGGTTCCGCTCAATTCCAACGAGCACAGCAAATGGAAAATCAAGGGGCTCGACAACGCATCCTTCATGCAATCGCAGCACGCCATTCCGATTACCACCGATGAATTCATCAACGCAGCGCGCAACTATCCGATTGTATTTTCGGTCGGCGACAATAGCGTGCCACTGATTCTCATGGGTCTGAACGAGGGCGTGAACACGTTCATGAACGACGAAGGTCAATTTCGTGAACCTGCTTATGTTCCTGCCTATGTCCGCCGCTATCCGTTCATGCTCGCGAAATTGCGTCCAGAAGCTGAAGAGCTCTCGCTATGCTTTGATCCGACCGCCAATGCGGTGGGCGACTTTAAAGAAGGCGATTCGCTGTTTGACGGTGATCAGCCAAGCGAAACCACCAAGAATATTCTGAATTTCTGCGAACAGTTCGAACAGGCTGGCCAGCGTACTGGCCAGTTCGTCCAGGAACTGGAAAAGATGGGATTGTTGATGGATGGTGAAGTTTCCATTCAACAAACCGGCGTTGAAAAGCCTTTCATCTATCGCGGGTTCAAGATGATCGACGAAGCCAAATTGCGCGATCTGCGCGGCGATGAACTGCGCAAGATCAACCAGAACGGTATCTTGCCGTTGATCTACGCACATCTCTTCTCGCTGCAGATCATGCGCGAAGTATTCGCCAAACAGGTTGATGCCGGCAAAATGCCACAGGTGACCGAAGCACCTTCCGTACAGGTTTAACCACTCAAGCTAGCCTGCTTCGCGCGATTTGGCCGAAGCAGGCAAATGCTATTGGTAATTTTCCGCTTCCGGGGTCTTGCAACTCAATGCAACAAGGCCCACATAAATGCTGTATCGGTTCGCATCCCCCGATCGGATCGGTACAGGCATTCCTTCGGAATGCCACCTCCCTGAACCTTGGCCACCTCGCCGAACCGGCGAGGTGGTTTTTTTATGGAAAACCCCTCATTCTGCCGCTTCAATCTGATGCTGGCCTGACAATTGTTCAGCGAGCATTACGCAACAATTGCGGATCAATTCCGCGATCGCCCCGGCAGCCGCTACCGGCTCGCGCATATACTGATCAAGATATAGCGACCGATCCACTTCAAGCTGAAATGCATGGATATTGCGCGAGGGTCTGCCGTGCCGCTCCAGAATATAGCTGCCCGAATAGGGATGGTTCGTCTGCACAAGGTGACCGTGCATCCGGAAATGGCCTGCAGCCAGTTCGACATAGCGCGATTCGCAACTCCGCCCGAAGCGGTCCCCCAGAACAAAGCCGATCTTGTTATGATTCTCGTCGAATATCGATGGCATGCTATGCAAGTCCAAGAGGAGCGCACATCCAAAAACGGACCGTATCTGGTCGAGAAGATTTGCCACCATCGCATGATAGGGCTCGTGATCCTGTTCGATCCGCTCGATGACGTGCTGATACGACCATTTATTCCGCCACAAATCCCCCGCACCGTGCAGTCTACGCGGCAACAAACCCAGGCCGCCTCTTACCTTCTTGCTCTTCTGAGATGTCTGCGACGGATCCATACCGATCACCATATCCGGGTCGATTTCCGTACGATTGCGATTGAGGTCAACCCACGCTCGCGGCTTTCGGGCAATGATCGATGGAAATCCGGAAGCAATGGCGGATGCCGCCAGCCGGTCCGAATAGCGATCTTCCAGACGCAGCAAATGAGAAGCCGGGACATTCAGGTTGTCGAGAAGTTCGGGCGGATATTCCCGGCCGGCATGGGGCACGCTGACCAGCACCGGGAAACCGAATGTCGTAACATTGGAGAGGGAATATGCCGGCACCGGGGACAATATGTTGCCGGGAATCAGATTAGCCATATTTGCTCCCGAAAAAATCGGCGTCCATCGCCGAAATAATCATCGCCTTCGGAAAAAAATTAACCGATTTGCACTTATATACCGGCCTCGGCATATAGGCGGGCCTGTGTTCAGGCATATTCAGGAAGGCGTGACAAAATGATTCGGATTCTCCTCGCGGAAGATGAACAGGCGATGCGTGAGCATCTTACACGGGCGCTGGAGAAAGCCAACTATGAAGTTGTCGCTGTAGACCGCGGAACTGCTGCAGTGCCGCTGCTCGACGAGCAGAAATTTGACCTGCTTTTGACGGATATTGTCATGCCGGAAATGGACGGAATTGAACTGGCCCAGCATTGCGCCGCTGTCTGCCCCGAGACCCAGGTGATGTTTATCACCGGCTTTTCCGGCGTAACATTGCGCGCCGGACAGTCGGTTCCGAAGGCCAAAATATTGTCCAAGCCCTTCCATTTGCGCGATCTGGTTCTGGAGGTTGACCGGCTGTTTGAGCCAGACAGTATGAGCGACTTGAATTAAGCCTTGCGCCAGCCGAAGCGGCTGGCTAGACGGCCTCCAGCGTGGGCGTATAGCTCAGTGGTAGAGCACTTCGTTGACATCGAAGGGGTCGGGAGTTCAACTCTCTCTACGCCCACCATTTTCCAGATAATTCAGGCAGCGAGAGCGATCGCGCTGCCGGTGTCCTGGCTCGGTGGATGGCCATACCAGCTCGTATAGGCGCGGGTGAACGCGCTCAATTCGCTATAGCCGAGCTTCGCGGCTATTTCGGAGAGATTGCGCGTGCCTTCGAGAAAGTAGAGATGACAGGTGTCCCGCCGGACCTGTTCCAGTAGCTGACGATATGACATGCCTTCGGCGACCAGTTTGCGTCGCAAAGTCCGCTCCGCCATGCCGAATGTTACGGCAGCCGCGTCGAGGCTGAGACCGGATTTGTCGAGCAGATATAATAGATATTCATAGGTCAGCTTAGCGAGATTCTGCCGCTCGAATCTGGCCCGCGCGAAAAATGCCTCCTGCCGCCTGACAGCCGAGACAATCGCGGGATTGTGACGCTGTATCGGCATGGTCATCGCCATGTGATGATATTCGAGATAGGTGGACGGCCGATTGAAATGGCAGGGAATCGGCGCGCTGTTTGAATTTTCTGCGGGGAAGCCCCTGAACCCGTCGGGCCGGCGGTGGGAAAAATGTGCGGCCTTGACGGTTTTGAAGCGGCCATCGGCCAGCAACTCTCCGCATTGATGGACCAGCGCAAATATGATGTGAATCAGATCGGGCGAAACCACCTTGTCCTGATTCCACACCAACCGGTCACCGGAAGAGAGCGGCAGGAGTTTTACGACAGGCTTGTCGCCGCCCAACCGTTGCTCTGCAACAAGATCGAGCAACGCTTCACCAAAGCTGGGTTGGAAAAAAGCGGAAAAGCCAAGATCCGAAAAGCCCCGTGGCACCATCTTGCTGCCGATCTCCGAATGAATGTCCGTACAGTTGAGTTCTTCCTGAGCCGCCGCACAGAGACTGGCGATCGATTCGTCACCCAGTTGGTAGCCGGGATCCCGTAATTCCGATTCGGAGCATTGCAATGCGCTCAAAAGCTGTGGCTTGCGGGCCTGAAGAGCATGACAGCTGAGATAGGCACGATAAAGAAACGGAGCCGCGATCTTCAAACTTGTGGATGCCGGATATTCCATGGTCCCAAGCTAGGAGCGGAAATGCATTGCGCTCAACTGGCTTTCGACAAGGATGTAAATTCGGCGACGAAAATGTCACTTATGGTTAATTCGTGAACAAAAGCAGCATGTTCAGTATCGAATGACCGACGCGCCCCAGGTAAATCCGCCGCCCATGGCTTCCAGAACCAGCAGGTCTCCGGACTTGATTCGACCATCTCGCACAGCGGTATCCAGAGCCAGCGGGACCGATGCCGCTGAAGTGTTGGCGTGCATATCAACGGTCTTGATCACTTTTTCAGGAGCAAGGTTAAGCTTTTTAGCGGTCGCATCCAATATCCGCGCATTGGCCTGGTGCGGGACAACCCAATCGACATTGTCGATCGATTCACCGGCTTCTTCCAGAACTTCTTTCAAGACCGAGGCGAGATTGACGACAGCGTGGCGAAATACCTCGCGACCTTTCATGCGCAGCTTGCCAACCGTCCCGGTCGTACCGGCACCGCCGTCGACATATAATAGCTGATTATGCGCGCCATCGGCATGCAGACGGGTAGCTAGTACGCCGCGTTCACCTTGCTCGGCCGCCAACACGATCGCGCCGGCTCCATCACCGAAAAGCACGCAGGTGCCGCGATCTTCCCAGTCGAGTATGCGGCTGAAGGTTTCTGCTCCGATCACCAGCGCGTTTTGCGCGCTGCCGACCCGGATCATGCTGTCCGCTACCGAAAGCGCATATAGAAAGCCCGAGCAGACCGCAGCGACGTCAAAGGCCACGCAGCCATTACAGCCGAGTGCATCCTGAACGATGGTGGCGGTTGCCGGAAAGGTCTGATCGGGCGTCGCCGTGGCAACGATGATCAGGTCAATATCCGAGCCGCTGAGTCCAGCCGCTTTCATCGCCTTGTCCGCCGCTTCGATGGCAAGACTGGATGTCGTCTCGTCGTCCTCGGCAATGTGACGGAATTTTATGCCGGTACGCTCGACGATCCATTCGTCGGTTGTATCCACGCGCTTGGCGAGTTCGGCATTGGAAACTTGGGTGCGCGGCAAAGCCGAACCGGTTCCCTTGATAACAGAACGTCTAACAGCAGCACTCATTTTGCCACCTCAGCCACGGGAGCGGCTTCGCTAATTTTTGTCAGATCTTCGCTGATCCGTTCGAGAATGCTGTCCTCGACCAGCCGGGCAGCCACTTCGACGGCGTTGGCGACGCCTTTGGCATCTGCGCTGCCGTGACTTTTTACCACCACACCATTCAGCCCCAGAAACACAGCGCCGTTATGATTGTTGGGATCCAGCTGGTCGCGCAGCATTTCTGTCGCCGGTCGGGAAATCAGAAATCCGATTTTGGAACGGAGACTGCTCAGGAAGCTTTGCTTCAGCAGGTCGGTGACAAACCGCGCGGTTCCTTCCAGCGCCTTGAGAGCCACATTGCCGGAAAATCCGTCGGTCACAATCACGTCGACCTCCCCAGTGGATATCTTGTCCGCCTCGGTAAATCCGAGAAAATTCATATGCAGGCCGGCAGCGCCCTTCAGCGTCGCAGCGGCTTCCTGTATCGTGCCGGTACCTTTTGCTTCTTCGGTACCGATGTTCAGCAGCTTCACCTTGGGACGATCAAATCCGTGCATGATGCGGCTATATGCTGCACCCATCACGGCAAATTGTACGAGGTTCCGGCTATTGCATTCTGTATTGGCGCCCAGGTCGAGCATCACAACATCAGTGTCTTTCATCGTCGGCAGCAGCGCCGACAATGCTGGCCGGTCGATACCCGGCATGGTGCGCAACGCCAGTTTGGCGATGGCCATCAGGGCACCCGTGTTGCCAGCACTGACAGCAGCGCTGACTTCTCCGGTTTTCACGGCATTGACTGCCATGCCCATGGAAGTTGTTTTGGAACCGCGCAGCGCCTGTCCCGGCTTGTCATCCCCGGATACTACGTCCGGCGCGTGCAGGATATCGGATGCCGCGCTGAGATTGGGGTGATCCTTGAGCGCTTCGCGAATCTGCGTTTCATCGCCGACGAAAAGGAACTGAAAACCTGCATGGCGGTGACGCGCGAGCGCGGCACCTGCAACCATGACACGCGGGCCTTCATCTCCGCCCATCGCATCAATCGCGATTCGCGGCCTCATTCCCA
>JBALUX010000134.1:0-7913 GCA_036963725.1 Parasphingorhabdus sp. | reverse complement strand
CTGAAGTCGCGCTCCGACTGGGTTACCGCCTCGATTTTGCGATAACCGCCATAGATCATAAAATGGCCGCGATCATCGGCGAACTTTGAGCCGAAGGCCACGGTCGCGTCGATCGAACCGCCGTCGGTTATGCTGCCGTCCGGATAGGGGAAGCCGCGCGCATCTAGAAAGGGGCGAACGAACTTGTTGTTATTGTCATGCTGGTAGAAGCTGTATTGCGCATCTACCCGGAAGCCTTCAAATTCATCGTCGATGATGAAGTTGACAACGCCGGCAACAGCGTCAGCGCCGTAAACCGAAGATGCGCCGCCGGTCAGGACTTCAACCTGTTTCAGCATGGCGGCGGGAATGATGTTGATGTCGGCTGCAGAACCGCTGGCCGGTGACGGGTCGCCGGGTACGATGCGCCGACCGTTGATCAGCGCGAGTGTGCGATTGGAGCCGAGTCCGCGAAGGTCGACCGTTGCGGTACCGTCCGCACCATTGGCGAGAGACGATGCCTGACTCGCAGAAACGGCCGGCAAAGAGTTCAAAATATCTTCGACCCGGGTTACGCCCTGCAATTTGATGTCCTCGCTGGCAACCACCGTGACCGGCGAGGGTGAGTCGACCCCCGGGCGCGCAATACGCGATCCGGTGACAACGATGACTGATTCCGTTTCGGCTTCAGCGACATCCGTTGTTTGGGCAAATGAGGGTGTTGAGACCAGAGCAATGCTCAGCGCTAGCGGCGCTGCGGCATATTTCAGGTTTTTGCGGTTTCTGTGAGTCATTTATCTTCTCCCTGCTGGACTGAACAGATAGTGGATGGCGACCATCTTTTGTGGCCAATCATCAGTATTCAGATCAAAATTTAGCAGGAGTAGTTGTCTATTCTCTGAAAATTCCAACCTTCAGACTGTCACCTGTATTGCACCAATAACTCACCTGTCCTAACAAAATCGGTAGGCGATTATTCGAATTTTCGACAAACGTTTCATTTTTGCAACAGCCGATATGGAGAAGCTTTTTACATCATGTTGCATGCCCGGTGATAATAGGATTGGGACTCATTGGTTTGTGCGCCGTTTGCGCGATTTTCCCTTTTTCAATTCTTTCCAGACAGCCCGGTGAGAAAATTCTCGCGAAAGAAATTATTGCTGCGGCAAGCAGAGCCAGATCGTCAAAATTGTCGAATATTAGACCGCAGACTCTCATTTTCTTCTTTCCTACAAGTAACCAAATAGGTTATTTCGTCTTTATGACAGACAAAAACCATCGCAAAGCCCCGGCGCGTCCGACGAGCCGGATGGTGATCTTCCTCGACGGGACGGGCACGGCCATGACCCCAACGCTTATGACTGGGTCCCGGTCTTGCGCAAACGACGCAAGGATGGTTGGACGCCGGAACGCCAGCGGGCCTTTATCGGCGCACTGGCCGACACCGGCGTGGTGATAACGGCAGCGCGCAGCGTCGGGATGTCGGATAGTTCCGCCTACACATTGCGCCGCTCTCCGGGGGCAGAGGGGTTTGCTGCTGCCTGGGAGGCAGCCTTGGGTGCGTCTTCGGGGCGGCTCATCGATATTGCTTTCGACCGCGCGATAAACGGCGTCGAGGACGAGATAATCGATAAAGAGGGCAATCACATCTACACCAAGCGTAAATATAATGATCGCTTGCTGATGTTCCTGATCCGCGCCCACGCACCGCAGATCTATGGCAATGCGCACCGCGGCGGTAGTGGTGCCGGAGAAGGTCAGGCGACCGTACCCGCCCGCACACCAGTCGCGGAAGCGCTGAAACTGCTCGGGCGCGAACCGCCTGCTGAACCGGAAAAGCTGCTGTCGCCTGAGGAACTGGGTGATGCGCTGGAAATTGCCGATATGATGGACGGAAAATTGCCGCACTGGCAGCGTCAGGACCGGATCGGCGATGAACAGGAGCCCGGCGGATCGACCGACTTGACACGGCTTACTGCAAGCAAGCTGCAAATATCTCATAATGAAGATAAATCGGAGAATAATGAGTGAGAGAGGGGCGCGCGGAAAAGCCGTTCTTGGCCCTAAGTTTCACGAACTTTGGGACCTGTGTCCCTCCCGTATGCTCTAATTACAATGGCCAGATCAGCGGAATGATGGTGATCGAGGTGATCGCAATCAATATGGTCAACGGCAGTCCATAGCGGGCGAAATCGAGAAAACGATAGCCACCGGCACCATAGACCAAGGTGTTGGTCTGATAGCCGATCGGGGTCAGGAAACTGGCGCTGGCGGCAAACATTACCGCGATGACAAAGGGCCGTGGATCGACGCCGAGGGATATCGCAAGCTGGATGGCGATCGGGGTTACGACGACTGCGACGGCATTATTGGTCACCAGTTCGGTCAGCATCAAGCTCAACAGATAGATAGCCGCCAGAGCGTAGATTGGCGGGAAGCCAGACAGCCAGGGTGTTGCCGCTGCGACCAGCATCTCGACCAGGCCAGCATTTTCGAGTGCGGTGCCAATCGCCAGCATCGCCACGATCAGGCCGATAATCCGCCAGTCGACCGAGGCAAAAGCCTCGTCCGGTTCGATACAGCGAGTGACGAGAACCGCGGCCATCCCGAGTACGGCCAGTCCGGCAATCGGCATGATGTCGAAAGCCGCGGCGAGTACGACGGCGAGGATCACCGCAATCGCGATCGGGGCTTTATGGCGCCGGAAACCGCGCGTCTTGGGTTCGCTGACATTCATCAGATTCTCGCCCTCGACCAGCCGCCGGATATTGGCCTTCGCGCCTTCCAGCAGTAGCGTATCGCCGATCTGCAACTTGGTGCTGTCATATTGCTCGGACAGATTGCTGCCCTTGCGATGCATTGCAATCGGGTGAACGCCATAGCGCTGCGGCAGGGCCGCATCTTTCAGGCTTTGGCCGATCAGATGGGCGTCGGGGAGAAGCAATATCTCGGCCAGCATCGACCGGTGCGAGGACATGGGGACGAATTGCTGCGTGTCTTCGCTCTTGGTCAGCGGCAGTTTTCCCCGTTCGCGAATGGTCATCACGTCGGCTTCATTGGTGTGCAGGATCAGCACATCGCCTTTCCGGATCACATATTTGGAAAGGGACTTCCGGATCGATACGTCGTTGCGGACGACATCGACCAGCCGCCGTTCGCCGTTGCGGAACAGATCGATCTCGCTGGCTATCTGGCCGATATAGGGCGATGTGCCGATGATGAAGATCGACATCGTATAGCGCTTGGCTTCGTTTTCATCGAGCAGCGACGACATCGTGTCACGTTCCGGCAGAAACCGGCGGGTCAGGGCGAGATAGGTTACGCCGACCAGTGCGATGACGATGCCGGCCGGGGCGATCTCGAATATCGAAAAGCCGGCGAGACCGTTTTTCTGGGCAACGCCGTCGACCAATATGTTGGTCGACGTGCCAATCAGGGTACAGGTGCCACCCAAAATCGCGGCAAAGGAAATCGGCATCAATATCTTCGAAGGCCGTTCGCCGAGTTCCTTGGCCAGGGTGATGCCGATCGGGATCATCATCATCACCAGTGGCGTGTTGTTGGTGAATCCCGACAAGACGGCGATCGCAATCAGCAGCAGTCCGGTCGCCAGCACCGGCGAACTCCTGGCCAGTCCGGTCACTCTGAGCGCAAAGGCTTCCAGCGTACCGGTCCTGACCAAGGCGCCGGAAATTATGAACATCGCCGCAATTGTCAGCGGGGCAGGGTTGCTCATCGCCGCCAATATATCGTCGGTCGAGATAAGGCCGAGAACCAGCAGCAGGCCTGCTGCGCCGATGGCAGTTACCTCCGGAGGGCGGATTTCTGTCGCAAATGCAATCAGCAGCAGCAGGAGTATCAGGGCGACCAAGGCCGGAGAATAAGGCGCGAGAACGTCAAGCATGAAAGGGTCCGATAAATGGGGCGCGCCGGATAGCGCAAACCCCAATAAAAGCCCGCGCGAACCGGCGCTAGCCAGAAAGCGCAAGGCCGCACAAAATATTGTTTGGATAGCTGAAGTTTTGGTTCATGGGCATTTTCGTTTCGTGCCGGATTCGCGCATGATTCTGTCGATATATATCGGAAAATTTCATGGATCAGCAGCTCGTAATAATTTGCGCTTTGACCTTCTCCATCCATCTGATTGGCGCGCTAGCCTATTCGGCCCGTATCGCCGGTGTGCGAACCGGGCGAATTGCGGTCTCTTTTGCCTTGTTCAATATTCTTGTTCTGGTGTCGCGACTGTCAAACAGCTTCCTCGGGCCTTTCCTGGCAAAGCGGATTGAAAATGGCCTAGCCAAGGGCACGGGTGAGGGGCTTCTCACAGATTTTAGGCTGGTTCTGCTGGCGGCGACGGCCGCGACAATTGTCGGCGCCTTGCTCATTCCAACCGTGCAGCGCTGGTTTAGCAGCGCCATATTGCAATTCCACGAGCATCGTTCAATGCCGCGGTTGATCTGGCATGCTCTGACCAAGGGCGGGATCGGTTACGTGGGGAGAACCGCCACGGTGCCAAAGCGAGTACACATCACCGACCTGCGCAAGCCGCGCGGTGTATCGATGACGATCATCGTACTGAACATAGTGGCTCAGGCCTTGCTGACGGTCGGTGTCGTGGGATCGCTTTATGCCGGTTATCTCAATCCCGAATATCGGGTCACGGCATCGCAGCTTTCCGCCGTAATAAATGGATTTGCAACAATCCTGCTGTTCGTGGTGATCGATCCGCAATTGTCGGTGATGACCGACGATGTCGTAAGTGGCCGCGTTAGTCAGCCGATGTTCCGGCGGACGATCACCTGGTTGTCGCTAAGCCGGGTGGGCGGGACGTTGTTGGCTCAAGCATTGCTGCTGCCGTCGGCATTGCTCGTCGCCTATATCGCTGGTGTGGTTTGAGGGGCTATCCCTCCATTGGAATAGGACGCTTGTAGCAACTAGCTTAGCGCGGGAATGATCCAAACCATCGACAGCGCCGCAACTGCCAGCAACAACGAAGCCGCCAGAACAATTCTGACATTATGGGGCGCGCGCGGTTTGTTGCTTGCCTCGCGCTCGGTCACTTCGATCTGATCGCCATGCTTTTCCATGTCCTGCTCCTTTGCTGCTGCCAAACTAGCAAAGACGATCATAGCATAAATACGCCCCTTCGGGCAGTTTTACGGCTTGTTGGGCTGGAACGGCCAATTGATGATGCCGCCCGCGATCAGCGCCCACCAGATAAACACCGGCTGAAAAGCAAGGCGAGGGCCATGGTAGAGCCAGCTCGCAGTCTCGCCGCCTATGGCGATATTGTTGATCGCGTGGTTGATATTGGCGGGATAGACACAAAGGGCATAGAGCGCGAGACCGATGCCTGCAGCATAGCGCGCTTTCGGGATTATGTGGGTCGGTATCAACAGGCCGATTGCTCCGGCAATCTCGGCAACGCCGGTCAACAGAACAACCTGCTCTGCAAAGGGCACCCAGTCCGGAGTGATCGCCAGAAACCCTGCCGGAGACCGGATATGGGCTATTCCCGCGACCAGATAGAATATTGCCAGCAGCCAGCGGAAAAGACGTCTGGTGAGCCCTTCTTGTCGCTGGGCCTGCTCCACTAGCGACGGCCCATGCGCGCTACCACGGTGACAAAGAACGCCGTCGACCAGCCGAGCAGAATGAAGCCGTTAAGCCCCTCGATCGCGGCAATCATCTGCCATTTTATGTCCAGGCCGTCGCTATTATAACCGGTGGTGGAATAGGTGATGGTCGAAAAGTAGATTGCTTGCTCGAAAGTGGGGATGGCATCGACCAGCCGGTAGACGAGCGCATAAGCCCAGATTTCTATGCCGTGCAGTACGAACAGGCCGAACACCAGCGCGAGGGTAACGACAATTCCGTGGGGCGACATTGGGTGGATATGCTCGGCTGCCTCTTCGCGTGCCTCGATCCGCAGAAAACGACCTAGACCAAAGACCCCAACGCCGTGAATGAGAACGGTCAGAAGGACCATGAAGCCACCGACGGCGAGTTCTGCAAACATCGCGGTTCAGCCGCCCCAGGGCGGAGGCGGGACAGCAACGGGTTTGGATAGGTCGAACTCGACGCGGAAATGTCGGCTATCGGCGGTTTCCGGCCGGCGCAGTTCATAGGCAAACTTGGCATTGCCTTGGCCCGGTTCGGTCACTTCCATTGCCCAGATATTGGTCACCGACTGATCAAGGCCATTGGCTTTGAACGAAGCGGTCGATTCTGCGTCGACGGGAAACTCCTGCCGATCCGGCGTGCCCTCGCTCTCCGTATCGCCACCATAATTGGTCACGTCGTCGAGGCTGCCGTCTTCATGACGATGGCGGTGCTTCAGACGGAGGCCCTGATCTGTGCGGGTGATGATCCATGTGCGAGAGCGGTCCCACTTATTCTTATTCTCTGCAATATGGAAAGGAATCTGGATCTCGTTCAGATCACAGGATGCCGCATGCATGATCATTGGCTTGCCCGCCATATCGGCATCGGCTTCCTGATCAGACACCAATGTTCCGGCATAAGCCTTGCCGCAGAGCAAGCTCAGTCGCTCGAAAAACAAATCCTGCGGCGATGGTTGCGGTGCCTGAGCGGAAGGCGAATCACACGCAGCGAGCGGGACACAGAGGAAAAATACTGTCGCGAAGATCAATTTGGACTGTTTCATCGGGGCTATTGCTACACAATTTCTAGCAGCCATGAAATAGCTGAAATTGATCTGTTTGCTTATTAACGAATAGGCTGCTATAGGCTCTACAGCTAATAAATCGCGTTACGAAGAAATCTAGGTTTCGCAACCCCTAAGGTCGCATACTCTTTTTCCCATTTCTCGAAGTTGGCCAATCCCGTCCGGTTCTGCATTTCGCATGATCGGGCATAATTAAGTTATGAATAGGAATAAGACTATGCCTACAGGCACCGTAAAATTTTTCAACACCGACAAGGGCTATGGTTTCATCGCTCCTGAAGATGGTGGCGATGACAGCTTCGTGCACATCACAGCAGTTCAGGCTGCCGGAATGCAGTCGCTCGAAAAAGAACAGCGTTTGACATATGATGTTGAAACCGGAAATAACGGCAAGAAAGCCGCTGTAAACTTGCAGCAGGCTTAAGCCTCACACCGAATACGGAAGAGGGCGGAAGTGCATAGCACTCCCGCCCTTTTTTTTGTCTTGAATCTTGGGACCTATCCCCAGTCGAAGGACAGGCTGCCGCGATTATACAATCCGGCGAGCAGATCCATCACATCATCCGAAGTTCGCCATTCGGGATTGATGACGAACTGTTCCTGAGCGCACAGTATCTCGGCCAGCGATGTCGTTTCGTCGGTGCAGGAAAAGCATTCCCCATCGACAAATAGCAGCAGCCTGTCTTCGTCCTCGCGAATGAATGAAAAGCGGCTGGCGGGATTGCGGAACAGCGGATGATCCTCAGTCAGCAAACCGCGTAGATGTTCTGTCTCGATTGGCTCTTCCGGGCGCCAGTCCGTGTCCGGATATCTCGGCGTGCTGCTATATTCGCCGAACCATCGCGCGAAAGCCGCGCGGTCAGACAGCTTCTCGGTAAGCATGGCGTGTAGACGGTCGATGGCGGTGGCGGGTATTTCTCCCGGATTATTCTGGACCGTCAGATCAGGATCGCAATAGCGGTCATCATCGGTCATTTCCGGCAGCAGGTCGTCGCACCAGTTGCCGATCAATTCCTTTCGTGACGGCGAGCGAAAGCCGATACTATAGGTCATGCAATCGGCACCGACGGCAACGCCATTATGGGCGATACCCGGCGGAATATAGAGCATGTCGCCGGGGTTCAGTACCCATTCCTCGGTGACATTAAATTCGGCGAGCAGCAGCAGGTCTTCGTGCGAACGCAGAGGCGTCTGATCGTCACACATGCCGCCGATTTGCCACTGACGCTGGCCGAGGCCCTGAACC